>JBEICA010000319.1:0-3856 GCA_040373665.1 Burkholderiales bacterium | reverse complement strand
GGTTCCGTAGACCCACTTGTGCCAGTCGGGGCGGTAGCGGATCGAGCGCACCGGACTGTTGTCGAGCCAGGGCATCGCGACGAAGATCAGGACTGAAACGCCCATCGCCACCACGCCCCAGAACTTGGCGTCGGCCGCGAAGAAACCTGCGATCAGCACAAGGCTGACCGCCGGGGCGATCAGCTTGAAGATCGTGCGCCGGGCGCTGGCGATCACGAGCAGCGAGTACAGGATGAGGAACGGCGTCATCCAGTACAGCAGGAACTCGTCGGTGGTTGCCCGCAGGATCGAGTAGAACGGCGTGAAGTACCAGACCGGCGCGATGTGCGCCGGGGTCTTGAGGGGGTCGGCCGGGATGAAGTTGTTGAACTCGAGGAAGTAGCCGCCCAGCTCGGGCGAGAAGAACACCACCGCCGAGAAAAGGATGAGGAACACCGACACCCCGAGGATGTCGTGAACCGTGTAGTCGGGGTGGAAGGGTATGCCGTCGAGCGGCTTGCCGGTGGCGTCCTTGCGGGCCTTGATGTCGACGCCGTCGGGGTTGTTGGAGCCGACCTCGTGCAGCGCGACGATGTGCGCCGCGACGAGGCCCAGCAGCACCAGCGGCACCGCGATCACGTGGAACGAGAAGAAGCGGTTCAGGGTGGCGTCGCTGACGACGTAGTCACCGCGGATCCAGACGGAGAGGTCGGGACCGATGAAGGGGATGGCCGCGAACAGGTTCACGATGACCTGGGCGCCCCAGTACGACATCTGACCCCAGGGCAGCAGATAGCCCATGAAGGCCTCGGCCATCAGGCACAGGAAGATCGCGCAGCCGAAGATCCAGACCAGTTCGCGCGGCTTGCGGTACGAGCCGTAGAGCAGGCCGCGGAACATGTGCAGGTAGACCACGACGAAGAACGCCGAGGCGCCGGTGGAGTGCATGTAGCGGACCAGCCAGCCGTAGGGCACGTCGCGCATGATGTACTCGACGCTGGCGAAGGCCACCGGGACGCCGGCGGAATTCAGCGAGGCGTCGGGTTTGTAGTGCATGACCAGGAAGATCCCGGTGAGGATCTGGATGACCAGCACCAGGATGGCCAGCGAGCCGAAGAAGTACCAGAAGTTGAAGTTCTTGGGCGCGTAGTACTCGGAGAGGTGCGCCTTCCAGGTGGCGGTGAGCGGGAAGCGCGCGTCGACCCAGGCGAGGGTCTTGTCGAGCACCGGGGCGTTGGGCGGAAGTTGCTTTTCGGCTGCCATGATGTGCGTTCTTCCCTCAGGCCTTCTTGTCTTCGCCGATGAGCAGGCGGGTGTCGCTCAGATAGGTATGCGGCGGCACCTCGAGATTGTCGGGGGCGGGCTTGTTCTTGAACACGCGGCCGGCGATGTCGAAGGTGGATCCGTGGCAGGGGCACAGGAAGCCGCCCGCCCAGTCGTCGGGCAGCGAAGGCTGCGCGCCCGGCGCGAATTTCTCGGAGGGGGAGCAGCCCAGGTGCGAGCAGATGCCCACCACCACGAGGAACTCGGGCTTGATCGAGCGATGCGGGTTCTTGGCGTAGTCGGGCGTGGGATAGGCGGTGCGGACCGACCCGGGATCGGCGACCTGCGGCTCGGTTTTCTTGAGGGTTTCGAGCATCTCGGGCGTGCGGCGCACGACCCAGACCGGCTTGCCGCGCCACTCGACGCGCTTGAGCTCGCCCGGGACCATGCTGCCGATGTCGATCTCGACCGGCGCGCCGGCGGCCAACGCACGCTCGGACGGCTTGAGGCTCTTGAGGAAAGGCCAGGCCACCGCCGCTCCGCCTACCGCTCCCACTGTGCAGGTGGCCAAGAGCGCATTGCGGCGCGCGGGGTCGTCTGGCAGGAGGGAGGATTCGCTCATGACGGGATGTCCTGGTGGCGGGTAGATCGGGGAAATGTCCGGGACGCCGGCGAGCTTGCGCGCAGGCACGACCGCGAAGGCATGCCACCCGCGCCGCTTCACCCGTCGCTCGGACAACGGCGGATTTTATCCGATTGCGGTGCACAACAGAAAATCGCCCCATGGGCGCAGCCCGAAATCGGGCCGCGGCTGCCGGCGCGGCGGCGGGTCAGACCGGATTGGGATCGTCGAAGAACCGGTGCCTGAGCCCGAGGTCGGCCGCCAGCCGGGCGCCCAGGGCCTGCACACCGTAGCGCTCGGTGGCATGGTGGCCGGCAGCCACGTAGGCGATGCCGAGCTCGCGGGCCAGATGCGTGGTCCGCTCGGCGACCTCGCCGCTGACGAAGACATCGGCGCCGGCCCGGGCGGCAAGAACGATCATGTCCTGCGCGGCACCGGTGCACCAGGCCACGCGCCGCACCCGCCGCGGGCTGCGTCCGAGCAGCAGCGGCTCGCGGCCGAGGGCCGCGCCGATGCCCGACACGACCGCCGGCAGCGGCTGCGCGGCCGGCAGGTCGTGCCAGCACCCCAGGCCTTCGTCGCCGAAACGCCCGTCGATGCGCCAGCCCAGGCGCAGGGCGAGTTGCGCGTTGTTGCCGAGCTCGGGATGCACGTCCAGGGGCAGGTGGTAGGCGAAGAGGTTCATCCGGCGCCCCAGCGCCAGCGCCAGACGTTCGCGCTGCGGGCCGACCACCCGGGGGTCCTCGCCTCGCCAGAACCACCCGTGGTGCACCAGCAGGGTGTCGGCACCGGCGCGGGCAGCGGCGCGCATGAAGGCAAGACTGGCCGTCACGCCGCTGGCCACGAACGCCACCCGGGGCGTTCCTTCCACCTGCAGTCCGTTTGGGCAATAATCCTTGAAACGGTCGGGCTCCAGGCACGCGGCCAACCACGACTCCACCTTGCGCCGCAGCACGCCGGCCCCGGCATCCGCAGCCCCCGTCCGTCCATCGCTTCCCATGCTCCGCACCTTCTGGCTGTTGTTCGCCCAGGCAGTCACCGTCTTGCTGGCCGCGGTGTTCGTGGTGGCAACCTTCCAGCCGCAGTGGCTGCCCGGCCGACTCGGCGATCCGCCCCGCCCCGCAGCACCGGGTGCCGGCACGGCCGATGCGCGCCGCGACGCCACGATTCTTTCATACAGCGAGGGGGCCAGGCGCGCCACCGCCTCGGTGGTCAACATCTACACCACCAAGCAGGCCCGGGTGCCGCGCGATCACCCGCTGCTCAACGACCCGCTGCTGCGGCGTTTCTTCGGCGAGCAGTTCACCCAGCGGCAGCAGACCTCCAGCCTGGGGTCGGGCGTGATCGTCTCGGCCGACGGACTGGTGCTCACCAACCATCACGTCGTGGAGTCGGCCGACGAGATCGAGGCGCTGCTCTCGGATGGCCGGCGGGCCAAGGCCAGGCTCGTCGGCAGCGACCCCGAGACCGACCTCGCCGTGCTGCGCGTCTCGCTCCAGGGTCTGCCGGCCATCGAGTTCGGCAACTCCGACTCGGCCCGGGTCGGCGACGTCGTGCTCGCCGTGGGCAATCCGTTCGGCGTCGGCCAGACCGTCACCATGGGCATCGTCAGCGCGCTGGGGCGCAACCAGCTCGGCATCAACACCTTCGAGAACTTCATCCAGACCGATGCGGCCATCAACCCCGGCAATTCGGGCGGCGCCCTCGTCGACAGCGCAGGCCGCCTCATCGGCATCAACACCGCGATCTACTCGCGCAGCGGCGGCTCGCTGGGCATCGGCTTCGCGATACCCACCTCCACGGTGCGCCAGGTGATGGATCAGATCGTGGCCTCGGGCTCGGTCACCCGCGGCTACATCGGCGTCGAACCGCAGGACGTCACTCCCTAACTAGACGAGGCCTTAAAGCTTCCACTGCGCGAAGGCTATATCATCGACGGCGTAATGCGAGGAGGAAAGTCCGAAAAGGCAGTAGTCAAGGTTTTAGAAATCC
>JBEICA010000097.1:0-11396 GCA_040373665.1 Burkholderiales bacterium | reverse complement strand
GAGAAAGCTCTGGCTCGTCTTTGCCCAGGCCGTCACGATCACACTTGCTGTGGCATTCGTGACGGGCACCCTTCGCCCCGATCTGCTGGGTTCCCTGGGGCGTGGTGGCAACGTCGTCACCATACGCGAGGCGGGGCAACCTGCAGCGCCTGCGGTTGGTACTGCGAGTTCCTATCGCCAGGCAGCCGAGAGGGCGTCTGCCGCCGTGGTCAACGTCTACACCACCAAGGACATCAGGACACCACGGCACCCGCTGATGAAGGACCCGTTTTTCCGCAGATTCTTCGGTGAGGCACCCGACGAAGAGCCGCAGCGTTCGTCCAGCCTCGGGTCCGGAGTGATCGTCGGTGCGAGCGGCTTCATCCTCACCAACCATCACGTCATCGAGGGTGCGGACGGCATCGAAATCGCGCTGTCCGACGGACGGAAGCTCGCGGCAAAGGTGGTCGGCACAGATCCGGAATCCGATCTCGCCGTGCTCAAGGTCGCCGTTGCGGACCTTCCGGCAATGACCTTCGCGCAACCGGACGCGGTGCGTGTGGGCGACGTGGTGCTGGCGATAGGCAACCCCTTCGGCTTCGGGCAGACCGTCACCATGGGCATCGTCAGCGGTCTCGGGCGCAGCCACGTCGGGCTGAGCACCTTCGAGAACTACATTCAGACCGATGCCGCCATCAACCCTGGGAATTCGGGCGGTGCACTGGTGGACACCTCCGGAAATCTGGTGGGCATCAATACGGCGATCTACTCACGCAACGGGGGCAGCATGGGCATCGGCTTCGCCATTCCCGTCAGCCTCGCGAAGGAAGTAATGGATCAGATCATCGCAACCGGGATGGTGACGCGCGGCTGGATCGGCGTGGAGATGCAGGAACTGACGCCCGAACTCGCCGAATCGTTCAAGCTCGATTCGACTGATGGCACCTTGATTGCAGGGGTGATCCACGACAGTCCTGCGGAGCAGGCGGGAATCCGTCCGGGGGACATCCTGACGGCCGTCGAGGGGAAACATGTCACGGATTCGTCCTCCATGCTCCATCTGATCGCCGCGCTACAGCCGGGGAAGCGTGCGGCCTTGACCGTGATGCGCAACGGCAAGGCCCTGCAGATCAGTGTCCTCGTGGGGAAACGACCGCCACAGATGAGGGCGCAGCCCGAGGAGTGATGCCTGGGCCAAGACGGCGAGTCAGGTCGCCTGGGACCGTGCTGCCGAGCGCTCGATGAACCCGCCGACGACGATCCCCACCTCGTAGAGGAACCAGAGCGGGATGGCGAGCATGATCTGGGAGACGACGTCCGGCGGCGTCACCACGGCGGCCACGACGAAGGCCCCAACGATGACGTAGGGGCGGATCTCCTTGAGCTTGGCCACCGTGACCATCTTCATCTTGACCAGAAGGACCACCGCCACCGGGACCTCGAAGGTGACCCCGAACGCGAAGAACATTCCCAGGACGAAACTGAAGTAGTTCTCGATGTCGGGCGCCACCTCGATGCTCTTCGGGGCGATGGAGTAGACGAACTTGAAGACCACGCCGAAGACGAAGAAATAGCAGAACGCCATCCCCGCGAAAAACAGGAACGAGCTTGCCACGATCAGTGGCAGAACGAAGCGCTTCTCGTGGGCGTACAGCCCGGGGGCGACGAAGGCCCAGGCCTGATAGAGGATGACCGGCAGAGCGACGCACACTGCAACCATCATGGCCACCTTGACCGGGACCAGGAAGGGCGTGACGACGCCCGTGGCAATCATGTGTGCGCCTTCGGGCAGGGCGGCCATGAGAGGCTGCGCAAGGGCGTCGTAGAGCTGCGGCGCGAAGAAGAAACACGGCAGAAATACCAGGATCACCGCACCGAGCGCCTTGAGCAGGCGATCTCGCAGTTCGATCAGGTGCGACAGGAAGGTGTCCGGCTCACTCATTGAAGACGCGGTCGTGGTGGTGCGGCATCAGGCCAGGCCGCTCGGGATCAGGTCCGGCTGGCCGGGGAGGCGGAGGGATTGTCTGCGGAACCAGCTTCGCCAAGCCCCAGTTCCATCTGGGACGGGGCCTCGAGATCCTCGGCATCGGGAGCGGATGGCTGGTTCACCGGCGCGGAAACGGCGCTGGCCGCCAGACCGAAATGCAGCATCGGGTTCGACAGGCGGCTGAACTCCTGCTCGGTCTTGCGGATTTCATCGGAGATCTCGTTGACATGGGCGGACATGGCGGTGTTCATCGTCGAGGCCG
The DNA here is from genome assembly GCA_040373665.1 of Burkholderiales bacterium. GTDB lineage: Bacteria > Pseudomonadota > Gammaproteobacteria > Burkholderiales. Next base: position 9,168 of record JBEICA010000097.1, on the reverse strand, counting down.
CATCGTCCATGGTCTTCTTGAGGTCCTTCAACTCGGACATCTCGACCTCGCGATTGATGTCCGCCTTGACGTCGGCGACATAGCGCTGCATCCGCCCGACCAGATGGCCAACCGTCTTGGCCACCTTCGGCAGCCGTTCCGGCCCGATCACCACCAGCGCCACCACGCCGATGACCATCATTTCGGACAACCCGATGTCTAACACGTTTGCTCCCCGGGGAGACGCCGCAGGAAACGACTCAGGCCTTGGACTTTTCCTTCACCTCGGCATCGATGGTCTGCCCGGCTCCGGCGCCTTCGATCTTGCCGGCCGCGGCAGACTTGTCCTCGTCACCCTTCATGCCTTCCTTGAAGCCCTTGACCGCGCCACCGAGGTCCTGCCCGAGGTTACGCAGCTTCTTGGTGCCGAAAATCAGCACCACCACAAGGAGAACGATCAACCAATGCCAGATGCTGAAGCTTCCCATGTCCCTGCCTCCAGTGATCGGGTCCTCAGGACCCCTGTGTTTGCGTTCGCGCGATCATACCCGGCAAAGGCTGGGTGCTTCCGATCACGTGCATGTGAAGATGATAGACGTCCTGCCGCCCGATGCGCCCCGTGTTGACGATAACGCGAAATCCTTCAGGCGACCCCTGCTCCGCGGCAAGCCTGCCCGCCATGACCATCATCCGCCCGACCACCCCAGCGTGTTCACCGGACAACTCGGCCATCGAGGGAATGTGCGTCTTCGGGATGACCAGAATGTGCACCGGCGCCACCGGATCGATGTCGTGGAAGGCGAGAATCTCCTCGTCTTCGTGGACTTTTCGGCTGGGCACCTCGCCCCGGACAATCTTGCAGAAGATGCAGTTAGGATCGGAATTCATGGTCACTCAACCTTGCCTGGCCGCCTTCTCCTCGAGGCCGGACACTCCCTCACGGCGGCGCAGCTCGGCGAGCACATCGCCGGGTCCGAGCCCGTTGTGGGACAGCATGACCAGGCAGTGGAACCACAGGTCGGCCGTTTCGCGGACGATCTGCAGTTTATCACCGCCCTTGGCGGCGATTATGGTCTCGGCGGCCTCCTCGCCGATTTTCTTGAGAATGGAATCTGTGCCCTTGGCGTAGAGCGTGGCGACATAGGAGGAGCCCGAGGGTGCACCCTTGCGGGCCTCGAGCGTGACCGCCAGGCGCTCGAGGATTTCAGCGTCGATCATGGTCAGGGGTTCCATCAGCCCTTGCGATAGATTTCGGCAGGATCCTGCAGCACAGGGTCGACCGGTTCCCAGACGCCGTCCACCAGACGCCTGAAGAAACAGCTCTCCCGCCCGGTGTGGCAGGCAATGCCGCCGCCCTGGGATACGCGGGCCAGCAGCACGTCGCCATCACAATCCAGGTCGAGCGACTCGACGCGCTGGACGTGCCCGGATTCCTCTCCCTTATGCCACAGCCGGCCCCTGGATCGCGACCAGTAGTGCGCCTCCCCGGTCTGCACAGTCAGGGCCAGCGCCTCCCGATTCATGTAGGCGAACATCAGCACCCGTCCGGAGACTGCGTCCTGTGCGATGACGGGCACGAGACCGTCGGCCGTCCAGCGCACCTCCTCCATCCATGCGCTCAAAGCCGCACCTCGATGCCGTGGGCGGCCATGTGGCGCTTGGCCTGTCCAACCGTGAACTCGCCGTAGTGGAAGATGCTGGCCGCCAGAACAGCATCGGCCTTGCCCTCGAGCACGCCAGCGACCAGATGGTCCAGGGTGCCGACACCACCGCTGGCGATGATCGGAATCTCGAGCGCACTGGAGAAGGCGCGTGTCAGTTCCAGATCGAAGCCCATCCGGGTGCCGTCGCGGTCCATGCTGGTCAACAGGATCTCACCCGCTCCCGCTGTCTGCATGCGCAGACCCCACTCGACCGCATCGAGGCCGGTCGGGCGGCGGCCGCCATGGGTGAAGACCTCCCAGCGGGGGCTGCCTTCGCCGGGTACGCGGCGCGCATCCACGGCCACCACGATGCACTGGGAGCCGAAACGGCCCGCCGCCTCCTCGACCAACGCCGGGTTTTGCACCGCCGCGGTGTTGATGCTGACCTTGTCGGCGCCCGCGTTGAGAAGGCGCCGCACATCGGCCACGGCACGAACCCCGCCGCCGACGGTAAGGGGTATGAAGACCTGGGCCGCCACCTGCTCCACCACGTGCACCATGGTATCGCGGTCGTCCGAACTGGCAGTAATGTCCAGGAAGGTGATCTCGTCCGCCCCCTGCTCGTCGTAACGACGCGCGATTTCGATCGGATCACCAGCGTCGCGCAGGCCGACGAAATTCACGCCTTTCACGACCCGGCCGGCGTTGACGTCCAGGCAGGGGATGATCCGGGTGGCGAGCGCCATGGCGACAGGGTCCGGGGTCTGGGCGCCCGTCAGGCGCCCGGCAGCAGCGCGTCGGCGAGCGACTGGGCCTGCTTGAAGTCGAGTGTTCCCTCGTAGAGGGCGCGCCCGGAGATGGCTCCGGAGATGCCCTCCCGGGACACGGCGCAGAGAGCCCGCACGTCCTGGAGCGAGGCGATGCCGCCGCTTGCGATCACCGGCACGGTGAGGGCGCGCGCCAGCGCCACCGTCGCTTCCACGTTGACGCCGGTGAGCATGCCGTCACGCCCGATGTCGGTGTAGATGATGGCCTCGACGCCGTAGTCCTGGAACTTCTGGGCCAGGTCGACGACATCGTGTCCGGTCATCTTGGACCAGCCGTCGACGGCCACCTTTCCGGCCTTGGCGTCAAGCGCAACCATGATGTGACCGGGAAAGGCGTAGCAGGCATCGTGCAGAAAACCCGGGGTCTTCACCGCCGCCGTGCCAATGATGACGTAGCTGACGCCGTCGTCCAGATAGCGCTCGATGGTGTCGAGATCGCGGATGCCGCCGCCGAGCTGCACCGGCATGTCCTCGCCGACAGCCTCTATCACGGCCTTTACGGCCTCCTCATTGCGCGGCTTTCCTGCAAAAGCGCCGTTCAGGTCCACCAGATGCAGGCGGCGCGCGCCCTGGTCACGCCAGTGGCGGGCCATGGCAGCGGGGTCCTCCGAGAACACCGTGGCCTGATCCATTTCGCCCTGCTTGAGCCGGACGCAGTGACCGTCCTTCAGGTCTATGGCTGGAATGATCAACATGGTTTCCTCGACGCGCTGGCGCCCCGCAGGGGGGAAGTGCTTTGATGACCCGTATGGCGTGATGGACCGGAGTCAGGAAGCTCCGGCGGCATGGTGGACCTGGAGTCGAGGGTCTCTCGCGCCCACGTTCCACGCAATGAAATTGGCGAGCAGCCTGAGCCCGGCGCTGTGGCTTTTTTCCGGGTGAAACTGTACCGCGAAAATGTTGCCCACGCTAACCGCGCTGACGAAGGGCGCGGGGTACGGCGTACGCGCCGCCACCAGTTCATCCGAGGCTGGCACGACGTGATAGCTGTGGACGAAATAGAAGCGCTCATCCTGGGAAATACCCTCCCACAGCGGGTGCATCCTGGTCTGGTGGACGGTGTTCCAGCCCATGTGCGGCACCTTCAGCGTCCGTCCCGCGGCATCCACCATGTCGGCCGAGACAAAGCGCCGGACCTCGCCCGGCAGCAGGGCCAGACCCGCCACGCCACCCTCCTCGCTGCGCTCGAACAGCATCTGCAGGCCGATGCAGATGCCGAGGAAAGGCCGGGTGCGCGCCGCCTCCAGCACCGCACCGCGCAGACCCCGCGCGTCGAGTTCTCGCATGCAGTCGGGCATCGCCCCCTGACCCGGGAACACCACGCGGTCGCTCGCGAGGACAACCCCGGGCTCGCTGGTGACCACCACCTCGTGATCCGGCGCCACGCGTTCCAGGGCACGGGCCACGGAACGCAGGTTGCCCATACCGTAGTCGATGACCGCGATTCGCATGATCTCAGGCCCTCACAGGGCGCCCTTGGTGGAAGGCAGCTGGCCGGCGCTGCGCGGATCGCGTTCCACAGCCATGCGCAGCGCGCGACCGAAAGCCTTGAACACGGTCTCGGCCTGGTGGTGCGCGTTTTCTCCCTTGAGAGCATCGATGTGCAGCGAGACGAGGGCGTGATTGACGAAGCCCTGGAAAAATTCGTGCGCCAGCTGGGTATCGAAGGTCCCGATCATGCCTGCCGTGAAGGGCACGTTGAAATCCAGGCCCGGGCGCCCCGACAGGTCGACCACCACCCGGGACAAGGCCTCGTCGAGCGGCACGTACGCGTGACCGTAGCGGCGCAGGCCCTTCTTGTCGCCCAGCGCGCGGGAGAACGCCTGGCCCAGGGTGATCCCGACGTCCTCGACGGTGTGATGGCCATCGATGTGAAGGTCGCCCTGCGCCTCGACTTCGAGGTCGAACAGACCGTGCCGCGCCACCTGATCGAGCATGTGGTCGAAGAAACCGATGCCGGTCGCGAGCTGCGACCGGCCCGAGCCGTCGAGATCCACACGCACCCGGATGCGCGTCTCGAGGGTGTCGCGGCGCACTTCCGCCACCCGGCTCTGCATCACGCCATCCTCATGTGTCATTGCCAGTCTCCCGATGTCCCAACACCGCCGCGATCGCCGCCAGAAAGCGCCGGTTCTCCTCCGGCGTGCCGACGGTGACACGCAGGCAGTGTTCCAGCAGCGGATGCGCGCCGTGGAGGTTCTTGATGAGCACGCCGGCATGCCTCAGCCCGACGAATGTCGCGGGCGCATCCGCCACCCGGAAAGTGAGGAAATTGGCCCGACTGGGGAAGACCTCAACCCCTGGCAGGGCCTGGAGCGCGCCCTGCAGCACGGCTCGCTCGGTGACGATCCGATCCGCCTGACCTTCCAGCACGTCGACATGGTCCAGGGCGAAGGCGGCGGCAACCTGCGTCAGCACGTTGATGTTGTAGGGCAGCCGGAGCTTGTCGAGCTGCCCGATCCAGGCGGTACTGCCGGCCAGCATCCCCAGCCGCAGCCCCGCCAGACCAAGCTTCGAGAGGGTGCGCATGACCAGCAGGTTGGGATGACGGGCCAGTTCTCCCATGAAGGTGTCGCGTGCGAACGCGTGATAGGCCTCATCCACCACGACCAGGCCGCGCGAGGCATCGAGGACGGCTTCGATGGCTTCACGGTCGAAGGCATTGCCGGTCGGGTTGTTCGGATGCGCAAGGAACACCAAGGCCGGCCGATGCCGGCGGATCGCCTCCAGCACGGCCTCGAGGTCGAGCGAAAAATCCTTCCGGAGCGGCACACCGTGGTAGGCCACGCCAGCCACCGCGGCCGACATCCGGTACATCACGAAGGAGGGCTCGACCCCCAGCACCACCGCACCCGGTCTGGCCACCGCCGTGCAGAGGATCTGGATGAGTTCGTCCGAACCGTTTCCCAGCAACAACTGCTCCCCGTCACGAAGCGACAGCAGGCGGCGCAGGCGCGCGCTGACCTCGGCACTTGCCGCATCCGGGTAGCGATTGATCGCCGCCTCGGCGAGCGCCCGACCAAGCGCCTCGCGCAGTTCCGGCGGCAGGCGGTAGGGGTTCTCCATCGCGTCGAGCTTGACCATGCCCGCGCTCGGCGCGACGTGATAGGGCTTCCAGCCCAGTACCTCGGGCCGCAGAACGTCTTCGGGAGCAATCGCGCCGACGCTCATGACCGCCCCCCGGGGGCCCCTACGCGGGGAGACGCCTCCGCTCCAGGCCACGCCGCGCCGCGGCGGGGAATTCGCTGGGATCGGGTCACGCCTCACCCTCCCCGGCGGCCGAGACCGTCTCGAAGGCGTGGATCACCGGCTGCAGCAGCACGCGCTTCAGCTTCAGGGAGGCCTGATTGACGACCAGCCGGGCGCTGATGGCCGCGATCTCCTCGACCGCGACCAGACGGTTGGCGCGCAGCGTATTGCCACTGGAGACCACATCCACGATGGCATCGGCCAGCCCGACCAGCGGTGCCAGTTCCATCGAGCCGTAGAGCTTGATCAGGTCGACGTGCACGCCCTTGGCCGAGAAATGCTCGCGCGCCGTCGCCAGATACTTGGTGGCCACCCGCAGGCGGGCCCCCTGCTGCACCGCCAGTGCATAGTCGAAGCCCTCGCGTACCGCGACCATGAGCCGGCAGCGGGCGATCCCCAGGTCCAGCGGCTGGTACAGACCCTGCCCGCCATGCTCCATCAGGACATCCTTGCCGGCGATGCCCAGATCGGCGCCACCGTGCTGGACATAGGTGGGCACGTCGGAGGCGCGCACGATGATGATGCGCACGTCGTCACGGTTGGTCGGGATGATCAGTTTGCGGGAGCGTTCCGGATCCTCCGCGGGGACGATGCCCGCAGCCGCCAGCAGAGGCTGGGTCTCCTCGAAGATGCGCCCCTTGGAAAGCGCGATGGTGATGCCTTGCACGGCGCGGACCGCTCGTAATGTCTGGGATTGTCGGGAATTGTAACCGTCGGGCCTCAGGCTCTCTGGCGCCGCACGCGGGCGCCGAGCTGCGACAGTTTCTCCTCGATGCGCTCGTAGCCACGATCGAGGTGGTAGATGCGGTCCACCACGGTCTCTCCCTCGGCGACCAGACCGGCGATGACCAGACTGGCGGAGGCACGCAGGTCGGTCGCCATGACGGTGGCACCCTGGAGGCGGGAAACGCCGCGCACCACGGCGGTGTGGCCGTCGACCTCGATGTCGGCCCCGAGGCGGCGCAACTCCTGCACATGCATGTAGCGGTTCTCGAAGATGGTCTCGGTCACCACGGAGGTACCGTCGGCGACGCAATCCAGCGCCATGAACTGCGCCTGCATGTCGGTGGGGAACGCGGGGTAGGGCGCGGTGCGCAGACTGACGGGACGGGGCCGCCCGCGCATCGAGAGGCGGATGGTATCGGCCTCGGTGGCGATCTCGGCGCCGGCCTCGGCAAGCTTGGCGAGGACTGCATCCAGGGTGCCCGGGCGCGCACCCTCGAGCACCACCTCACCGCCGGTTGCTGCCGCGGCCACGAGGAAGGTCCCGGTCTCGATCCGATCCGGCATCACGGAGAACGAAGCACCGTGCAATGACGCGACGCCCTCGATGGTGATGACGTCCGTGCCGGCGCCCTGGATCCTGGCGCCCATGGCGATCAGACACTCCGCGAGGTCGATCACCTCGGGCTCGCGCGCCGCGTTCTCGATCACCGTCACGCCTTCGGCGAGGCAGGCCGCCATCATGAGGTTCTCTGTCCCGGTGACGGTGATCATGTCCATCACAAGACGGGCGCCCTTCAGCCGGGGCGCGCGGGCATGGATGTAGCCCTGCTCGATGGTGATGTCGGCGCCGAGGGCCTGCAGTCCCTTGATGTGCTGGTCGACCGGCCGCATGCCGATCGCGCAGCCACCGGGCAGCGACACGCGAGCCTCTCCGAAGCGTGCCACCAGGGGGCCGAGCGCCAGGATGGAGGCGCGCATCGTCTTCACGAGATCGTAGGGCGCGACGAAGTTGGAGATGCCGCCTCCTCCCAGAGCCACGCCGTACTTGTCGTCCAGCGACAAGGTGATGCCCATCTGCCCGAGCAGGTTGAGCATCGTGGTGACGTCGCGCAGGTGCGGCACGTTGTGCAGTTGCAGCGTGTCGGCCGTGAGTATGGCGGCGCAGAGGATGGGCAGGGCCGCGTTCTTCGCGCCCGAGACCTTGACGCGACCGACCAGCGGTACGCCGCCTTCGATGTGCAGCTTGTCCATGGATGGAGGCGACGGGGGAAGACCCCGTCAGATGGGAATCAGGCGTTGCCCCACTCGACGGGAGTGAGGGTCTTCATGGACAGGGCGTGGATCTCCTCGCGCATCCTGTCGCCCAGGGCGGCATAGACGGCCTGATGACGCTGCACCCGGGACTTGCCCTCGAAGACGGGACTCACGATGACCGCCTCGAAGTGATGGCCGTCGCCGGCGACTTCGACGTGCTGGCACTGGAGGTTGTCGAGGATGTACTGCCTGACCTGCTGTGGCGTGACCATGTGGACGTCCGGAGAAGAATGTACGGGGGTGTCGGAACGAAACACGCTGACGCGTGCCGCCCGAAGCTCCCTAATGCCTGAGCTTGTGCCCTTTCCTGATCAGGGCAAGGCAGGCGAATGATAAGGCAGCGAAGCACCCGCCAACAATCGCCAGGCTCACTGCAGGCGCGACGTCGGACACGCCGAAGAAGGCGTGGCGGAAGCCATCGATCATGTAGAAGAACGGATTCAGGTGCGACACCGCCTGCCAGAACGGCGGCAGCGAATGCACCGAATAGAACACGCCCGACAGGAAGGTCAGGGGGACCACGATGAAGTTCTGGAAGGCCGCCAGCTGGTCGAACTTGTCGGCCAGGATGCCCGCGATCAGACCCAGCGCACCCAGAATGCCGCCCCCGAGCACGGCAAACGCCAGGGCCCACAACAGGTTGGGAACGGGCACGTGCGAGCCCAGCAGGGTCACCAGGAATACTCCCGAGCCCACCACCACCCCGCGCACCACGGCCGCGATGATGTAGGCCCAGTAGAACTCCGCGTGCGACAGCGGCGGGAGCAGGATGAACACGATGTTGCCCGTCACCTTGGACTGGATCAGGCTGGAGGAACTGTTGGCGAAGGCGTTCTGCAGCAGCGACATCATGGCCAGTCCCGGGATCAGGAAAGCGGTGTACGACACGCCCGGATAGACCTGCACGCGCTCCTCGAGCACGTGGGAGAACACCAGCAGGTAGAGCAGCGCCGTCAGGATGGGGGCGGCGATGGTCTGGAAGCTCACCTTCCAGAACCGCAGCAGCTCCTTCAGCAGAAGCGTCCGGAACCCCGTCATGGACGCCCCATGATCTGCAGGAAGGCTTCCTCGAGGTCGGGCTCGAGGATGCGCAGTTCCTCGATGACCGTCCCCGCTGCACGGATCGCAACGATCACGTCGGCGACGTCGGCCTGACGGTGTACCGCCAGCACCACGGCGCCGTCCGGCTGGCGTTGCGCCAGCGGCTCAAGCGCGGGGGGCAGGACATCCGGGGACAGCACCATGCGCAGCCGGACGGCGGAGGCGCCTCTGAGCAGGTTGGCGGTGGTGTCCAGCGCGACCACCCGGCCCTGCTTGAGCATGGCGACCCGGCCGCACAATGCCTCCGCCTCCTCCAGGTAGTGGGTGGTCAGCACCACGGTGTGCCCGTCGCGATTGAGCTGGCTGACAAACTGCCAAAGACCCTGACG
>JBEICA010000127.1:0-9723 GCA_040373665.1 Burkholderiales bacterium | reverse complement strand
TTCGCGGTGAACCAGAACGGGCGCGTCACCGCCACCACGTCGGTGAACCAGAACGGGTCGATCTACCTGCAGGCACGCGATCAGGTCAGCCTGGTCCAGGGCGTCTCCACCGTCACGGTCAATGGCAACGTGCTCGTTCCGCGCGGGCAGCGTACCGGGACCGTGACCTTCGGACGGGACAGCGTGACGGAAGTGCTGCCCCAGGCCGGCGATGCCACCACTACCCAGGATGCCCAGGGCTTCACCCCCTCGTTGATCGACGTGGTCGGCCGGAGAGTCAATCTCGAGGCCAACAGCCTGCTGCGTGCCCCTGCCGGCACTGTGAGCATTTCCGCGCAGACGGCCCCCCTGTTCCAGCAGCCAGGCAGCCCGGCGGTTGGCGATGTGCGCATCCACGCCGCGCCTGGCGCGCGCATCGACGTCTCAGGCACCGAGGGCGTCGAATTGTCCGTAGCGCGCAACTTCGTCGAGGTGGAACTGCGCGGCAACGAGCTGCGCGACTCGCCACTGCTGCGCGACAGCTTCGTGCGGGGACAGAAGGTCACCATCGACATCCGCAAGGGCACGCCGCTGGCTGACGTGTCCGGCTTCGTCAATCAGGTCGGCCGCACCGTTGCAGAGCGAACTGCCGGCGGAGGCAGCATCACCCTGCGATCGGAGGGCGACGTGGTCCTGGTCCAGGGCAGCGCTCTGGATGTGTCGGGCAGCACGGTGCGCTACACGGAGGCCCGCGTCGCAGAGACCCGGCTGCTGGGCGCTGACGGGCGGATCTACGCAATGAGCGAAGCCACGGCAGACCGGCTCTACACCGGCTTTGCCGACCGATCACCCGAGCAGGACCCGGTGAACGGGCGCGCCACTGGCATGCTGGTGGCCAATGCGGCAGAGAAGCCTCTGGAGGCGGGCTACGTCGAGGGGCGCGACGCGGGCAGCATCACGGTGGTGAGCCACCGAACTGTGCTCGACGGCACACTCATGGGTCGCGCGACCGCCGGCGAGTGGCAGCGTACGCAGACCACCGCGCCGCGGGGTGGCCAGCTTGTCCTGGGGGATGTGTCCGCCGAGGCTGTCTCGGCTGGCGACGGCAAGCTGCGCGATCTCGCCTTCGTGGCGGTGCCCACGCGCCTGCCCACGTCCTTCGCCGCGGATGGGGTGCTCGACGCTCCCTGGAGCGAGCGTACCCAGCTCGATCCGGTGGCCCTGTTCTCGACAAGCGGTTTCACCCGGTTCTCGGCCAACGCGAATGGTCTGGTCAGCGTGGCGCCTGACGCCCCGCTGCGGCTGGCGCCCTGGGCTTCGCTGTCCCTGGCCGGGCGGTCGGTACAGGTGGGCGGCGACATCGTCGTGCCGGGCGGCACCGTGGCCCTGACCACCCGCGCGGTGGCTGGAGAGCCAACCACCGATCTCTCCCGCTTCGGGATCACGGTGTCCGACCGGGTGCGCGTCGACGTCGCAGGCCTGTGGGTCAACGATCGCAGCCAGCTCAATCCGCGCCGTCCCGATACCCCGCTGGCGGTGGACGGCGGTCGTATCGAGTTGCGCAGCGAGGGCGATGTGGTGCTGGGCCTGGGATCGGTGCTCGACGTCTCGGCCGGAGCCCGCGTGGATGGACGCGGAAACCTGAACGCAGGGGACGCGGGCGCGATCCGTCTGGACAGCGGCCGGATCGGCATCGGCGATGCGGATCGTCAGGTCTCCAGGGTCGTGCTCGGGGGCGAGCTGCGCGGTTTCGGCATCGCCCAGCCGCGCCTCGGCGAACGCGGCGCGGGTGGCTCGCTGCGCCTGTCCACGTCCAGCGTGCGCATCGGTGGACCCGCTTCCGCGCAGCCAGGAGAACTGCTGCTCGATGCGGGCTTCTTCGATCGCGGGGGATTCACCAGTTTCCTCGTCAATGGCCAGGACGGACTCGAGGTGTCGGCCGGCACGGCGGTTTCTCCGGCCGCGATCGCGCGTCTGATCGAGGGCGCCAGTCTGTCCAGCCGCCGGACCGGTGCGAGGCTCGAGAACTTTGCGACGACGTGGACACCCGAGGGCGCAGACCGTCCGGCCACGCACGTGTCGCTTCACTCCGACAGTTCGGTCTTCGGCCACGTGCGGATTCAGGCGGGTGCCATCGTGCAGGCCGATCCGGGCGGCAGCATCACACTCGAGTCGGGGCGACGCGTCACCGTTCTGGGCACACTGGATGCTCCCGCAGGCACCATCAACGTACGCAACACGCCCCCGGGATCGAACGATTCCTTCGAGAGCGACGTCTCGGTGTGGATCGGCTCGACGGCACGTCTGTTCGCGCAGGGGCGGGCGGTCAGCCAGCGCGACCTCGTGGGTCGTCACCTCGGCGAGGTGCTGGACGGCGGCCGCATCGAATTGCAGGCCGCCAAGGGCTCGCTGGTGCTGGCGGCGGGATCGCGGCTGGACGTATCCGGGGTGGTGGCGGGTCGGCCGACGCAGTCCGCCACAGGCGCGATCCGCACGGAGGACCGCATCGACCTTCCTGTTCTGAGTCCTCTCGGGATCGTCACCTACCGGAACAACGCGGCGGTCGCCGGCAACGCCGGGGAGATCGTGCTCGCCGCGCGGGAGGGGATGTTTGTGGATGGCACGCTCGCGGCGAGTGCTGGCCGGGCGGCGGGTGTCGACGTGGCAGGCACGGCTGGCGGCACGCTGCGCGTCGCGATGCTTGCGGCTCCCCAGCTCAACTTCCCTGGAACGACCAAGAACATCATCGTGTCCGTGGCACCCGGGATCGAGGGCGCAGCCGCTTTCCTGCCGACAGGAACAGGCCCTGGCGACCTCATCCCGGTCCGTGTCGGCAGTACCGACATCCAGGGTAATGCCTACCTGTCGACGGCCGGTCTCGATGCCGCCGGCTTCGACAGCATCGAACTGTCCGCCCGCGATCGCATCCTTCTGGCCGGCAATGCGACGCTGGAGGTGGATCGCGCCCTGCACCTGTTCAGTCCGGACATCGCAGTCGGCAATGGGGGCAGCGCCCTGCTTCGGGCCGCCTCCGTCATGCTGGGCAACCCGGATCCTCTGCTGCAGACCAATGTCAGCCCTACGGGCGGCGCCGGCAGTCTCGAGGTCAGGGCGAGGGTGCTCGATCTCGTCGGGCGCGTCGCCATCAGTGGCGTGGCCCAGCTCACCCTTGGCAGCAGCGGTCTGTCTGCCCAGGGTGGGCGCCCAGCGCTGCCGGGGGGCGACGTGCGCCTGCGCGGGGTCGTGGTCGACACCGACCCCGGTGAGGGCATCGCGAACCGGCTGGTCGGGAGCATGACCACGGCGGCTTCGCGCGTCGACATCGTCGCCGAGCGCGTGGCTCCCGCCAGCGCCAGCAACTACACCCTGCGCAGCATCGACGCTGCCAGCGGCACCACGGCCGGGACGATTGCCTTCTCCTTCCCGGCGAGCCGGGCTGCGGACCAGCCGGTCCTGTCGGCCGCCGGGTCGCTCACGGTTCAGGCGCGTGACATCCTGCAGGATGGTCGACTGCTTGCGCCCTTCGGTTCCATCCGGCTCGAGGCCGTGGGCTCCGTCGTGCTGGGCGCGAGCAGCGAGACCTCGGTCAGTGGAGCGGGCCTGAGCGTGCCATTTGGCCGCACCGAGTTGTCGGGCAAGGACTGGGTGTATGCGCTCGGCAGCGGTTTCGGCAACCAGGTGTTCGACGGACTGCCCGAAAAGCGGGTGGATCTTTCCGCTCCGGACGTGCGCCTGCTCTCCGAAACCCGTGACGGCATCACCCGCCAGGCGCTTGTGGCGCTGGGAGGCGGAGGTGAACTGCTGGCCAACGAGTTCGTACCAGGACCCGGTGGTTCCCGAGACATCCTGGACCCGTTCGTGTCACCGGGCAGCTTCGCCATCCTGCCTGGCGTCGGGGCTGGTTACGGACCAGTGGATCATCAGTCCCTGCTCGGCCTTTCCGGCTGGCGTGTCGGGGATCAGGTGCAACTGCGCGGCATCCCGGGGCTGGCTGATGGTGCCTACACACTGCTGCCGCCTGCCTACGCGGCGCTTGCAGGCGCCTATCTGGTCACGCCGCGCGACGGTCCGCGCGATCTCCCGGAAGGAGTGTTCGCGCCTCGCTACTCCGGCCCGGTGACCGGTCCTCTTGCCGGAGTCCAGCTGGTGGCGGCCAGTCGTTCATCCTTCACTTAAGACGGTGCTGTCGTGCGCGATCAGCGTACATCGCTCTTCCAGGTGGAGCCAGCATCAGCCGTCGCAGTACGCGCCGAGTACAGCCGGACAGCCGCGAGCGAGTTCTTCGCGCGTGTCGATGGTGCAGGCGTCCCCGGCGATGCCGGCCGCCTCGCCCTGTCGACCACGGGTGCCCTGCAACTCGACGGACGCATCGACGGGATTGCCCAGGCCGGACGCCGCGGGCTGCAGGTGGATATCGCTGCGCCCGTGATCCGGGTGCGATCCTCGAGCGATGCCCCCGCAGTGGGCGGTCTCGATCTGGAGGTCTCGCGCCTGAACGCGCTGAACGCGGCGAGCCTGCTGCTGGGCGGCATGAGGTCGCGCTCGGGGGAGCGGCTGGCGCTCGCGACCGGGGCCACCGGCTCCATCGTGCTCGCGAACCGTGTCGACGATCCCTTGCGCGCCGCCGAGCTGATGCTCGTCTCACCCGGCAACATCACCCTCGAGGCAGGGGCGGCCGTGGTGGCCGTCGGGGCGGGCGTCGAAGCCGTCGACGCGGTCGCGCTCAGCGGTAATGGTGCCTTCGTGCGCGTCGCGAACGCGCCGGCAGCGATCGTCGATCGCAGCGCCTTCGACGGCAGCGCCGGGCAACTGCGACTCGGCGCCGGCAGCCGCCTGGAGTCGGCAGGCTCCGTGATCCTGGACGCAACGCTCAGCACGGTCCTCGACGCCAGCGTCGACCTCACCTCACCGGCGATCTCGCTCGCCGCCGGCCGGATCGACCTCGGGGCGAATGCGCCGGCATCGCCGGACGGCCTGATCCTGGGTGCCGGTCTGCTCGACCGGCTCGGTGCAGGCGCCGCACTGGCCTTGCGCGGGTATGCCGGGATCGACGTGCACGGCGCTGCGACCATCGGTGCCGTGGATGCCCAGGGTCGACCGCAGCTCGCTGCCTTGACCCTCGATGCCCCCGCGATCACAGTTCGGGGGGCTGGCGAGCGGATCTTCCGCGCTGCCGCCCTGACGGTTCGCAACAGCGGCGGGGAGGCCGTGGGCGCTGACGGTGCCGGCAGCGGGACCCTCCGCCTCGAGGCGCTCACCACGGGTGCGACATCGGGGGGCACCCTCTTGCTCGGGCCGGGTGCGGTGCGCATCAGCGGTGTCAACGCCCTGGCGCTGCAGGCTGACCGCGAGCTGCGATTTGCCGGCAACGCTGGCCTGGATGCACGCGTCGGGACGCTCTCGGTCACGACACCCCAGGTGAGCGGTGACACGGCGGCGGCCCTGGAGCTCGCCAACACCAGTGGCGCCGTTGTGCTTGCCTCGCCTGCCGTCGACCCCGGCGGGCGGACCGCGAGTGGCCTCGGGGCCCGGCTGGTGGTGGCTGGCCAGCGTGTCGATGTCGGCACGCGCGTGTTGCTCCCGTCCGGCCATGTTTCGGTCACCGCGCTCGGTGCTGCGCCGGAGGATGCCGTTCGGATGCTGTCGGGCGCCCGGATCGATGTGGCGGGTGTGCCTGTGGTGTTCACGGCAGGGGTCAGCCGGTCTTCCGATGGCGGCACTGTGGACTTGGCCAGCACTGCGGGTGATGTGGTGCTGGCGGGCGACGCCCGCGTGGATGTGTCCGCGGGCGGGGCGAATGCGCGTGGCGGGCGCCTGGCCATGCGTGCCGGACGTTCCCTGGTGCTCGGGGGGCAGTTGCTGGGCGGTGGGGGCGCCTCCATCGAGGCGGATGTCGGCAGTCCGGGCGATGTCGGGGCCTTCGGTGCTGCGGCGGCTGCGGGAGGCTTCACCGGCGGGCTGTCCTGGCGCCAGCGAAGCGGCGACATCGTCATCGCCGCCGACCAGAGCCTGACCGCGCGTGTGATCCGTCTTTCGGCCGATGCCGGGCAGATCGACGTCGCCGGGCTTCTCGATGCCCGGGGTCCTGTTGCCGGTCGCATCGAATTGTGGGCCGCGGGCGACGTGAGTCTGACCAGTGGTGGAAAACTGCTCGCGGCAGCATCGGGCACGGGTGTTCGCGGCGGTGACGTGACCCTGGGTACCAGCGCTGGCGTGCTGCGCCTGGAGACCGGGTCGGCCGTGGACGTGTCCGGACCCGGTGGAGCCGGGCAGCTCTGGCTGCGTGCGCCGCGTGTCGGCAACGACGTCGCCATCGCGGCGCTCGCCACCTCCCTCACCGGTACCGACGCGGTCGTGATCGAGGCAGTGCGGGTCTATGCGGCCGGCACACTCGGCACGGCGGGGGGCAGTGCCCTGAACGTGTCCAACACGGGTGCATCGGCCACCCTCTTCAACGACACCATTGCGTATATCGCAGCCGCACGGCCGGCCATCGATGCCCGCCTGGGCCAGGCGGGTGGTCCGTCGCTGCGGGTGCGGCCCGGCATCGAAGTGCAGGGCGACGCGGTCACACTGGCCTCGGACTGGAATCTGTTCTGCGGGACGGCGGCGACCTGTGCCGGTACCGAAGGTGTCTGGAGTCCGGGCGGAGAACCCGGGGTCCTGACCTTGCGCGCCGCCGGATCGCTCACGCTCAACGGCACGCTGAACGATGGCTTCCGTGCCCTCCCGCCCGCCAATCTGGCGACGGCCACGGCGGTGCAGATGAACGATGCCTTCATCCCCCGGAGTGGTGGCGGTTGGTCCTATCGTCTGGTGGCAGGGGCGGATGGCACGGCGGCCGATCCCCTGGCGACCGTGACGGGTGCCGGGGCGGACGTGACGCTTGCGGCCGGCAGGCTGGTGCGCACGTCCGATGGTTTCATCGACGTGGCGGCTGCGCGCGACGTCGTGCTCGGCAATGCCCGTTCGGTGATGTACACGGCGGGTGAGCCGGCGCCGATCGTGGCGGGGTTCGTCGTTCCCACCCCGCCAAGCCCCCCAAGCGGCCAGCCGCGGGCACATACACCCACCTACACGGAGGGCGGGGGCGACGTGCGGCTGGTCGCCGGGCGTGATGTCCGCGGCACGGCGTCGGGTCAGTCGGTGACCGAATGGCTGTACCGGGACGTCCGGCGCAATGCGCTCGGTGCGATCCAGCCCAATCCGCAGACGACGTGGTGGGTGCGTTTCGATGCCTTCCAGCAGGGGGTCGGAGCTCTCGGTGGTGGCGATGTCGCGCTGGTGGCGGGGCGCGACATCGTCAACGTCGCGGGTGCTGTGCCCACGAATGCGCGTCTCGGCGGGGAGGTCAGTGCGCCGCCGCTGGCCACGAACTTCCGCCAACTGGGTGGTGGCGACCTGCTCGTGGCCGCGGGCCGCGACATTCTCGGTGGCCAGTATCTGGTCCAGCGTGGTGCCGGGGACATCCGGGCGGGCCGCGATCTGGCGTCAGGCACGACAGTGGCGGACCGGCCCCTGCACACGCTGTTCGCTCTGGGCGATGCCAGCCTGACGGTGCGCGCAGGCCGTACGGCGACTGTCGAGGGCGTGTTCAATCCGACCATCCAGCGTCAGCCGCGCGGCAACATCGGAACCACGGGATTGCTGACGTCCTATTTCCTGACCTACTCGCCCACCGCCAGCTTCGATCTCGGCACACTGACCGGTGATGCCACGCTGTCGAACCAGCGCGACCTGCTGTCCCAGATCTCTGGCTCGCCCCTGGCGGGTACGCCCGCCGAATCCGCCTCGGCCGTCATCTACCCGGGTACCGTCAAGGTCGCATCGTTATCGGGCGACGTGAGGGTTGCGCGGGAGTTTTTCATGGCGCCGGCGAGTCGCGGCCAGCTCGAACTGCTGGCACGGGATGACGTCACCGTTGGTGGCAGGATCCTGATGTCCGACGTCTCGGTCCTGTCGCTGCCGTCCACGCTCAGCCCGGATCGCATCTACACCAATGCCATCGAGCCCCTGATCGTCCAGGCGGCGGAACAGGGGGCGGCATTCCACGACGAGGGCATCCTGCATGCCGGGGATGCCGAGCCGGTGCGCATCGTGGCGGCGCGTGGTGACATCCGGGGCCCGGTGGACGACGTGTCCGGCATCAGTCCGCTGGGTGTGTTCCCGAAGGCCCTCACCTTCGTTGCCGGGCGCGACATCCTGGACACCTGGATCATCGGCCAGAACACCAACCCGCTGGACGTGACACGCATCGAGGCCGGCCGGGACCTGCGCTTCAACACCCTGCGCGATCCACTGGGCAACCAGCGCACCAACCTCGGCGGCATCCAGTGGGGTGGGTCCGGCGAGGTGCAGGTCTCGACCGGGCGCGATGTCGACCTGGGCAATTCGCAGGGCATCGTCACGGTCGGCAACATCGACAACCCCTTCCTGCCTGAGGCTGGGGCGGACATCCGGGTTTCCACGGGCGCGGTCGCGCCGGACTACACCGCCTTCCTAGACGCCCACCTCGATACCGATGTGGACCGCCTCGCGGCGCGATTCCCCTGGGTGGTGCGGCAACGCGCCTACGAGATCACGGGCAATCCCGAACCGGATACGCCGGAGGGTGTGGCAAAGGCTCTCACGACCCTGAAGGGGGCTGGCGACGCCGAGGTTGCCGCCTTCGTCGAGTCGGTGAGCTATCGCACCGAACTGACAACCTACATGCGCACGCGCACCCGGGATGCCGCGCTGGACACGGCGACTGCGTTGCAGCGTTTCCGGGCCCTCGATCGCGCCAGTCAGACCGAGTTCGTGAATGCCGTGCTGTTCGAGGAGATCCGCCTCGCCGGCAACCCTGGAGATCCCAAGAAGACCTACCTGCCGGGCGCGGACGTGCGTGGTTACCGCGCACTGTCCGCGTTGTATCCGGTGGAGCCGGAGGTCCGGGCGGCGCTGACGGAGTCCAACTTCGCGGCACTGGTCCAGCTGATCGGCGAGCGCTATCGCAAGAACGTGAAGCCGCTTCTGGCGGAGATGGCTGCGAGCACCGCCCCGCTCGACCCAGCCGATGGTGCGCGTGCCTTTGCCCGCAACGCTCTCGCCCTGTCCGAGCGCTACGCGGGCGACGTCAGCCTGTTCTTCAGCCAGATCAAGACCCAGCAGGGCGGGGACATCGAACTGCGTGTTCCGGGCGGTCTCATCAACGCAGGCCTGGCGAATCCGGGCCGGATCACCAAAGGCGCGTCGGACCTGGGCATCGTCACGGTTCGGGGTGGCAGTGTCCAGGCGGCGGTGCTGGAAGACTTCCTGGTCAACCAGTCCCGCGTGTTCACGCTGGGCGGCGGCGATATCCGGCTGTGGTCGTCGTTCGGCAACATCGACGCCGGCAAGGGTGCGAAGACCGCATCCGCGACACCGCCACCGCAGATCGTCATCCGGGACGGCAAGTTCGTGCTCGACACCTCGCGGTCGGTGGAAGGGTCGGGCATCGGCGTGCTGCTCAGCCGCAGTGACGTGCCACCCGGCAATTCCGAGCTCATCACGCCTCTTGGGGAGGTGGACGCCGGGGATGCCGGCATCCGCGTGGCGGGCAACCTGATCGTCCGCGCCCAGACCGTGGCCAACGCCACCAACGTCAACGTCGGTGGCGCTTCCAGTGGTGTCCCGGCGGCGAGTGCCAGCCTCTCGGTCGGCATCACCGGCGCCTCCAGTGTTGACTCCCAGACGTCCCAGGCGGTCGCCAAGGCGGCCGAGAGC
>JBEICA010000215.1:0-6191 GCA_040373665.1 Burkholderiales bacterium | reverse complement strand
GCCGATCTGGCGAGGCGGGTGTGGGCGTCGCGCGCGGGGCCGTCCATGGGCTGCAGGAAAAAGTGCTCGAAGGCGAGGTGGGCGAAGGCCTCGGGCGGGGCGTCGGGCTGGGGGTGGACGAGCTTGAGTTCGTTGCCGCGGGTCAGCACCAGGGGAGCGCCGGCCTTGGGGCTGACGCAGATCCAGTCCAGGCCGGGCGGGGCCGCCTGGGTGCCGTTGGTCTCGACCGCGACGGCGAAGCCGCGCGCGTGCAGGGCGTTGACGGCCGCCGCGTCGAGCTGGAGCAGGGGTTCGCCTCCGGTGCAGACCACCAGCCTGCGGCCGTCGGAGGGCGCACCGTTCCAGTGGCTGGCGATGGCATCGGCCAGTGCGTCGGCGTCGGCGAAGCGGCCGCCTCCCGGGCCGTCGGTGCCGACGAAGTCGGTATCACAGAAGCGGCACACGGCGCTGGCGCGGTGGCGCTCCTCGCCGGACCAGAGGTTGCACCCGCTGAAGCGGCAGAACACGGCGGCGCGACCGGCCTGGGCGCCTTCGCCCTGCAGGGTGTAGTAGATCTCCTTGACGGTGTAGGCCATGGCGTGGGGTGCCGGCGAGGGCTGCTCAGATGGGCAGGGCGGGGCCTTCTGCGGCCCAGCCGAGGAGGGTGCCGCAGCCGCGGGTCTGGTAGAGATCGACGCGATCGAGAGCGGGCAGCAGGGGCGCGGCCTGGGCGCGGATCCAGCGCGCCAGGCTGGCGGTGTCGCTGTCCGCCGCGTCCGGCAACTCGTGCAGGGGGTGATGATCCA
Source organism: Burkholderiales bacterium (assembly GCA_040373665.1). Lineage (GTDB taxonomy): Bacteria > Pseudomonadota > Gammaproteobacteria > Burkholderiales. The sequence goes on along the minus strand of JBEICA010000215.1, from coordinate 5,406 downwards.
GTCGCCGGAAGATCGGGTCGAACAGGGTCTTCACGTCGCCAAAGTCGATGGTCCAGCCCATGACCTGATCCAGTGGCGCGTGCAGGTGCAGGCGCAGGGTGAAGGTGTGGCCGTGGATGCGGCGTCGCCGGTCGCCCTCGGGCGCGTGGCGCAGGCGCACGGCGCTGTCCAGGGTGAGTTCCTTCCAGATGCGGTAGTGGCGGCCGTCGTAATGGGCGCCGCAACTCGCGGTCTCGTAGACGGTGACCCAGGACAGTTCGGGCAGCTGCGGCTTCAGGCGGTCCCAGATCCAACGCGCGATGTTCTCGCTGGTGGGGTTCTCCAGTCCGGGGAAGTCGTTCAGACAGGCGTGGTCCAGCTGGTCCTGCAGCGGCTGCCAGACGGCGTCGAGTTGGTCGAAGTCGATGGAGATTGCGCGTCCACGCGCGTCGAGGTCGGCGTGCAGGATGACCTCGAAGCCGTGTCCGTGCATCCGCCCGCACTTGTGGCCGACCGGCACGTGCGGCAGCTGATGGGCGGACTCGAAGCGGTAGCGCCGCCAGAGGTGGACATGTTCGTCGGCGTCCATGTCGACGCCTTCGTCCGGCGTGCTCTGGATGCCGACGTTGCGTATCCCGGGTACGGCGAGATGCGCGCGCACCCAGCGCGCCAGGTTCTCGTCGCTGGGCTCGGCCACGATGTCGTTCAGGTAGCGGTAGTCGAGCGGGGCGACGCAGCGGGCGAGATGCTCATGCAGCAGATCCACCTCGGCGCCTGGGAATGGGGCCCAGCCGGCGGGCAACGCAGCCCGGACCTTCGCGAGGAAGCTGTGGCCGTGCAGCCTGCGGGCGCGGTGTCCGGCCGGCAGTGAGGGGACATCGCAGGCGGCCTCGAAGCCGGTCGCGGCAGAGAACCAAAGATGTTCTGGCATGGGTTGAGCGGGGCCTGTCGGGGCGCAGGCGGACTGATGGGATCGACATTGCGCAGACCCCGAGTCTAACGCAGGGTCAGCGCCGCTGAAGCTGTACTCGAGGCGGGCGACGAGTAGCGCGAGCTGCGACCGAACACCAGGGAACGGGCGACTACGGGCCCGATTCGAGGCCCGAAAATGACCGTCCAAGGGTCGAAATGATACTGCGGGAAGGGAGATTTAGCTTTGTTTTCATGAGGGTTTTGAGGTCCGACCCCAGAGCATGCCCAGAGCATGGCGGTACCGTCGGGAAATCTGGCAGCGGAACATTGAACTGAAACAAAGCGGGGCGCTAAAACCAATCAAATCAAAGCCGGGACGTGGGCGGGATGAGTGGTGGCCCGAGGCTTGCAGAGCAGGGGTGCACAGCGAAAGCGCCGTTCCATGACGGCGTCGGCGTCAGGGTTCACGCCGCGGACGTGGCGGAATCAAAAACAAACCCCAGAGGGGAGACCATGAAATTCAAGATCGGCGATCTGGCCATCACCTGCAATACCAAGGCTTCGATACTCAACGAAAATCTGCTGGTCACCGTCTCGGCCATCCAGGCCGGATTCGACCAGCGGGTGCCGCATTACTGGATCCGTCGTCTCGACGGCCAGCCGTTTCCGAGCAGCAAGGTGCTGCGCACTGGCGAGGTCAGGTTCTTCGCCGAGCGCGACGTGCTGGCCCCGGAGTGGAAACTGCGCCCGGTGGCGCAGGACGTGTTCGCCGACGAGGACGTGCTGCTCTCCACCCTCGAGTGACCGCCGGCCGGGTATCCGGGCAGGTCCCCAGCATCACCGCTCGTCGATCATCGGGCCGAAATATTTCCAGCGCTTGCCGTCGAAGCGCAGCAGCCGCAACTGGGTGATGGGCCGGAAGTCGTCCGGCCCGGTGTTGATGACGATGCCCGGCAGCGTCAGCGGCAGGCGGACATCCTTGAGGTTGGCAGCCTGGCGCATGATGTTCTCCCGCGTCAGGTCGTTGCCGCAGCGCTTCAGCACCTCCAGCAACAGGTGGCCGTGCATCCAGGCGTAGCCGTAGGCTCCGTCCACCGGATCGGCGTCCTTGTTGTAGGTGCGCATCCACTCCACGAATTCCTTCACCTCCGGGTCGTTGGCGTACTCCGGATCCATCGGGTCCTTGCCGAAGAACGCGGTGATGAGGCCCACCGATTTTTCGAGGCCGGCAGGCGCCAGGGTCATGCCGATCGAGGCCGCCGGGTAGCCGGTGAAGTGCAGCGGCTTCCACCCGAGGTCGTGGACGCGGCGGATGGTCTGGGTGGCGAACTTCGGTATGGTGAACATGAAGAGCGTGTCCGCACCCGAGGACTTGAGCTGGATGATCTGCGAGTCCACGGAGGCATCGAACAGCTCGTGGGTGGCCTCGGCCACCACCATCTTCGCCGCCCGGTCACCCAGACCGAGCTTCAGGCCCTTGACGTACTCCTTGCCCAGATCGTCGTTCATGTAGAGGATCGCGATCTTCGCGTCCGGCTTGTTCTTCAGCAGGTAATCGGCGTAGACCCGGCCCTCGAATTCGAAGCTGGGCACCCAGCCCATCGTCCAGGGCGATTTCTTCGGTTCGTGAAAGCGGCGCCCCGCCACGGCCGGGAACAGGTGCGGCACCTTCTTCTGGTTGAGATACATCTGCACGGCCATGTTGCTCAGGCCGAGGATGCCGAAGGTGAAGGCGACCTGCTCCTGCTCCACGAGCTTGCGCACCTGTTCCAGCGCACGCGGGGGCACCATGGAATCGTCGAGGCTGACGAGCTTGAGCTTGCGGCCGTTCACGCCGCCCTTGGCATTGACCATCTCGAAGAAGGCGGCGTGGGCCTTGCCGACCGTGGAGTAGGCGGAGGCCGGGCCGCTGTAGGCCATGGTCTGCCCGATCTTGATCTCGGTGTCGGTGACGCCCGGGCCGTATTTTTTCTCATCCGCGTGCGCGAGGCACGCCGTCGCCAGCAATGTCACCATCAGCAGCCAGTTGCGCATGATGTCCCCATCCTCGTGTATCCAACGGCGGAAGGTATCACCCGTGGCCTGGCGGCGGAAGGCGGCGGGGCACGCGGCGGTCGGTGCGCATGAGGCGCGGGAACGTATCCCGGTTCCGGGGGCGCACAGCGCCGTGACCACGTCCATGGCCGGCGCCGATGAGGACCGCCCGGCCGGAGGCACGGACGCTCATGGCGCCATCCCCGACCCCTACGGGGTCGGACCTCGAGCACACTCTGATTCAAAAGCAAAAACAGACCAAAAACAGGCTTTTTTCGGGCTTGGACGGGGTTTTTCCGGGGCGAAATGAGCGAGCTCTGCCCCGGAGCGTTGCAGCCGCGCGCTCAGCGCCTGCCAAGCACGGCGCCGGACGGGGGCTCAAGCCGGCGTCCCGGCCACACGCGGCCGGTGGCTCGGGGCTCGGAATCGCAGCATCACTGCGTGCCGATGTCGTGCACCCGACGCTGCAGGGCGAGGCGGTCGAGACTCGCCAACGGCAGCGACAGCAGCAGTTCGATGCGCCGCCGCAGGGTCATGAAGGTGGTGAAGAAGGCCTTCGCCCGCACCGCATCGTCGCCCTGCACGGCGGCGGGATCGGGTACCCCCCAGTGCGCCGTGACCGGCTGTCCGGGCCAGATCGGGCAGGCCTCGCCCGCGGCCTGATCGCAGACGGTGAAGACGAAGTCCATCGCCGGAGCGCCGGGCAGCGTGAACTCCTCCCAGCTCTTGCTGCGGAAGCCGTCCACCTGGATGCCCTGATCCTGCAGCGTACGCAACGCGAACGGATTCACCGCTCCGCCGGGGTGACTGCCGGCGGACCAGGCGCGGAAGCCTCGCGGCCCGCCGAGCGCATTGAGCAGGCCCTCGGCCAGAATGGAGCGGGCGGAATTGGCGGTGCAGATGAACAGCACGTTGTGATTGACTGCCGTCATTTTCGGCCTCAGCAGCAGGAGCCTGCCGACTTGATCGGGATGGAAAGGGGACGGCCGCTGCCCGAGGTCGGGGCGCAGCACGCGGATGCCTGCGGAGCGGCGGGCGCCTTCTCGCTGAACACGGGTATGTCCGCAAGGGTGTGAAACTGCTCCCAGGCGATGCCCTGCGGATCGGTGATCCAGTGCTTCTCGCTTTGGGCGTAACAGCAGGTGGTATCGCCTTCGTCCAGCAAGGCCATGTCGGCGGCCTGGGCGCGGGCCTTGAGTTCCGCCAGTTCCGCCTCGGTGTCGGTCTGGATGCCGAGGTGGTCGATCCCGGCGGCGGCGCCGCGCGTGGAGATGGCGAAATTCACGCGGGGATCGTCCAGCATCCACTTGGCGTAGTCCGCCTCGACGCGCGTCGGCGTGGCGCCGAACAGCCGTGTGTAGAAGGCGATGCTGGCCTGAAGGTCGGTGACGTGGGCGTGGACGTGGAAGCGCTTCATGGGGATCTCCTCGATGTGGGGGCGGATCAGCAGGCGCAGGCCGGTGCCTGTGGCGCGACGCCACAGTCGACCCCCTCGCAGCAGTGGGCGGTCAGGTAGGCGATCAGGCCGTTCATGCGGCCATACGCGGCGCGGTAGATCAGGTGACGACTCGAGCGCTCCACCGACGTCAAGCCGGAGTGCGTGAGGTCCTTGAGATGGAAGGACAAGGTCGTCGCCGGGATGCCCAGGGAAGCCTGCAGCGTCGCCGGTGTGAGCCCGGCCTGTCCCGCCACCACAAGCGCCCGGAACACCCGCAATCGCACCGGATGTGCCAGCGCCCCCAACCCCTCGACCACCTGTTCTTCCGTCATCGTTTGATACCACCAGTAAAGTCGCAGAATAACATTCCGGGGTCGGAACTCAAACACTTCCTGATTCAAAGGAAAAAACAGGCCAAAAAACGCCCTTTCTGGGGCTGGGACAGGGTTTTTCGGGGTCAAAATGCTCACGCTCCGCCCCGCATGGCGGCGCGGCGGCTCCGCGACAGCGGGATGCGTTCAACCCGCGACCGCGGCCTTGCCCCGTCAGGCAGGGTGCGCCGGGGACCCGCCGACAGATGCCAATTGCGATCGGAACACCGCCTCCGGCAGCAGTGCTCCGCCCGTGGTCCACAGCACGTGAGTCGCTGCGGGTGGCTGGGCAACGGAAGCGTCGGCCAGCAGGCGCGCACAACCGGCGAATGCCGCCGCGGCCGAGGGTTCGAGGCGCAGACCTTCCCGGGTCCACGCCATTCGCATCCAGGCGAGCATCTCCTGGTCCGTCACGGTGACCACGGCGTCGATCAGCGATCCGACGGTGCGGGCGGCGAGCTCCGAGGCCGCCGCGCAGGCCAGACCATCGGCGACGGTGTGGTTGTCGAGGCCGACATCGTAGACCGAGAGGGCGCGCCCAGGGCCTGCAGCGAGTCGCACGAGCATGCTGGGCGACTGCACCGGCTCGACGAACACGCAGCGCACGGCGTCGCCCCACAGGTGCTTGAGCCCGAGCGTGACGCCGCCTGGCGCACCGCCGACACCACAGGG
>JBEICA010000054.1:0-15993 GCA_040373665.1 Burkholderiales bacterium | reverse complement strand
TGGGTGTGGATAGCCGCGCTGATCGTCGTTGTAAGTAACCAATACATGAGGACGCTCGCGACGAATAATGCGCACCAACCGGCCCACTGCTTCGTCGAGTGCAGATCAAGACTCCGGCAGGCAGCACCTGGATGACGGTGCCGTTGCAGGATCTCAAGCTTGGACAGAGCATCGATGACGTGGCGGTGAAGCCGGTGGCGCAGTGGAAGCCGCGTCACCTCACGCTGCTGCGAGAGGCCCTCGGAGGCGCTCCCTGGTATGCCGACGCGGAGCAGCTGCTGCAGCAGGTGCCAGACACCGGCACTACCATCGCCGAGGTTTCCATCGCCTCGATGATGGCGGTGTGCCGCTACTTCGGCCTGGACCGCAAGGTGCGCTTCGTCGGCATCGACGAGTTGGGGCTGCCAGGCAAGGGTTCGGGACGAGTGCTGGATGTGGTGAGGGCACTTGGAGGCACCCGTTACATCACCGGGCACGGCGCGCGGCACTACCTGGATCACGAGGCCTTCGAGGCTGCCGGTGTTGCGGTCGAGTACATGGACTATCGCTGCACCCCGTATCCGCAGTTCCACGGGGCCTTCACCCCGTATGTTTCCATCCTCGACCTCGTCGCCCATTGCGGGCACGAGGGCGTGTCCCACATCCATTCCGGTACCAGACCGTGGCGGAGTTTCATCGATGAACGAGATTGAGCGGTTCCAGGCCGAAGTACGGGACAACATCGCAGGCTTGCGTGCCGATGCGGACGTGCAGGCCTTGTCGCGCATCTGGGTGCGCGAGATCGCGCGCCACCGGTATGCCTACAACTTCTCATGGATGGGGCGACCGGCGATCCAGTTTCCGCAGGACATGATCGGTGTCCAGGAACTGGTGTGGCGCATCCGGCCCGACCTCATCGTTGAGACGGGGATAGCGCATGGCGGCTCCCTGGTGTACTCCGCATCACTGCTGCAACTGCTGGGGGGGGACGGCATCGTGGTCGGCGTGGACGTCGACATCCGCGCACACAACCGGGTGGCCATCGAGCAGCACCCGATGGCCGGGCGCATCCGCATGATCCAGGGCTCGTCCATCGATCCGGCGGTGGTCGAACAGGTGCGTGAGCACGCACGGGGCCGCGCGTCGGTGCTGGTAATGCTCGACTCAAACCACACCCACGAGCACGTGCTGGCAGAACTGCGCGCCTATGCGCCGCTGGTGACGCCGGACAGCTACATCGTGGTGTTCGACACCCTGATCGAGGACATGCCGGCCGATCTCATCCAGGATCGGCCATGGGGTCCGGGAAACAACCCCAAGACCGCGGTACATGCCTACCTGGCCGAGGACGATCGCTTCGCGATCGATCGCGGCATGGAGGCGAAGCTGTTGATCACCGTCGCGCCGGACGGCTGGCTGCGGCGGGTGAAATGATGACCCTGGAACGAGCCCGAGGTCGTTGCGCCTACGCTCCGGCTGCCAGGCGGCCCCAGCGGCGCCGATCCACGAAGATCGTGTTGACGTAGGTGTCAGCGTAGGCGAAGTAGTCGTTGCTCTCGAAAAGTTCGAAGATCTCGGGGATCTTCCGGCCGGTGCCATCTTCCGCGTAGGTGATGGTCTCGACGCAGAAGGCGGCGGGGCGCTGCGCATTCAGATCGAAGGCGCGAGCGATCTCGAGGTCCAGACCCTCGGCGTCGATGTTCACGAAATCCGGCGTCTGCCCCCAGCGATCGAGCACCTCTGCCACGGTCACGATGGGCACGCGGAGCGTCCTGACGACGCGATGCCCCAGGCGCTCGAGGTTGCGCGCTTCGGTGACCGAGAAGGTGTTGAGCACCGGTTGGGACATGACGTGGAAGTCCAACTCCCCAGCCGCGGTGCCCACCCCGACGTTGAGCACGAGATCACGGGGACGGCGGGAGCGTATGCGCTTCGCGAGCGAGGGGTCGGGCTCGATGCACACGCCGCGTGAGCCGGCGCGGTAGAAGTAGAAGGTGTTGCTCAGGCGTACCGGGTGGTTGGCGCCGATGTCGACATAGGTCGGCGACGGAACGCGCAGGGTGTCGAAGACGGCCCGTAGGATGAGGTCCTCACCTGCCTGGGAGTAGGAGGTCCGGCCGTGCAGGCCGGCGTGGCGCCTCAGCCATCCCATGGCCCGATAGCGGTAAAGGGGGTCGGTGGCGAACGAATGCAGTGCCCGGAAAATCACGATCAGCTCCCGCGTCGAAGTCGCCGCAGCACCGACACCGCGAGTGCCTTGACGTAGGCTATCGGCAGGCAAATGACGATGGTCAGTTGCTCCGCGGCGTCGGTAGCGATGCGTGGGTACACGGCATAGTAGGGCAAGCGGTCGGCCAGGAGCGCGCGACGCAGCCACGAACCCGCCGGCGGCCGAAGGTCTGACGCCACGAAGCGTTTGTAAAGCCTGACGCCAGGCGCAGACGCAGCGTCGCCAAGTTGCAGCACGCGATAGACGAAATGCATGTCGGCCCCGAAAGGATTGCGGCTGTAGACCTGCAGCCCGAGTTGCCGCACGTCCCTGGTGCGCATCAGCCCGTAGAGCAGGTTCGCCTTGCCGTTCCACTCCTCCGAGAAAAGAAACCGCAGCTTGCGCCAGAGCCGTGGACCCTGGAAAGTGAACCGGGGGCAGGTGCGCAGCAAGCGGTTGTGCTCGTCGACCTGCACCACCTCGCCGAAGGCGAGGGCTGCTCCTGCGCGCAACCTCGCGACGAGGGCTTCTATCCAACCCGAGTCCCAGCGGTCGTCATGGGCGGCCCACATGAAGAACTCGCCGCGCGCCTGCTGAAGCACGAAGGCGAAGTTGCGCGTGGGTCCGATGTTCTCCGGCTGGCGCATGTAGCGCACTCGCGGATCCCGCGCTGCCGCGCGTTCGCATATTTCACGCGTGGCGTCGGTGGAGCAGTTGTCCGAGATGATCAATTCGAGATCCTGCCAGGTCTGCCCGAGCAGGGCATCCAGGGCCTCCTGCAGGAAGCGGGCGCCGTTGTAGACCGGCAACCCGATGGATACCGCCGGGGAAGGTGCAGCCACAGACGCGGGGTTCATTCAGTGGGTTCGCCTCAGGGAGATGAGCCAGGAGCGGGCCGAGGGGGAAAGGGCTACGGCTGCGACCGTCCCCGATGCCAGGGCCAGCGCAATCACGAGAACCTCGATCGGCGGCGTTGACGAGGGCACGAGCAGCGTGGACAAGGTGAATGCGATGATCCCACTGGCCAGTCCGGGCGCGAGTACGCTCCAGAGGTACCAGTGCGCCAGTTCGCCCGGAAATACCTGTCTATGGGCGACCGGGACGAATACGGTCAGGAAGGCGAGTTGCAGGGCGAGCCAGCAGCACGCAGCCCCGATGGCACCGTAGGACGAGGTCGCCCAGACGAGTGCGGGCAGATAGAGGATGGCGCCGACAACGTTGGCCTGCAGGCCAAGCCGTACCTGACCGTGAGCAAGTTGTGCAAGCTGCGGAAAATGGATCAGGCCGTTCACGGCCATGCCCAGCGCCAGCACGGCCAGGACCGGACCTGCCTGCTGGCCAGCGCGACCGTCCCCGGTCCAGAGGGCGAGGATCGCCGTGGCGAACGTTGCCATCACGACCGCCGCAGGGACGGCGAGGGCCGCGAAGGCCTGAGAACCGAGGTGGTACAGGGACCGGGCCTCCGGACCATGCCCGGTGGAGACGCGATGGGTGATGCGTGGAAACACCGCGCCCGCGATCGGGCCGACCACCTGGCCGATGGCCGATGCGAGGCTGTGGGCCAGGGCGTAGTAGCCGAAGGTCTCCAGAGACAGCAGGCGCGCGAGCAGCAGCTTGTCGGCCTGACCCACGGCGAAGGCCACGAGATTCGACGTGCCCACGCCTCCCGAGAAGCCGGATACGGCCTTCACGGCAGCCGGCGAGAAAGCCCCGCCGGCACCGGGCAGAGACCGCCAGAACAGGCGTGCCGAAACGACCGACAACAGGGCGCCGACGAAAGCCTGCCATCCCAGGAAAAGCCGGATGTCTGCAGCGACAAAGGCGAGCAATGCCGCAGCCCCCGCCCATTGGAATACTGCGAACAGTGTCCGCAGTATGTTCAGCTGTAACTGGCGTTCGAGTCCCAGCAGGCCGTTGGTGTACAGCGCGTAGGGCCAGCGCAGACCCAGCGCCAGACCCAGCAGCATCAGTCCCGCGGTGAGCTCGCCGGCAGGCAGGGCGTGCGGCTTGAACCAATGGGTTGCCACCCATGGAGAGAGCACGACCGCCAGCCCGGCGACCACGAGCGCACTCGCCCAGAAAAGGATCTCGGTCGTGCGCGCAAGGTCGCGCAGGTCCTTGGTCTCGCGCGCGTCGGTGCGGGCGCGCGCGCATTCGCGCTGCAGCGCCATGGCGAGGCCGAAGTCGAAGAAGCCCAGCACCCCGAGGAGCATATTGAACAAGCCCGCGAGACCGAAGGCCTCAGGGCCAAGGAGACGCAGGTAGAGCGGGAGAAACGCGATCGACAACAGCAGGGTGCACGCATTGGCAAGGAAAGCCGACGCGACGCTGATGCGCAGGCGGGTTGGCGTGCGCACCTCCACCTCGCCGGTTCGGGGCACGTCGTTCCGCCGCGTTACCGGTGACACGAGTCCAGGATGCGGCAGACCTCCGCGCAGATGCGCGCGACCGCGTCGGCATCGAGATTGAAACCGGAGGGGAAATTCACCCCGCGCGCGCCGATGCGATAGGCGACTGGATTGCGGTTTTGGGCGCCGAGGGCCGATGCCATGGCGGCGTAGGCGGGCAGAGAACTCAGGGGCGAGAAGATGGGGCGAGAGTCGATACCGGCCTCGGACAGGCGACGGATGATGTCGAACTTGGTGCCGCAAGCCTCGGGAAACAGGCCCGTGACCATCCAGTAGGTGCTGAAGGCGCCATCGGCCTCGTGGTTGAGCGTCAGGTCGGTGCGGTGTGCGAGGCCGTCACGGTACCAGCCGAAGATCTCGCGTTTGCGTGAGACCAGTTCCTCCACCCTCTCGAGCTGCGCCAGGCCGAGGGCGGCCTGCATGGAACTCATCTTGTACTTCCAGGCCACCTCGGTGTTGGTGAAGGTGGTGTCTCCGGCGGGCCGGCCGTGGTCTCGCAGGAACAGGATGCGGTCGCGCAGGCTCGAGTCATCCGTCACCAGCATGCCACCCTCGCCAGTCGTGAGGGTCTTGGAGCCGTGGAAGCTGAACACCCCGGTGTGCCCGAACGCGCCACAGGGGGTGCCGCGCCAGCGCGTGCCGATGGCCTCGGCGGCATCCTCGATGATCGCAACGCCGTGAGCCACGGCGACTTCACGGATGGCGTCCCAGTCGCAGGTGTTGCCGTAGAGGTCCACCGGTATCACCGCACGTGTGCGCGGGGTGATGCAGCGCGCGAAAGCCTCGGCCGACAGACACCACGATTGCGGATCGACGTCTGCGAACACGGGCGTGGCGCCCACGTATGTCACGGGCGCGGACGAGGCGATCCAGGTGGTCTCCGGCACGATCACCTCGTCGCCCGGGCCGATGCCGAGCGCGAGCAGAGACAGGTGGATGGCCGAGGTGCAGGAAGGCAGTGCAATGGCATGACGCGTACCGATGTAGCGCGCGAACGCCGTCTCGAAGCGCTCGTGGTAGACGTTTGCGTTGCCGTACCAGGCGGTGCTGACCGCGTCGGTAACGTAGTCGATTTCCTTCTGGGTGATCCAGGGGCCGGAAACGGGAATCTTGCTCATGCGCTGGCTATCGTTGGTGGGGCGGGAGGCCGCATCGGTGATGGCTGGGAATCCGATCTCGCCATGACGTGCGGATGTGCGGCGGATCTTGCGCGAGGCCCTGGCAGACTTACGGGTCGAGTTTAAACGATAATCACATGTCTCCCTGTCCGTGGGCGCGGACGGCCCGTGAGCTGCGCCCCGTTCGAACATCGCCCGTGCCCATTCATCTTTCTCCGCCCTGGACGGCATTGTCCGCAGTGCCCAGCCGTCACTTGCCGATGTTTCCAGTCTGGCACAGAGCGTCCGCCACCTCTCGGCAGACTGCCGATCAGCGCGCTCGTGTTGCGTCATCGCTCGACCCTGCGCGGATGGCGCCCTTCGAAGGGACCACATGAACAGTGCTGCAGGCGCACAGGTCATCGTCAAGATCGTCGGCGGCCTGGGCAACCAGCTGTTCTGCTACGCGGCAGCGAGGCGGCTGGCGTTGCGGACTGGCGCGGAGTTGGTACTCGACGTTGATTTCTTCCGCTCGGATGTGCGCTACGAACGCGACTACCGTCTGGACATGCTGGCGCTGGGTCCGCACCGCGTCGCGCGGTCGGCGCGCTGGCTCCCGCGATCGCTCGATCTGCGCTGGTGGCGCGTCAAGCGCAGGATGGCGCTGCTGGGATGGTCTCCAGGCGTGGAAGCGGTCATCGAGCGCGATGCCAAGCAATTCCACGACGAATTGCTGCGCAAGGCGGTGTCGGGCAAGGTGTTGCTTGACGGTTATTGGCAGGATGAGAGGTATTTCGAGGACATCCGCCCGACTCTGCTGCAGGAGCTCGTGCCCCGCGTCACGCCCGTGGGGCGCAACGCGGCACTGGGTGAGCAGTTGCGCCAGGGGCGCACGGCAGTGGTTCACTGCCGCCGTCACCATCATCGACTGGCAGACGGGTCCAGGCAGCAGCCGCGCGGGCGAGAAGGGCTCACGGCGGCCTATTACCAGCGCGCCATCCAGGAGTTGCGCGTCACGGCAGGGGTGGATGCCGTCTGCCTCTTCGGTGACGACCCCGGCTGGCTCGAGCAGAACGTTCCGGCAAACGTGCCGCGGACGGTGGTCGACTGGAACCGGGATCCCGGCGGGGAAGTGCTGGACCTCTGGCTCATGACCCAGGCACGACATTTCGTCGTTTCCAACAGCACCCTGAGTTGGTGGGGTGCCTGGCTCGCCGCCGCGCCCGGAGCACGGGTCATCGCGCCACGACGACAGGACCTCGAGTACTGGGTGCCCAATGCACGCGACTGGCAGGAGATCGAATGGTGACGGTGGGCACGGATCCATTGGTGACCATCGCCTTGCCCGCGCGTAACGCCGAGCTGACGATTCGTCAGACGCTCGAGTCGCTGCGCTGGCAGACGCTCGAGTCGTGGGAACTGTTGCTGATGGACGACGGCTCCACGGACGGCACCGCCGACATCGTTCGCGCTGTCGGCGATCCCAGGATGAGGGTTGTGTCGGCGGAGCGCTCCGCGGGCCTCGCGACCCGGCTCAACGAATCCATCGACCTCGCCCGCGGACGCTATTTTGCGCGGATGGACGCGGACGACATCGCCTATCCCGACCGCCTGCGCGCGCAGGTCGACTATCTCGAGTGCCATCCCGAGGTGGATCTCTTGGCAGCACGCGCGCTCGTCTTCAAGGGGGATGGGGAGATCGTCGGCTTGCTGCCTTGGCAAGGGGAACATCGGGCGATCGTTGCCCGCCCCTGGAGCGGGATTCCCATGCCCCACCCCACGTGGTGCGGCCGCACCGCATGGTTTCGGCGCTGGCGCTACGCCTACCCCGATGCGGCACGCGCAGAAGACCAGGAACTCCTCATTCGTGCGGCGAATGCCAGCACCTTCGCCGCGTGCCCCGAGATCCTGCTGGCCTACCGCCAGGGAAGCTATTCGGCGAGCAAGACCCTGAAAGGGCGGTTCGGACGGGCCCGGGCTTTCGCCCGGCATGCGCTGGCCGCCGGGGACCTGGTCGGAGCGTGCCGCGCGTGGGCCCTTGCATTGGCGAAGGCGGGCGTCGATCTCGCCGCGGCCCTTCCCGGGTTCGATGCGCTCTACTTCCGGAGGATGTCAGGGCAGCCGGATGCGGCGCAGGTGCGCGAGTGGGAACTCTTGTGGCTTCGTTTGCGAGATCTCTGATGCCGGAGCGTGCGCCATGTGCGGCATCGCCGGGCTGATCCACCGCAGCGCCGCCTACCACCTGGGCGAGGTGGCAGCGCGCATGGCCGATGCGCTGCTGCACCGGGGTCCGGACAGCGGCGGCAGCTGGTGCGATGCGCAGGCGGGCGTGGGCCTGGGGCACCGGAGGCTGGCCATCCTCGATCTGTCGCCGGCGGGCGCCCAGCCGATGGTGTCGGCCTCGGGGCGTTTCGTGATTGCCTTCAACGGGGAGATCTACAACCACCACGAGCTGCGCCGCGATCTGGCCACGGTCGACTGGCGCGGCCAGTCCGACACCGAGACCCTGCTGGCGGCCTTCGAGGCCTGGGGCCTGGAGGCCACACTGGCGCGGTGCACGGGCATGTTCGCCATCGCCCTGTGGGACCGCGAGACGCGCAGCCTCACCCTGGTGCGCGACCGATTCGGCGAAAAGCCGCTGTACTACGGCTGGCGCGGCGATGCCTTCCTGTTCGGGTCGGAGCTCAAGGCCCTGGCGGCACATGCCCGCTGGCGCGCGGAGGTGGATCGCGAGGCCCTGGCGCTGTTCCTGCGCCGTGGTTATGTGCCGGCCTGCCGCACCATCTGGAGCGGGGTGTTCAAGCTGCCACCGGGTGGGTTGCTGCGCATCCCGGCCGATGCGGTGCCGGGCGCGTTGCCGGAGCCAGACCTGTACTGGCGCGCCGCGGACGTGGCCTCGGCGCCAGCCGTGGGCGTAGCCGGCGAGCAGGCCGCCGCCGACCGCCTCGAGCAGTTGCTGCGCGCGGCCATCGGCCGGCAGATGATTGCCGACGTGCCGCTCGGTGCCTTCCTGTCGGGCGGGGTGGATTCGTCAACGGTGGTGGCGCTGATGCAGACGCAGTCGTCGCGCCCGGTGCGCACCTTCACTGTCGGCTTCACCGAAGCGCAGTACGACGAGTCGGCCCACGCGGCGGCGGTGGCGCGTCATCTCGGCACCGAGCACACCGAGATCCGCGTCAGCCCTGCCGACGCGATGGCGGTGATTCCACAGCTGCCGCACATGTACGACGAGCCCTTCGGCGACTCGTCGCAGATTCCCACTCATCTGGTGTGCGCGCTGGCGCGGCGTCACGTCACCGTGAGCCTGTCGGGCGATGGCGGCGACGAATTGTTCGGCGGCTACAACCGCTACTTCTGGGGGCGTGCCATCTGGGAGCGCATCGGCGGGCTGCCGCGGCCGCTGCGGGCGGCGGCCGGCGCAATGGTGAGCGCGGTGTCGCCGGATGCCTGGGACCGTCTGGGCGGCATGCTGCCGCGGCGCCTGCGTCAGCCCACCCTGGGCGACCGCTTGCACAAGCTCGCCAGCGTGCTGGACGTGCGAGATCCCGACGAGCTTTACCTGCGGCTGATCGCACAGTATCGCGAGGCGGCCTCGCTGGTGCCGGGGGCCGCCGAGCCGCCGGGCTGGGCCGACGCGGAGGCCGCGCGCTTCGGGCGCTCGCCTCGGGCGCGTGATTACACCGAGCGGATGATGTTCCACGATCTGGTGGACTACCTCGGCGAGGACATTCTCACCAAGGTGGACCGGGCGGCCATGGCGGTGAGTCTGGAGACGCGGGTGCCGCTGCTGGACCACGCGGTGGTGGAGTACGCGTGGTCGTTGCCGCTGGACCTGAAGATCCGGGCGGGCCAGGGCAAGTGGCTGTTGCGCGAGGTGCTCTACCGCCATGTGCCGCGGGCGCTGATCGAGCGGCCGAAACAGGGTTTCGGCCTGCCCATCGACGGCTGGCTGCGCGGGCCCCTGCGCCCTTGGGCCGAGGGCCTGCTGGACGAGGCGCGCCTGCGGCGCGAGGGTTTCCTGGACGTGGCCGTGGTGCGGCGCAAGTGGACGGAGCATCTGTCCGGCCGGCGCAACTGGCAGCATCTGCTGTGGAACGTGCTCATGTTCCAGGCGTGGCAGGAGGCGTGGCTGTGAGGCGGCCGCGGCTGTTGTTCCTGATCAGCGAGGACTGGGTGTTCTGCTCGCACCGTCTGCCGCTGGCGGTGGCGGCGCGCGAGGCCGGCTTCGAGGTGACCATCGCCACCCGGGTGAACCAGGACGGCGGGCGCATCCGCGCGGCCGGGCTCGACCTGGTGCCGCTGCACTGGTCGCGGCGCAGCACCCACCCGTTGCGCGAGCTGGCGGCATTGCGCGAACTGGTGGCGGTGTTCCGCCGGGTGCGCCCGGACATCGTCCACCAGGTGGCGGTGAAGCCGGTGCTCTACGGCGCCGTGGCGGCGCGGCTCACAGGGGTGCCGCTGGTGGTGAACGCCCTCACCGGCATGGGCTACATCTTCTCCTCGCATGACCTCAAGGCGAGGCTGTTGCGGCCGCTGGTGCGCGCCGCGCTGCACCTCCTGCTCGACCGGCGCAACGCGCGGCTGATCCTGCAGAACGCCGACGACGTCGGGCAGTTCACGCGCGAGGGCATCGTCGATCCGGCGCGGGTGGTGCTGATCCGCGGTGCCGGCGTCGATCCGGGCGAATTCACGGTGGTGCCGGAGCCCCCGGGGCCGCCGCTGGTGGTGCTGCCGGCGCGCATGCTGCGCGACAAGGGGGTCGAGGAGTTCGTGGCGGCAGCGCGAGCGCTCAAGGCGGCGGGCGTGGTCGCGCGCTTCGCCCTCGTGGGTGCGCCCGATCCGGAGAACCCGGCCTGCATTCCCGAGGCCAGGCTGGCGCAATGGGCGGCCGAGGGTGTGGTCGAGACCTGGGGTCACCGGCGGGACATGGCGACGGTGTTCCAGCAGTGCCACGTGGTGTGCCTGCCCTCCTACCGCGAGGGTCTGCCCAAGGCCCTGATCGAGGCCGCTGCCTGCGGCCGGCCCATCGTCACGGCCGATGTGCCGGGCTGCCGGGAGGTGGTGCGCGACGGTGACAACGGCCTGCTGGTGCGGGTGCGCGACAGCGTGACGCTGGCCGATGCCCTGCGGCGCCTGCTCGAGTCGGCGGCGCTGCGTGCCGCCATGGGCCGGCGCGGCCGCGAGCGGGCGGAGCAGGAGTTCTCGCTGGCGGGCGTGATTGCGCAGACCATCGGGGTCTACGACGAGGCCACGGCCGCTCTCGGGGGGCGGGTGCCGCCTCGGCTGCCTGCAGGCCTGGACGCAGATGCGACGGGAGGGTCGCGGTGATCTTCCTCTCAGCGGTGCTGGCCGGGGCGCTCAGCTTCGGCGTGCTGTGGTGGCTGCTGCGTTCGGGCCGCGCCGACATCGCTCTGGACCGGCCGAACGAGCGGTCCCTGCACACGCAACCGATTCCGCGCGTGGGCGGGCTGGGGATCATGGCCGGCACCATGCCGGCGCTGGTGCTCGCGGGGCTGTCCTGGAATCTCGCCCTGCCGGCTGCCGGTCTGGCGGCGCTGTCCTTCGTGGACGACCGGCGCGGGCTGCCGATCGCGCTGCGCTTCGGTGCGCATTTCGCGGCGGCGCTGATGTTCCTGCTGACCTCGCCTGGGCTGGGAGGCGGCTGGGAATTGCCGCTGTTCGCGCTGGGCATGGTGTGGATGATCAACCTGTACAACTTCATGGACGGTTCCGACGGGCTGGCCGGCGGCATGGCGGTGGCCGGCTTCGGCGCCTGCACCGTGGCCGCCTTCCTGGCGGGTGACCACGCGCTGACACTGGCCGGCAGTGCCGTGGTGGCGGCCGCCCTGGCCTTCCTCTGGTTCAACTTCCATCCGGCGCGGGTGTTCATGGGCGACGCGGGCTCGATCCCGCTGGGTTTCCTCGCCGGCGCCATCGGTCTGCTGGGCTGGGCGCGCGGGGTGTGGCCGCTGTGGTTCGGCCCGGTGGTGTTCGGCCCCTTCATCGCCGATGCCAGCGTCACGCTGCTGCGCCGGGCGCTGCGCGGCGAGCGTTTCTGGCAGGCGCACCGCACGCATTACTACCAGCGCGTGGTGCAGATGGGTTTCGGCCATCGGCGCACGGCCTTGGGCGCGTATCTGCTGATGGGGCTCTCGGTCGGGGTGGCGCTGACGGTGATGCATGCCGATGGGGTGACCCAGGGGCTGGCGGTGGCGGGGCTCGGCGTGGTCTACGTGGCGCTGGGCGTGATGGTGGACTGGCGCTGGCGGGCCTTCGTCCGCCGCGACGCGGCCGGCTGAGGTGGCGGCGTGTCGGGCGGGACGCGGTTTCTTTACACTCCGGCGATGAGGTCTTGCGTGACCGGTCCCGAGACGGGACTCTCCGATTCCCCGCTGCGGCCGTTGCCGGCCGCCGATTTACGGAACACTCAGGCCGGCGGCTGCGTGCCGCCCCGCGAAGGATGGCGTTGGACAACCTGAAGGCCTTCGGCCGCAACTTCACCGCGTTCGCGCACGACCTGCTCGCCTGTGCCGTGGCGTGGCTGGTGGCCTTCCTGCTGCGCTTCAATTTCGACGTGCCGCCGGAACACCAGGCCGGCATGTGGAGCCGGCTGCTGTGGATCCTGCCGCTGCAGGCGGCGATCTTCTGGCGGCTCGGCCTCTATCGCGGGGTGTGGCGCTACGCCAGCCTGACCGATTTCCGGCGCATCGTCGTGGCCGCGGGCGCGGGCGTGGTGGTGATCGCCTTCCTCGTGTTCTTCCTCCAGCTGGGCGAGACGCCGCGCTCGGTGCTGGTGCTCTATCCCATCCTGCTCACCGGCATCATGGCCGGCAGCCGTGTGCTCTACCGGGCGGCCAAGGAGGGGCATCTCGTGCGGCTGACGCGGCTGGATGCCAAGCGCGCCATCGTGCTCGGTGCCGGCGGGGCGGCGGCGCGCCTGCTGGAGTCGGTGGCGCGCAACCAGGAGTGGCTTGTGGTCGGCCTGCTCGATGACGATCCGGGCAAGCAGGGTCGCGAGATCCACGGGGTGAAGGTGATCGGCCGTCTGGACGACCTGCCGCGGCTGGCGCGCAAGCTCGACATCTACCGGGCGGTCATCGCCCTGCCCGGTGCCCAGCACGGCGCGCGGCGGCGCGCGCTGGAGCTGTGCCGTGAGGCCAATGTGACGGCGATGACGGTGCCCTCCTACGAGGATCTGGTCTCCGGCCGGGTGAGCCTGTCGGCGATGCGGCCGGTCGAGGTGGACGACCTGCTCGGGAGAGACCCGGTACGCCTGGACGGCACCGGGCTGCAGCACTGGCTGGAGGGCGCGGTGGTGATGGTGACCGGGGCCGGCGGATCGATCGGCGCCGAACTGTGCCGCCAGGTGGCGCGCTGGCTGCCGACCACGCTGGTGCTCTACGAGCAGAACGAATTCGCCCTCTACACCATCGAGCAGGAGTTCCTGACCCACGCCCCGGGCACGCGGGTGGTGTGCGTGCTGGGCGACGTGAAGGACGGCGCGCGCCTGCGCGCCACCATGCGGCACTGGCGGCCGGCGGTGGTGTTCCACGCCGCGGCCTACAAGCACGTGCCGATGGTGGAAACCGGCAACAGCTGGGAGGGCGTGCGCAACAACGTGCTGGGTACCTGGCGCGCCGCCGAGGCGGCCATGGACAGCGGCGTGGGCAAGTTCGTGCTGGTGTCGACCGACAAGGCGGTGAACCCGACCAGCGTGATGGGCACCAGCAAACGGCTGGCCGAGATGGTGTGCGCGGCGCTGCAGCGCCCGCAGGGCACGCGCTTCGTGATGGTGCGCTTCGGCAACGTGCTGGGCAGCACGGGCAGCGTGATCCCGAAATTCCGCGAGCAGATCGCCGCCGGTGGGCCGGTGACGGTGACCCACCCGGACATGACGCGCTACTTCATGTCCATCCCCGAGGCGGCGCAGCTGGTGCTGCAGGCCGGGCTGATGGGAGCGGGGGGCGAGATCTTCGTGCTCGACATGGGCGAGCCGGTGAAGATCGTCGACCTCGCGCGGGAGATGATCCGCCTGTCGGGCTTCCGGGAGGAGGACATCCGCATCGTCTTCAGCGGCCTGCGGCCGGGCGAGAAGCTGTTCGAGGAGGTGCTGGCCGACGGCGAGGCGACCCTGCCCACGCCGCACCCCAAGCTGCGCATCGCCCGCTCGCGCGAGGCGCACGACGGTCTGCTGGCGGAACTGGGCGACTGGCTGGGCGGCGCCGGTGACCGCAGCGACGAGGAGGTGCGCGAGCGGCTGCGGCAGTGGGTGCCGGAATATACGCCCGTCGTGATCGCGCCCCCGGACGCGAGCCTGACGGCACCGCACGCGCTCGCGGGTCTGCGTCCGACGTTGACCCCGAAGCAGGGCGCGGCGTGGCTGGCGGACGGCGATGCCCAAACAGGCGAGCCCTTGCGTGATCCTTTCGCATGATCGTCGATCACTGCACCCAGGCCGTGCCTGCCGTTGGCCAGTGGAGGGACTGACCTGATGATCCGGGTGTACGGCGAGTCTCGAATGACGAGTCATGCAAGGCCACGTGCACTGTCCGGAGCGGCGCGCGCGTGAAGCTCTCCGTGGTGGTGATCACCAAGGACGAGGAGGCGGCGATCGGCCGCTGTCTGGACTCGGTGCGCTGGGCCGACGAGATCGTGGTGCTGGATTCGGGCAGCACCGACCGCACGGTGGTGATCGCCCGCCAGCACGGCGCGCGGGTGGAGGTCTCGGCAGACTGGCCGGGCTTCGGGCCGCAAAAGAACCGCGCCCTGGCGCTGGCCGGCGGCGAGTGGGTGCTGTCGCTGGATGCCGACGAGTGGGTGCCCGAGGACCTCGCGGCCGAGATCCGGGCGGCGATCGTGTCGCCCGACGGACATGCGGGCTTCGAGCTGCCGCGCTCGTCGAGTTTCTGCGGTCGCGAGATGCGCCATTCCGGCTGGTGGCCGGACCACATCCTGCGCCTGTTCCGGCGCGACGCGGCGCGCTTCTCCGAGGACATCGTGCACGAGCGCGTGCTGCTCGACGGTCGGGTCGGGCGGCTCACGCGGCCGTTGCGGCATGAGTCCTTCGTGTCGCTGCACGAGGTGGTGGACAAGATGAACCGCTACTCCACCGCCGGGGCGCAGATGCGCGTGATGCGCGGCAAGGGCGGCTCGGTCGGCGCCGCCGTGGCGCGCGGGCTGTGGGCCTTCGTGCGCACCTATGTGCTGCGTGCGGGTTTTCTCGACGGGCGCGAGGGTTTCGTGCTGGCGGTGGCCAACGCCGAGGGCACGTACTACCGCTACCTGAAGGCGTGGCTGGCGCGGCGGGGGCGCGGGTCGTGAGGCTGGCGGTGATCGTCACCACCTATAATCGACCGGAGGCGTTGCGGGCCGTGCTGGCGGGTTTCGCCGCCCAGTCGGATCGCGATTTCGAGCTCCTGGTGGCCGATGACGGCTCCGGCCCCGAGACCGGCGCGCTGGTGGCAGAGTTCGCGCGCACCGCGCCCATGGCCTGCCGGCATGTGTGGCACCCGGACGAGGGCTTCCGAGCGGCGGAGATCCGCAACCGTGCGCTGGCGCTGACCCGGGCGGACTACGTGGTGTTCACCGACGGCGATTGCATTCCCTCGCGCGTGTTCGTGGCCCGGCACCGGGCGCTGGCGGAGCCGGGCTGGTTCGTGGCGGGCAACCGCGTGCTTTTGTCCGAGGCGTTCACGGCGCGTGCCCTGGCGGACGGCCTGCCGCTGCACGGGTGGACCGGGCGGCAGTGGGTGCAGGCCCGGCTCGCGGGAGACGTGAATCGTCTGGCGCCCCTGCTCGACCTGGGCGACGGCGGCTGGCGCAAGCGCCGTCCGCGGCAGTGGGAGGGGGTGAAGACCTGCAACCTCGGTGTGTGGCGGGCCGACCTCGAGACGGTCAACGGCCTGGACGAGTCCTACACCGGCTGGGGCATGGAGGATTCGGACCTCGTGGTGCGGCTGCTGCGGGCAGGGGTCCGGCACAAGACGGCGCGCTTCAGCGCGACCGTGTTCCACCTCTGGCATCGCGAGAATGACCGCTCGCGCCTGCCGGAGAACCAGGCGCGACTGCGGCAGGTGATCGCGGCCGACCACGTCCGGGCGAAGCTCGGGCTGGACCGCCACGCGGCGGCCTGATGGCGGGGAGAGGGCATTGAAGGTATTGGTGACGGGGGCGGCGGGTTTCATCGGCATGCACACCGCGGAGCGGCTGCTGGCGGCCGGCCACACGGTGGTGGGCGTCGACTCGCTCAACGACTACTACGACCCCGCGCTCAAGGAGGCGCGCCTGGCGCGGCTGGTGC
>JBEICA010000206.1:0-6404 GCA_040373665.1 Burkholderiales bacterium | reverse complement strand
GTGGCTGGGCCGCGTTTGCAAATCCGTCTAGCCCGGTTCGACTCCGGGCCGCGCCTCCAAAAAATTCCAATTAAATCAACAAAACAGCCCGACGAAGGGGGGCCGGGCAGCGACGCTAGGCCGGTCAGGCGGCCGCGCGCCGGCGCGCCACCAGGTCGATCTCGACCCGTGCACCCTTGGCCAGCGGGGTCACGCCGAAGCAGGTCCGCGCGGGCCGACGGCCGGGCGCGAAGTAGCCGGCGTACACCGTGGTCATGGCCGCGTAGTCCTCATCGAAACGGGTCAGGAAGACACGGGCCGAGACTACGTCGGACAGGTCCAGCGCGCAGCCCTGCAGCACAGTGCGCGCATTGTGCATGACCTGGTGTGGCTCCGCCTCGATGCCGGCTGGGTACGGCGCGTCGTTGTCCGTCGTCGTGAACGGTGTCTGGTAAAGGACGAACACCCACCCGTCGGCTTCGACGGTACGGCTGAAAGGCGCGACGGGGTCGGGCGTGCCGGTGATCATGTGGAAGGGGGGGGCTCATCGGCCACGTATCGCAAGGAAGGCGTGCCCATGACCAGACTGTCCTGCCCGTTGGCGGGGCGGTCCTCCTGGTCGGTGCGCCATCGCACGTGGCGCACGCGTGCGCCTCCTATCGGAACCGTCGAGGTACCTGACCGCGATGGTCAGACGTGCCCGTACTTCTTGAGGGCATCCGCCAGGGTCAGGCCCTTCTTCAGTTCGACCCGGATGTCCCGTTCAACGATGGTCAAGCGTTCGGCCTCGGCGAGCACCTGCTCCACCAATGCCGAGGGAATGACGATGGCGCCGTCTTCGTCCGCCAGGATGAAGTCGCCCGGGTCGACGCGCACATGGGTGGTGGTGGCACCGCGCAGGAACACCGCCACCTGGCAGGCCGTGACCTTCCATCGGCCGATCGACTGCACCGGCGTTCGGTACCGGGCATAGACCGGGAATCCCTGCTCGCCGATCCAGCGGATATCGCGGATGCCGCCGTCGACCAGTGCGCCGGTGCAACCGCGTTCCTTCATTCCGATGGCGATCAGCTCGCCGAAATAGCAGATGCCCTCGCCGTCGCCGCTCCAAACCGACACCTCCCCATCGCCCAGCCCCTGGCAGGCCTTCATCTTGTCGGCGTCACCGCCCATGGGGTAAGGCGTCATCTGGCCGCGGATCGTGTAGGCCCAGCCCGCCAGCTTGCCGGCTGACGCGGGGTAGGGCGTGAACTCGGGGGCGAGGCCCTGATCGAGGTGGCCCAGGGTGTCGAGGACGTCGGCGACGTTGGCGGTGTCCACAGCCAGAAAACGCTGCCGGATCTCGGCCCGTTGTGCACTTGTTCGGTTGTCCATGCTTGCGAAATTCCTGATGAAGGTTCAGAAGCGGGAGCTTCAGGTGCCGATCTGCAAAGGAGCCGACAGCTTGCGAAGCAGCGCGATCACGCTCTTCGCGGTGATGCGCCCCGTCTTGGGATTTTCCGAGGGGATGTTGCGTATCGTCATCGTGAACGACGCCGAATCCGAATCGAGATCGATCGTGTGGGTGTTGCGATCCACGCCCGGGTCCGCCCACACCTGCAACTTCGTCCGGTCCGGGCCGATCCCGGCCAGTGCCAGTGCCACCGCGACATTGAGGTTGGCAGGAAAGCCCTTGGCGGCACCACGAGCGTTGCCGTCGTACAGCATCAACGGCTCCTTCAGGTCGGAGACATCGATGCCGCGTTCCACCAGGAAGGGGGCGCCGCGCAGGCCTTCGGGCGGCTTGCGGGTGACCATGTGCACCGAGCGGATGGTGCCTTCGGCTGCGGCGGTCACCGCATCCAGGCCGATGAGCGCTCCGGTCGGCACGATGATCTGCGCCCCGGTGGCGCGGCACTGCTCCATCAGATCGGGGTAATCGAGCAGGGCTCCGACCGACAGCACGATGGCGCGCTTTCCGGATCGGATGACGGGGCCCAGGATGGTCGGCAGCAGCGCTGCCGGCGCGCATTCCACCACGATGTCGACGTGTTCCGCGAGCTCTGCCAACGGCACCAGTTTCACATCCGATTTCAGCCGGCCCAGGAATTCCGCGGCTTTTCCCTGATCGCGGGTACTCACGGCCACGAGCCGGGTGCCGGGCAGACCGTTGTCGATGGCCAGGGCGACTTCCTGCCCGATAGCTCCGAGCCCGGCGATGCCGATGCGCACTGCTGATTCCTTGTTCATGGGTTCTCCCTGGTCCAATCTCGTGTTTGTCAAAGAACGTATGGCGCGTCTTGCGCCGACAGGCCGGCCAGATGCGTGGCCTGCCAGTCACGGTTCACGTAGAACTGCAGCCGTATGGCATCCGGGTCCTGGATGGTGATCGCCCGGCGCGCAGGGTGGTCCATGTCGCGCTCGACGCTGAGGCCCGCTTTCGGCAGCATCGTCAGGGCACGGTCCAGGTCGGCTTCGCTGGCGACTTCGATGCCCATGTGGTGAAAGCCGGCGGGCAACTGATCGTGCGCGCGGAACAGGCTGATGGTGCAGTCGGCGACGGTGCCACCGAGCAAGGCCCAGGCGCCGCCTGCCGAGCGCGCCACGATCCGCAGGCCCAGATAGGCGGTGTAGAAGGCCACCATTTCCTCGAGCTTGTGCGTCGCCAGGCCCACATGGGTCACGCGGCGGCCGCGAAAGACGGAATCCTCCACGGTGCGCAGGGACGGGTTCTTGGGATAACGTGGCTCCGTCAGCGGCACGTTGCTTTCACCGGGAACCCATACCGGCTTCTTGCCGGAAACGATGCCGTTGCGCGCGCTGCGCCAGTCCTCGATCACGTCGGCATAGACCTCGACCATGTTGCCATCCGGATCTGTGCGGTAGCAGGAGTGCGCCACGTCGTGGTCCTGGCAGAAGTCGAACGGCATGCCCTGCGCCAGCGAAGCCCGATACCCTTCCACCAAGTCTGCCTCGGTCTCCACCTCGAACGCGAGGTGGAACAACCCGGCTTGCTGGCCCGGCGGTGCGAAGCGGCAGCTCAGGTCGGTGAGGGCGAAGTCGTGGTAGGTGTTGCCGTTGCTGAGAAAGCTGCCGGGCAGGTCCGGCTGGCGGTACACCTCCTCGAAGCCGCTGACGCGGTTGTAGAACTCGAACGCGCGCTCGTAGTCGCGCACGAAGAAGTTGGCGTGCCCCAGGCGCCGCGGCTGAAAGCACGGACGCAGCTCGGAGGCGGGGCGGGGCAGGTCGGTGTTCATCATGGGTTCCTCGGTGGGTGGGTGAACTCCGCGACGAGGCGGTTGAAGTGGTCTGCGTGCTCGATCTGGGGCCAGTGGCCGCAGCGTGGCAGGAAGACGAATTCGGCATTCGAGAAGTGCTGCATCGCTGCCACGCCGATCTGCACCGGCAGGCTGTGGTCGTCCATCCCCCAGAAGATGAGCGTCGGCACGGCCACCGGCTGGGCCCGAACAGCCTCGGCGTCGAAGCCCACCCCCGCGCGACCGCGTGCGCGGTGCGCCTCATAGGTCTGCCCCAGCATCTCGAGGCGCAGCTGCAGGAGTTCGTCGGTCAGGTTGCGGTGGTCGGCCAGCGTGTTGCTGGTCAGGGTGCGAATGCTCTCCGGCGTGGGCTCCACGCCGCTCAGCCGCGCCACGTGCTGCTGCATCAGCGCGCGGACATCCGCAGGAATCTCGAAGTGCGGGAACTGCGCCGCCAGCACCAGGCGGTCGATCGTCAGGCCGTTCTCCTTCTGGCGGGCATGCAGCAGGACGGCCAGCAGACCCCCCACCGAGTTGCCCACCAGCACGGCCTGCTGGATGCCCTGTTGCTGCAGGACGGCGGCCGCGTGCCGATAGCGGAACTCGACCCCGTGGTCTTCGGGCGCGGCGGTGTAGCCGAAGCCGGCCTGATCGAAAGCGAAGACGTCGAAACCCGCATCCGCCAGCGCATCGAAATTGCGGAACCAGTTCAGCTCGGAGCAGGCCCCCGGCGAGCTGCCATGCAGCAGTACCAGGGTCGGCCCGCGTCCCTTGCGGTAGAAGGCGGTGCGCAGGCCCAGCACATCCACGAACTGGCGATCGGCGCGGATTCGCGTCATGGACGACGCTCCTGGAAGGTCCTTGCGTGCATGCGGCGTGATTTCATGGGTGGTCGGAGCCCGCAGAAGGCCCTTGGAATGGCGAGGCCAGCGGACTATAAGAGTCTGTGCTTGCCCACCACAAACGATTTATTCGGCCGCTATGGATGAGCGTTTGTAAACCGTTTGCCGATCCGCGATATGGTTGAGGGAATCTCACCCGTCCGGTGTCTATATATCGATTGTGAGGCGACAGGTCGACGCATAGACTGCCCCACAGACTTGTCAAGGAGCCTGCATCCTCAGGCGGACAATTCTCTTGAAGGAAACAGATGACGTATTTTGACTTTCTGATGGACGACCTGGTCGCCGCCAACCGGATCATGGCCAGAGAGGAAGTGGTGGACGGGCTGGGCCACATCAGTGTCCGCCATCCCGACGAGCCGGGTCGATACTTCATGTCGCGGGCCCGGGCTCCGGAATGCATCGAGCGCGCCGACATCATGGAATTCGACCTCGCGGGCACGCCGATTTCTCCCGAGGGAAGGTCGCCCTACCATGAGCGCTACATCCACGCGGCGATCTACGCGGCCCGGCCGGATGTGCGCTCGGTGGTGCACAGCCACAGCCATGCGGTGATTCCCTTCAGTGTCACCGGCGAGCGGCTGCGGCCCGTGCACCACATCTGCTCCGGCATCGGAGCGTGTGTTCCTGTCTATGACCCGCAGAAGCGCTGGGGGGACACGGACATCCTCGTGACCGACATGGTCAAGGGCAACGCGCTTGCTGAAGACCTCGGTAAAGGTACGTCGGCACTGCTCCGCGGGCACGGCTCGGTCACGGCGGGGTTTTCGATTCGCCATGCCGTGTTTCTCGCCATCCATCTGGAGATGGCAGCCCGCCTGCAACTGGACACGCTTCGCATCGGCAAGCCGATCCAGTACCTGTCGGACGGCGAGATCAGCCTGATCTCCGAGTGGATGACCGAGGAAAAAATGGGCCAGGGCATTGATCGCATGTGGGAACGCTGGTGCAAGCGGGCGGATGTTCCCTTTGTTCCCCGGCAGAAGGCGCCCGCCAAAACGGAGTAAGACATGGTCACAGCAGTCGAAAACGCATTCTTGACGCAGGTCGGGCCGGGCAAGCCCATGGGCGACTTGCTGCGCCGCTACTGGCAGCCCTTCGCGGCCTTGTCGGACATCGAGAACAAGTGGACTCACAAGGTGCGTCTACTTGGCGAGGACCTGGTCTTGTTCAAGGACCGCTCCGGGGACCTCGGCCTGATCGACGAGCACTGCCCGCATCGCCGCACGTCGCTCGCCTACGGCATCCCGGAGAAACACGGCATTCGGTGCAGCTACCACGGGTGGGTATTCGACAAGGCGGGCGTCTGTCTCGAACAACCCAATGGCGATTCGACGGCCATGGTGGGCAAGACGATGACCAGCGCCTACCCCGTCCGTGAGATGGCGGGCATTCTTTACGCCTACATGGGTCCGTTGCCTGCACCGGAGCTGCCGCGCTTCGATGCGTTCGTCGAGGAGCCTGCCATCCGGATGCTGGGCCGAGCCATCATCCCGGTCAATTGGTTGCAGATCATGGAGAACTCGCTTGACCCGGTGCACACCGAATGGTTGCATGGCAAGTACTACGAGTTCCAGAAGGAAGAGGAAGGCACGAAGGTCAAGATCAGCCAGCACCATCTCAAGATCGGCTTTGACGAGTTCGAGCACGGCATCATCAAGCGGCGATTGCTCGAAGGCCAGGCCGAAGACGCCGAGGACTGGGTCGTGGGCCACCCGATCCTGTTTCCCAATCAGCTGTCGGTCGGAAACGGGTCGGAGAAGAACAAGTTCCATGCCTTCCAGATACGGGTTCCGGTCGACGACGAGCATACGCTGCACCTCTGGTACACCGCGTTCGTTCCCCCACCGGGCCGCCCCGCCCCTGCAGGCCTGACAGACAAGCTGCACACCTTCGAGGTGCCGTTGTTCGACGAAAAGGGGGGGCACCTCGTCGATTTCGTCGACGGGCAGGACGTCATGGCGTGGATCGGCCAGGGCGCGATCGCCGACCGCACGGCGGAACGGCTGTCGGCCAGTGACGTGGGTATCGTCAAGTACCGGCGCATGCTGGTTCGTGAAGTCGAGAAGATGAAGGCCGGCGAGGATCCCAAGGGGGTTCTGCGCGATCCTGCCAAGAACGAGCGGATCGATCTGCCCGCCGAGAAGGACCGGCTCTACTTCCAGGAACGGTTCGAGGATTTTGTGGGGAGGACGCACCTGCGCTACTCGCCGGTCTCCAAGCAGCTGATCGAGATGTTCGGCAAACCCTAGACCGGCGGTCGTCACCCGTTCGATCGACGGATTCC
>JBEICA010000185.1:0-6923 GCA_040373665.1 Burkholderiales bacterium | reverse complement strand
CGGAGACATCCTGCGAGGTCCCTGCGGCGGGGTGAGTGGGCGTCCATGATGACGGTCTCCACGACGCCGGTGCGAGCCCCGCGCGTCTCGGTCCTCGGGTGGTGAGCGATGAGCGTGTGCGAGTACGCCCTGGGCGAATGGCTGCTGGTGCTCAACCCCGTGTCCGGGCGGGGGGCAGGACTGCGGGACCGGGGTGCAATCGAGGCGGCACTGCGCGCCGAAGGGGTCCGGTTTCGCAGCGCCGTGAGCGAAGTTGCGGGTCACACCACGACGCTCGTGGCAGAGGCGATTGCGACCGGGTGCCGGTGCATCGTCGTGGCGGGCGGAGATGGCAGTCTGAGCGAGGCGGCAAATGGCATCCTCGGCCAGGCTGTGGTTCCTGGCGCAGAAGTACGGCTCGCCCTGATCCCGGTCGGGACCGGGAACGACTGGGCACGCATGCGCGCCATTCCCCGGGACTACGCCGCGGCGGCGCGGTTGCTGACGCGCGGCCGGGTCGTGCATCAGGACGTCGGCGTCATCGATTTCCAGGCGGGGGGCAGGAGGTACTTCGTCAACGTCGCCGGCGCGGGATTCGACGCGGCAGTGCTGGAGCGCATGCCCGGACGCCGGCTGGGGCAGGTGTCCTACCTGGTCGGATTGCTGCGCGCCCTGGCGGTCCACAGGCCGCTGCCGCTGCGCTGGCGTCGCGAGGCTGACGAAGCGGGGGCCGATGCGTTCGTGTTGTTCGCCTGCATCGGCCGTTACTGCGGTGGTGGCATGCTCGTGGCACCCGATGCGCGCGATGCAGACGGTTGCCTGAAACTGGTGCTGATCCGGCACATGTCACGCCTGAACGTGTTGCGCTCGCTGCCGCGGCTGTTCGACGGCAGCATTTATGGCCACCCGCAGGTCACGCATTGGACGGCCGCCGGTCTGGAACTGGTAGGTCCCGAGGGCACTTCCATGGAGGCGGACGGTGAACTCGTGGGACGGCTTCCTGCGAGCATCGGTATCCGCCCGGCCGCGCTGGGCATCGTCGTCGGAGAACCCGGGGAAACCTGAAGTCGGGAGGGGGCGCCTGCGCAGTCATACAGGCGGGAGCAAGCCCGCCGCCAGGCGTTATCGGAGCAGCGACAGGACGTTCTGCGGGAGGGCGTTGGCCTGGGCCAGGATCGCAGTGCCGGCCTGCTGCAGGATCTGAGAGCGGGTGAGTGCCGCGGTCTCCGAGGCGTAGTCGGCGTCGACGATGCGCGACCGGCTGGCGCTGGCGTTCTCCGAACTGTTGCGCAGGTTGGCGATGGTGGACTCAAGCCGGTTCAGCTGACCACCGACGAGCGCCCGCTGACTGTTCACGTAGTCCAGTGCGCGGTCGATCTTCGACAGGGCCGTCGATGCGAGATCCACGATGTCGATGTCGGCGATGTCCAGGGCACTTGCGCGCATGGCGAAGTCCTGCACGTCCAGGGTCTCGCCCACGTTCGCGCCGACCTGCAGGCGCTTGGTGGTGCCATAGTTCGAGGCAAGGCTGATGGTCTGGAACGTCTCGCCGAAACCTTCCAGCACGTCGTCCCCGCTGCGCGATCCGGCGCCCGAGATGACGCTCTCCGCCGTCAGGACCGCGCCGCCATCGGTATCGTAGCCGCCGACGGCGCCGGAGTCGGCGTTGGCGAGGTTCAGGCCAGCGAGGAAGGCGGCGCCGGCACCGCCGTCGTAGTCGCTGAGGAAGTTCGCAGCCGTCGTGTAGCCGGCGCAGGCACCCCCCAGGGTCGCGACGCAATTGGCGAAGGCGTTGTCCAGCGTGGCGTTCGGGTTGTTCGTGAGGTAGGTCATCACGTCCTTGATGCCGCCGCCACCGGCCGCCTTGATCTGGGCATGCAGGAATTTCACGGCGCCGTAGGCGGCGGAATAGTCCGCGCTGGTGGCATCGAAACCGAGATCGAGGGTGTTGATGACGGCCTGGAAGCTGCCGCCTGCTGCCACGTCGGCAGCCAGGCGTTCGTCCGCGCCGTGGATGAACTCCGCCGTTCCCCTCCACGAACCACATGCTGTTGGCGACGAGATGCCCCCAGTTGGTACTGCGGGCCATCACCGCGTGCACCATCTCGTGGGCGATGATGCGGTCGTTGTACATGGGCGCGTTGCCGCCGTTGGGCAGGTTGGGCGGCGTGAAGTCCGACATGTCGACCTGCAGTTTCAGGTTCGAGCCCTTGCCTGTCCCACCCACCGACGAGACGACCTGCGCGGCCACGCCGCCTGCCCCGTCTGAGAAGGTGGTGAATTCGATCGCCATGGCGGCGCCATCGCCTTTCAGCCCGAAGTATTGCTGTATGCGGCGTTCGCTCTGTTCCAGCCAGCCGCCTTTCAGTCCATCGAGCACCGCCAGCTGGTTCACGTCCCCGACGACGCTGGCCTCCCGCTGCGCGAAGACGCGGTCGCCGTTGAAGATGGTCTGCTGCCCGATCCGGTCGATCTCGGCAATGCGCTGGTCGACCTCGGCCTGCAGGGCACGCCGGTCGGAGGCGGAATTGGTCGGGTTGGCCGCCTGTACGGCAAGTTCACGGATGCGCTGCAGGTTCTCGGTCACCGTCCCCATCGCGCCTTCGGTGGTCTGCAACATCGAGATGCCATCGTTGGCATTGCGCGTGGCCTGATTCAGGCCGCGGATCTGGGAACTCATGCGTTCGGAAATGGCGAGCCCCGCCGAGTCGTCGCGCGCGCTGTTGACGCGCAGTCCCGACGACAGGCGCTCCAGCGATCGCTGAAGGCTTTGTTGGCTCTGGTCCAACTGGCGTTTCGCGTTGAGCGAAGCCACGTTGGTGTTGATCTGCAGCACTCGTGCCCCTTTCCGTGGTGGACTGCCGGGCCCCTTCGGTCCCGCCAGCACCCTGATAGCGGCAGGCCCCCCATACGGGTTTAGGGTATGTGTCAAGCATTTTGTTGATGGGGATTTTCCGGAACGGCTTGACGGCGACGCCGGGAAGAGTGGTCAGCGGTGAGGGGCATGCAACGCCTGGCATGTGACCCAAAGGATCATGGCGGCCGTCGGGCTCGCTCATTTCGTCAGCATTCAGGAGGAACCTGGAGCCCCGTCGAATGCCCGCGAAAAGCGCTGTTGCACCTGACGACGCATCGACGCCCGCGTGGCATGGCCAGCGCGGGCGTCACGCGACTGAGGAGGGCAGAGGTGTTACCGAGTCTGCACGCGGCGGCGGCTGAACCCGAGCCCGAGCAGACTCAGACCCATGAGAGCGAGCGTTTGCGGTTCTGGTACCGAGTAGCGGGAGGTGCCGTGGTAGCTGGTTCCCGTGAATGCCATGTACGCAGCGTAGAGCGCAGGGCTTCCGCCAGGGGTCAGGGCAACGAAATCCAGGGCACTCAGTCCGCCGGACGACACGGAGAGCGTGCCCGAACCCGAGAGGGGCTGATAGTCGTCGGTAAAGCCGATACGCATGTCGAACTTGCCGTACTCGCCCAGATTGGATGCCCAGGAATCCAGACCGTAATCGGCCACCGATCCCGGACGACTGAAACTGAGGCCGACGGGTGCTGACGCGGACCCGTAGTTCAACAGGATCCTGTCCAGCGAGACGCTGTTCGGGTCGATCGGTGAAAAATCCCACGTCAGATTCACGGCCTTCCCCGGGGCAGCTGCGCTGTCGGAGATGGTGAGGAAGCCGTAATTGCCTGCGCCAGTGCAACGGTCCGGGTCTGTGGTGACGTCCAGATTGCAGCCGAACTCAAAGGTGATGGAGGCCGCGTAAGTCCATGGCGTTGCACCGAGGAGGCCTAGGGCGAGAACGGCGTGAGTCAGACTGTCGAGGTGGCGTCGCTTCATCTTGTGGGTTCCCGGGTTGTAGGTTTTGCGGTGTTCGCAGATACCACGGTCGTCTGACAGGTGTCGGAGAACAAGCCGCAAGGAGCGGGCCAACCGATTGATCGAATCTGTAAACGTCATCGGCAGAAGGGTTATCGACACGAAGCCCCCCGTTTTTTCCGAGGGGCGTCAGGCAACTGCCCCAACCATTGACCTTGTGGCTTGAAGGCGCGTACGACGGTCTCTTCGGGGGAGGCGGTGTGCGGTGAGCAGGAGGCTTGGCGCGGCCTCCCTGGCGTGCTCGATGTGGTGGTCGGCGTGGGGCCTGAGCCAAACCTCAGCGCGGGGGCGGCAGTCGCCCCAGCACCTGCTCGATCGCCATGCCCAGCGCAAGGATTCGCCGGTCGGTGCCGACCGGTCCATCGAGGCTGAGGCCGACTGGCAGTCCGGTGGCCGGCCCGAGGCCGGCGGGCAGGGCGAGGCTGGGGATGCCGGCGTTGCTGCTCGGGTCGAGGTTGCGGATGTAGCCCATGAACACCGGCTGTGCCGCGGCCTCGGAGCCCTGCAGGCAGGCGACTTCGGGACACGTCGGGTAGACCAAAGCGTCGATGGCGTGGCGGGAGAAGGTCTCGGCGTAATGGGCTTGCAGGGCAGGCCGGCTTTCGGCGATGGCGCGTTCGTAGACGGGTCTGGCGTCCACCAGACCATCGCCTCCAGGAAGCTTGCGCGGCAGCACAAGCATCTCGTAGGTGCCCTTGACATCCTGGCTCGCGATCTGCGCCGCGACCTGCTCCACGGTCAGGCCGGTGTGATGCTCGCGCAGGTAGGCGGCGAGGTCGTCGTAGGCCTCGTACAGGGCGACCGGCATGCTGGTGGCCTCGTTGAGGTCCGCCAGTCGCGGCATCTCGAGGTCGACGAGCTGCACGCCGGCGGCCCTGAGGCGCGCCAGCACCGCGTCGATCACAGTCCGAGTGTCGGCATCCAGGCCGGCGAAGAAATACTCCCGGTACACCCCCAGACGGACCCCGGTCAGGCTGGCAGCGGTCACGGTCGTCTCGCCGGTCAGCACCGCATCCAGCAGCGCGACATCGGCGACGGTGCGCGCCATCGGCCCCGCGGTGTCGCGCGTGTGAGAGATCGGCGCGATGCCCGCGCCGCTGTACCGACCCACGGTCGGTCGGTAGCCCGCACCGCCGGTGAGCGTGGCGGGCAGGCGCGAGGAGGCCCCCGTGTCGGAACCCAGCCCACCCGGCGCCAGCCGTGCGCCAATGGCGGCAGCGGTCCCGCTGGAACTGCCTCCGGCGATGCGGGTGGGGTCGTAGGGGTTGCGCACGCCGATCGGCGTCTCCTGCCAGAAGCCTTCGTTGTAGCCGGCGATGCCGAAGGCCAGTTCGTGCATGTTCGTCTTGCCCAGGATCACCGCACCAGCGTCCAGCAGTGCCTGCGCCACGGGTGCATCGCCCGGGGGGATGTGGTGGCGCAGTGCGGGAGTGCCCGCGCTGCAAGGCATGCCGGCCACCTGGATGTTGTCCTTCACCACCAGCGGCACGCCGTGCAGCGGCCCGAGCGCGACGCCAGCCCCGCGTGCTGCATCCGCCCGACGCGCCGCCTCCAGCGCCTTGTCGGTATCGAGACTGATGAAGGCATTGAGGTGGCGATGTCGCTGCGCGCGATCCAGCAGGTGCCGGGTCAGTTGCTCGCTGGTGATCTCGCCGCGACGGATGCGGGCCGCGGCCTCGCCCACCCCGAGTTCGGCGAGGGCGTCCGTCTGCAGCAAGGACGGGGATGCGGTCGGGTCGATCGGGGTGCTCATGGCGGTGCTCCCTGTTCAGGGTGGGGCAGGGCGAGTCACGGGGATGCGCCTCCCCGCACGGGCGTCCTCAGGCAATACGCCGGTTCAGTTCAGGCGGGTTGGCAGACTTCTCCCGGAATTCGTCGGTCGAGGCGGCGAAGGTAATGCCTGCACGCTTGATGGCGCCGTCGTCCACTTTCTCGAGTGGCGTGTAGAACGGATGGTGGTGCTCGAGATAAGGGTTGTTGCGCGCCGCGTTGTAGCAGTGGATGACGGTCCAGCGGCGGTTGGGGGAACGGTTCTGGTCCGAGCGGTGCAGCACATTGCTGTGGAAGAAGATGCCGTCACCAGGTTCGAGTTCGGCGTACTCGACGGGCATGCGCTTGAGGATTTCCTCGACCCGCCGCGGGTCTGCACCCACCTGTTCGCCCGGGAGCACGCCGTGCTCGATGCGGCCGCAGTGATGAGAGCCCTTGACCACCTGCAGGCAGCCGTTCTCGCGCGTGCTGCGGTCCAGCGCGACCATCACGCTGGCCATGTAGGGGAAGATGCATCCATTGTGGTACCAGTAGCCGTAGTCCTGGTGCCACTCCCAGGCACCACCCTCGAGCGGCTCCTTCGCGGTGAGTTTGGAGTGGTAGTGGTAGACCTCGCCGCCGAGCAGGTCCTCCATGGTGTCGACCACGCGGTTCGAGCGCGCCGCCAGCCCGTAGACGCTGTCGCCAGGGTGGTTCCAGGTGGCCATGCGCGTGGCCTTCCCGGCGGCGTCGTTGCGGTTGTAGAGGCGGCTGCGCAGCGCCGGATCCTGCTCGATGGCAGCGCGGAGGATGGCGATCTCCTCGGCGTCGAAGAGCTGGCGAACGGTGACGTAGCCGTCGCGCTCGTAGTCGGCGCGCTGCTCGGCGGTGAGGATGGATCCTGGCATGGTCTACTCCGTCTGGGTCGGGTCAGTGGGGATGGGTGGCTTCGGCGAGCCGCGCAGACGCACCGGCGAGATGCGCCAGAACGGCAGTGCGGGCGTCTTCGGGACGGCGCTGCAGGATCGCCTCGGCGATGATGGCGTGCTCGGCGTGCACCGCCGCCTCCAACGCCGGCGAGCGCGCCTCGTTCGAGTGTGTGATGCGGATTGCGCCGCGCAGGTACTGGCCGAGGAAGGCCCAGGTGGCGCGCAGCAGTGCATTGCCACAGGCGTCGGCGATGGCCTGATGGAAAGCGAGGTCCTCCTCCACACCGTCCGAATCACGGGACGAGGCATCGCTCATGTGGACCAGCGCCGCACGGATCGCGAACGCTGCCGCATCGTCGTGACGCAGCGCGGCGAGGGCTGCGATCTCG
>JBEICA010000389.1:0-2628 GCA_040373665.1 Burkholderiales bacterium | reverse complement strand
GTCCTCGTCGCGTGATGGCACCACCTTCACCCAGCTGTCCCGCTGGCGCGTGCCCGCCGCAGGCTCGACGAAGCCGTTCACCGTGCAGCCGGGGGATGCCATCGGGCGCATCTGGTTGCGCACCGAGGTCCGCGCCGGCCGAAACGTGACTCAGCAGAAGACGGTCACGGTGAGCGTGACCAACCCCTATCGGCCCTCTGAGCCGGACAACGCCCAGATTCCCGAAAGCGGGGTGCCCGTGACGGGCACCCTGTTCGGCAATCATCCGATCGTCGGAACTCCGGAGTTCGCGGGAACGGTCCGCTTGTGGGATGTCAGCACGTCGTGGAACCTGATCGAGCGCGAGCGCGGTCGTTACTCCTGGGGCGCGCTCGATCGCGAGGTAGCCAAGGCCGAGGCGTCAGGCCAGCAGGTCATGCTGGTCCTGGGTGGCACCCCACCGTGGGCAGCGGTCGGTCCGGCACCGGGGGCTGAGTTCGCCGGCACCGGATCATCCATGCCCATGACGGATCCGGCCCTCTTCGAGGACTACGTCCGTGCGGTGGTGCGAAGGTACGGCGGGCGCATCTCGGCGTACCAGATCTGGAACGAGGCGAACATCCCGCAGTTCTGGCGCGGGACGCCGGACCTCATGGCCGACCTGACTGCCCGCGCCTACGCGATCATCAAGGCCGAGCTGCCCGGAGCCACGGTCGTGGCTGCCTCCACCGGCTCACGCTGGGTGAAGGGTTTCACCGAGTTCTACCCCGAGTACCTCGCTGCACTGCGGCAGTTCAACTGGCCGATCGATGCGTTCTCGGTGCACCTCTACCCGCTGCCCGACGGCACCCCCCGCGAGCGGGCGCTGCTCTTCGGCATGATGAAGACAGCACTGCGGATCGCGCAGGCTCCGCCCCTGCCGGTGTGGGAGACGGAGATCAACTTCGGCATCACGAATCCGGGCACGGGTGATGCGGCGCGCTCCATCCCGGACGCCGAGATCCCCGCATACGTCGCGCGCACCTACTTGGACTCGCTCCGCTTCGGTATCGCACGCACCTACTGGTACGCCTGGACGCCTGAGTACCGACTGCTGGGTATCCAGATGTGGAATGGCTATCTCGCCACGCGTGCCTACGCCCGAGTGCGGGAGTGGGTGATCGACTCGACGTTCCACGGTTGCTCGACGACCGGGGTGCTCGTGCTGTGCAATCTGGACCGCGCTGGGAAGCGCTTCTACGTCGCCTACACCGATGACGGATCCGCTGCATCGCTCTCGACACCGGCGGGGATGACCGTCTATCAGGGCATGGACGGTGTCACGGCGGCGGCCGGACCCACCATCGCCGTCAGCGGCTCACCGGTGCTGATCGCGAACTGACGCAGGACTTGCCGTAAGCGACGCAAGCGCCGATCAGTCGAAGAGCTCGTCGAAGAAGCTCTTCTTGCGCTTGTGGTACGTCGGCTTGCCCTTGGGCTCGTAGTAAGGCTCGGGCGGCCGGCTCGTCTGAGGGGCCGGCGGCGCGGCAGGGGCCTCGTTCCACCGGGCCTCGGCAGCGGTGAGGTGCTCCAGCTCCCCACGATCGAGGAAGATCCCACGGCACTCCGTGCATTGCTCGATATGGACTCCGTTGCGCTCGTAGGTGCGCATCGCGCCATGGCACTTGGGGCAGGTCATCTCGGTCATGGGTTCATCGTGCGTGACGGATCCGATGACGGCAAGTCGGGGCGTGTTGATTTGACATAAGAAATAGAATACCGGCAATCTGATTCCATGAATGAGACCACCACCTCAGCCGAGACCACCCGAGTCGCCCGCCACTACGACGGGAGCGCTCCGACCTACCACGAGCAGTACGACCCCGATCGCATCTGGACCAACGACGAGTATCCCGCCAACTGGTTCCGCCTCCAGAAAGTGATCGCCCTCCTGCGCGAGGACGGCGCGACCTCGGTCTACGAACTGGGCGCGGGTGAGGCGTCGACCCTCGCCAGGATTCATGACGAACTGGGCATCACCGTGCGCGGAAGCGACCTGTCGCCGGAGATGGTTCGTCTTGGGCGTGCGAACCTCGAACGCCATGGCGTGGATCCCGAGGCCCTCGTGCAGCTGGACGCCCAGGATCGCGCGGCTGTGTCGGCGGAGCAGTCTCGCGTGGGTCTGTCCGACGCGGTCATGGCGCTCGGCGTGATCCCGCACGTGCGCGATGATGCGGGTTTCGTGTCGGCCATGGCTGGATTCGTGCGGCCGGGCGGCACGCTCCTGCTGCAGTTCCGCAACTCGATGTTCTCGATGTTCACGTTCAACCGACTGACCAAGGAGTTCATCCTCGACGAACTCCTCGCCCCGGTGCCGGCGGGCTTCCGCGACGCAGTGGCGGCCGACCTCGATTCCCGGCTCGCGGTGGACAAGCCTCCGATCCGGACCTGGGACAAGGATGCGCCGGCCTACGACGAGATCCTCGCCCGCTTCCACAATCCCTTCGAGCTCGCGGAGGTGGTCCGGAGCCAGGGCTTCGGCGACATCACCTTCCACTGGTACAACTTCCACCCGACGTATCCGATGATCGCGGGCCAGTTCGATCGTGCGCAGTACCGACAGGCGCAGATCGACCTGGAGGCAGACACCAGCTGGCGTGGCATGTTCCT
>JBEICA010000379.1:0-2769 GCA_040373665.1 Burkholderiales bacterium | reverse complement strand
GCCCCGCGGCGGCAGGGGGAATCTCCCTGCCGCCTGACGTGTTCCGGCCCTCCGGACTTCTCGACCTCAGCTCTCGGACAGCGTCATGGATCTCAAACTCGACGGCAGGGTGGCCTTCATCTCCGGCTCCACCAAGGGCATAGGTTTCGCCATCGCCCGCATCCTCGCCGCCGAGGGGGCGCGTGTCATCGTCAACGGCAGGAGCGATAGCGCGGTCTCCGAGGCGATTGCGGCGATCCAGGCGGAAGTGCCGGGGACGCATGTGGGCGGATTCGCCGGTGATCTTTCGACTGCGGATGCGGCAACGGCGCTGGCGACGCGGTTCCCGGACGTGGACATCCTGGTGAACAACCTGGGCGTCTTCGAACGCAAGGCGTTTGACCAGATCGTCGATGCCGACTGGCAGCGCTACTTCGATATCAATGTCATGAGCGGGGTACGCCTTGCCCGTGCCTATCTCCCAGGGATGAAGCAGCGCGATTGGGGACGGATCGTCTTCATCAGCAGCGAAAGCGGGATTCAGATCCCGGGGGACATGATTCACTACGGGATGACCAAGACCGCGCAACTCGCCATCTCCCGAGGTTTGGCAGAGACCTGCGCAGGCACGGGCGTGACCGTGAATGCCGTTCTGCCGGGCCCGACGCTGTCGGACGGAAATCGCGCGGCCATCGCCCGCCGCGCACCCGGCAAATCGATCGAGGAGGTCGAGAAGGAGTTCTTCGAGAAGGTGCGTCCGACGTCACTGCTCAAGCGCTACGCCACCCCCGACGAGGTGGCGTCGATGGTGGCCTACGTGTGCAGCCCGCTGGCATCGGCGACGAACGGCGCTGCGCTGAGGGTGGAGGGGGGCGTCGTCAGGGCGTGTTTCGGATGAACGGCATCACTTCGGACTGAGCCGGTCGGACGTCTGCCCTGGTCGTGTACCCGCCAGTGTGTTCAACGACCAGTGGATCTCGAGGGATGCGGTGTGCTGCGAGGGGGCGGGTCATCCTGAGAGCCGAGAGATGTTTTCGACTTGTCATCCGGACGACGCATCGCGGCGTTTGGTGACAGGTGCACCTGTCCGGACGCGGACGCTGGTGCCTGACCACCACCGATCTGCACAGGACTCATGATGAACACGGAAAAACTTTTCAAGGCTTTCACAATCGTCAGCGGCCTGTTTGCCGCTCTCTCCGCCATGCCGGTGCAGGCGAACACACTGCAGAACTTCTCGTGCAGCACCGGGCGACTCGAATCTCCTCGTCCGACACCGGACAGCCGACCCGTGCCTCGCATCGTTCATTTTGGCGTGAGGGCAGACACCGAGCCTGCGTCAGCCCGAACGCGAGATGTTCGGGATGCGACCGTCACCGGCGGGGATGCCGCTCTTGGCTGGCTGCGCCTCGACCTGACCTTCGATGCAGCCATTCCAAGTGGCTGCATTCTCCCTTTGACCCTCACCGTTACCAGCGACCAGGGTAACGCTTCCGATCGGACAGTCGTCGAGCGCGCCGCGAGGGTGCTGGACGGTCTGGTGGTGGTTGAGAATGGCCAGCCGCAGCTGATGACTCACCTGAGGAACGCGCTCACATTCGTCGGGACCGGCGGGGATACCGCAAGCTACCGCATTCCGATCCGCGCCAGCGAATCAGATCGCGTCACCACCCACGCAATGAAGCTGGTGCTGGCGGGGAACTACGCCTCGGCATTGCCGTTCAATGTGGCCGTGGCACCCTTGCAGCCCTTCACGCTCGTCGCGCCCACCAGCACGTTGCGCCCCGGCTCGCCTGTGGTGCTTGGCGCACAGCATCCGCAGGCGTTGCTGCCGGGTACCGCTGCCATGCCCCTGAGCTTCCGGTTGTCCTCCCCGGATCTGGGCCGTTTTCAAGGTGCCAGTGCTTCATCACCCTTCGAAGTGAGGGTTGGGTGGGACAATCGATTCACGCCGCTGCGTGCAGAAGCGGCATTCCTGCCCGCCACCGTTGCCCAGACCACACAGGGCACCGTCGCCGTCACCTGGGCGGGCCGCACCCAGAACATGCCGCTCACTGTGCAGGCCACGGCAGCTGCGTGCGACCCGGTATTCACGCTTGCCGCTGCACCCGGTGGCCTGCGCCTGACCATGGCCAACCGCGCGGCCGGGAATTGCCCGACCCATGTGGCCACCGCACTGATGCCAGCGACGCCTTCCCTGCAACTCAGCCCGGCGCAGGCATTCGTACGACCAGTCATGGCGAATGGTCCGCGACAGGTCAGCCCGGTGACGGGCCCGATATCCACACCCAAATCGCTGCCCACACTCTCCACTTCTGCCGCAGATACTGGAAGCCCGCTGTTCACCATCAACAAGCTGGCCTTCATTCAACTGGCCGAGGGCAAACGTTTCGATCTGGATGTCGCGCCGGAAGCCTCCTCCGGCAGCAAGGCGAAGTACCGCGTGAGCATCACCTTGCGCGCAGCCGACATCGCCGTCATCACCGGAAAACCGTTGAGATAGTGCCAGCGGCGGCGGCATGACGCTCCTCCGCCTCCGCCTGTGCACGCCTGACGGGCGGGAGGGCCTCGCGTGACCGGGGGCCGCAGGGTCGTCGGTAGCCGAAGGGTTGCGAGCGCTCTACCGCCACCTTGTGGCTGTCTGGGGAGTTGAGGGTCCCGCGGGCGATAACGCCGGCGCGCACGCGGAGAAGGGTATCCCGGTGCTTGCGCGGGTCGACGTGCCGGTGGGCCCTTTTCCGGGACATCACCCGAAAAACAAACGGCGCCTTGAGGCGCCGCGACTTATCG
>JBEICA010000437.1:0-1707 GCA_040373665.1 Burkholderiales bacterium | reverse complement strand
AGCGCCTCCACGGGTTTGAGTCGCGCCGCCCGCCAGGCAGGCAGCAGACCCGCCAGGGTCGAAATGACGACCGCCGCCACCACGGTCAGGATAAGGTCGCTCGGCAGCGTGTGCGCCGGCAAGTCGGTGAACTGATAAAACTGCTTCAACGTGTCCTGGCGATTGAGCAGGCCCGCGATGCCCCGGACGAGGTCGTTGCGAATCGCCAGCACCCCGAAGCCGGCGCCGACGCCGAGCAGCGTACCCGTCAGCCCGATGACGAACGCCTGGCAGCAGAAGCACAGCGCGACATCGCGCGGGCGCGCCCCCAGGGCCCCGAGCAGCCCGATCTCGCGCGTCTTCCGCACCACGGAAATCAGCAGCGAACTCATCACGGAAAATGCCGCGATGATCACGATGAACAGCAGGAGGAAGAAGTTGATCGTCTTCTCGAGGTTCAGCACCCAGAGGAAACTCTCCCAACTGCGCGTCCAGGGCATCGCCTCGATGTTGGCGGGGAGCGAGCGGTTGAGCCGGGACGCGGCCTCGACCTCGTTGACCCCGGGTCGCAGCCGGACGTTGATCCCGTGCACCGCGGACCCGAGGCCGTAGATTTCCTGCGCGGCGCGCAAGGTCCCAAAAATGGCGCTGCTGTCGAGATGCTGGTGGCCGATCTCGAAGTATCCGGCCACCCGATACTGCCGGGGCAGAAAAATTTCGTCCCGCTTCAGCCGCTCGATGAACAGAGGGGAGAAGATTTCCACCCGGTCGCCCAGACGGGCGCCGAGCGTCTGCGCCACGCCGGCGCTCAGGATGACCGAGTCGTCATCAAGCTCCGCGATCGAGCCGGCGTGAACGAAACGCTGCAGATTGACGACCTCCTCGACGCTCTCGAGGTCGAGGCCGCGGAAGGCGGGAAACGCCGGGCGACCCTCGGCGAGGACCATGACGGGGCCGGCGACATACGGGGTGGCGGCCGCGACGCCAGGGGTCGCCCGGACCGCCTTCAGGACGCCACCGACATCATCGAGCAGGCCCTTGGCTTTCACCTGCACCTCGCCCTCGGTCTGGACGATCATCCGGCGGAGTTCGTAGCCAAAACCGCCCATCACGCTGGTCACGACCACCAGCACCATGACGCCCAGGGCCACGCCCATGACCGAGATCGCCGTGAAGAACGGAAAGCGCCGCCCCGTGGGGAAAAGCTGCTTCAGGGCGAGATAGACGGGCCAGGGCATGGCAAAGCGATAGCGGTCAGCTATCAGCAGTCAGCGGCAAGGCAAGGTGAGTTCCAAACCCCTCGCCCGAAAGCGGGGCGCGGCACGTTGCGACGCGCTCACGCCCCGGGCCGGAGTTGCGGGAAGAGAATCACGTCGCGGATGCTCTCCGCCCCGGTGAGCAGGATGCAGAGCCGGTCGATGCCGACGCCCATGCCGCCCGCGGGTGGCATGCCGTGCTCGAGGGCGAGCAGGAAGTCGTGGTCGATGTTCTGTTTCTCCTCGCCGGCCTGGTGCTCGAACATCGAGCGCTGCACGTCGGGGTCGTTCTGTTCCGAATACGCCGGCGCCACTTCCATCCCACCGATCGTCAACTCGAACACGTCGAGCACGGACGGGTCGTCGGCGTTGAGCTTGGCCAGCGGGCACAGTTCCCGGGGCAGGTGCGTGACGAACGTCGGCTGGATGAGCGTCGGCTCGATCTTCTTCGAGAAAATCTCGTTGGTGATCT
>JBEICA010000329.1:0-3704 GCA_040373665.1 Burkholderiales bacterium | reverse complement strand
TCGGCGTGATCGCGGCCAGCGTGGACGCCCGCCATGCACACATGACCGCCCAGGTCTACCGTCACGACGTGGAAATCATCAGCCGCGCGAGCGGCCACGACCGATACGTTTCGCTGCCTCCCCCGGCGATACTGGCCGCCGAGGTGCACTACGGGGGCTTCGACCGCGCGCTGCTTCGCCGCCGTGCCGGCGACCTGCCGCTGCTGGGCTGCATCGTCGGACTTGCCCCCGGGCACCTGCCCATGCTCGCGCCGGCGCTGGCGCGCAAGGGGGCTGACGTCGTACCCCTGCCGGGGGGTGCCGATGCGTCCCTTGCGCTGGCGTGGTCGCACGGAGGTCTGGACGCGTGTGTGCTGGCTCCGGGCGCGACAGGTCTGCACTCGGCGGTCGAGGCCATGCTGGCCGCGTCCCCAGGCGGCGGGCTGGTCGTGACGTGCTCCGCCGGGACGCACCACGACACCCTCGTCGCAGACCTCGCGAGCGCGTGGTCCGCCGCCACCGGAGTGAACCCGACGTGACTCTTCAGCCCTTCCATACCCTGCGCTGGCTCGGGCCCGACCGCTTCGAGATACTCGACCAGCGGCGCCTGCCCCGCGCCGAGACCTACATGGTGCTGAAGGACGCGGCCTCGACCGCCGCTGCCATCCGCGACCTCGCCGTCCGGGGCGCACCGGCCATCGGTTGCGCGGCAGCCTACGGCATCGCGGTGGAAGCGCAACGCCTGGGCCACGCGGCACCCGAGCACTTCGAAGCCGGCCTGGACGCGGCCTTCGCACTGCTGGCGGCGAGCCGCCCCACCGCGGTGAACCTGTTCTGGGCCCTGGATCGCATGGCCATGCGCCGCCGCAGCGTGGGGACATCCACGCCGCCGCAGGTGGCCGCGTGCCTGGAGGCCGAGGCCTGTGCCATCCACCGCGAAGACGTCGCGGCAAATCGCCGCATGGGGGAACACGGCGCCGCGCTTGTGCCTCAGGACGCGTGTGTGCTGACCCATTGCAACGCCGGCGCACTGGCCACCGGGGGCCACGGCACGGCCCTGGGGGTGATCCGGTCCGCGGTCGCCGCCGGCAAGCGCGTGCGCGTCTTCGCCGACGAGACCCGGCCCGTCCTGCAGGGTGCCCGACTGACCGCCTGGGAACTGCAGCGCGACGGGATCCCCGTGACGGTGCTGCCCGACGGCGCCTCCGGCCATCTCATGACCCGGCAACGCATCGACCTCGTGGTGGTCGGCGCCGACCGTGTCGCTGCCAATGGCGACGTGGCGAACAAGATCGGCACCTACAACCTCGCGGTGCTGGCACGGCGCCACGGCATCCCGTTCTACGTGGCCTGCCCGCTGTCGACCTTCGACCTGAGTCTGGCCTCCGGCGACCTGATCCCCATCGAGGAACGGGGCGCCGAAGAGGTCACCGGCTGGGGGGACGAGCGGCGGACGCCCGAGGGGGTCGAGGTGTTCAACCCCGCCTTCGACGTCACGCCGGCGGAACTGGTGAGCGCCATCATCACCGAGGCGGGTGTCGTCCACCGACCGGATGCCGCCCGCCTGAGCGCACTGGCCTGCCGGTGAGGGGGAGATCCCCCCGATATACCCCGACTACAGAGTGGCGCCGCCGCCGACCTCGATCACCGCGCCGTTGATGTAGGACGCCTCGTCGGAGGCCAGGAAGGCGTAGGCGTTGGCGATGTCCTCGGGCTGGCCAAGGCGACCGAGCGGCACGCGCTCGCGCATGCCTTCCAGGACCTTCTCCGGGATGGAAGCGATGATCGGCGTCTGGATGAAGCCAGGGCAGACCGCATTGACCCGGATGCCCTTGCGCCCGAGTTCACGCGCCCACGTCTTGGCGAAACCGATCACCCCGAACTTGCTGGCGGCGTAATTGGTCTGGCCGAAATTGCCATACAGGCCGACGATGGAGGAGGCGTTGAGGATCACGCCGGAGCCCTGTTCCACCATGATGTCCACCACCGCCCGGGCGCAGTTGTAGGTGCCCTTCAGGTTGACGTCGATGACGCGATCGAAAGCCGCATCCGACATCTTGCGCAGCTGCGCGTCCATCACGATGCCCGCGTTGTTCACCAGCACGTCGATACGCCCGAAACGCGCCATCGTCGCCTCGACCATGGCGTCGATCTGCGCGCGACTGGTCACGTCGACCACGAAACCGAGCGCCTCACCGCCCTCGGCACGCACCTTCTCGACGGTCTCGTCCACCGCCGCCTGCCCCACGTCGCTGACGACCACGCGCGCACCTTCGCGCGCGAACTTGAGCGCCGTGGCCTGGCCGATGCCGCGCCCCGCACCGGTGATGATCGACACCTTGTCTTTCAGT
The DNA here is from genome assembly GCA_040373665.1 of Burkholderiales bacterium. Taxonomy (GTDB): domain Bacteria; phylum Pseudomonadota; class Gammaproteobacteria; order Burkholderiales. The sequence goes on along the minus strand of JBEICA010000329.1, from coordinate 1,374 downwards.
CGCATGGAATCCGTTCCTCGAGAAGTTGACCTGCGGATGGCGGCGCGCGACCCTCAATCGGGAAGCGGACCCTCCAGTATGGTGACGGGCGTGCCGGCAGGCACGGCGTCGAACAGCTGCACCAGCTCCGCGTTGCGCATGCGAATGCACCCGATGGAACCCGGCCGGCCCAGCGCCACGCTGTCCGGCGTGCCATGGATGTAGATGTAGCGCCGCATCGTGTCGACATCGCCGAAGCGGTTGAAGCCGGGCTCGCGGCCGCACAGCCAGAGGATGCGCGTCAGGATCCAGTCCCGCCCCGGAAAGCGCCCGGCCAGCGTCGCATCGTAGATCTCGCCAGTGGGCCGGCGCCTGACAAACACCGTATTGAGCGGCTGGCCGTCGCCGATGCGGGCACGCACGACATGCTCGCCGCGGGGCGTGCAGTGGCTGCCATTGCGCTCGCCGGCACCGTTGCGCGCGGTGGACACCAGATGCGCGGACAGCACCCGGTCATCCTCGCGCAACTGAAGGCGCTGATCGGCCAGCGACACCAGAATGCGCTTCACGTCGTGCTCCGGCGTCGGCGTTCCTGGAAAAACGACCGCAGCTGTCCCGCGCATGCCTCGGCAAGCACCCCGCCGGTGACCTCCGCGTGATGGTTGAGGCGGGCTTCTGCGAACAGGTCGACGACGCTGCCGCAAGCCCCGGTCTTCGGGTCGGGCGCGCCGAATACCACCCTGGCGACCCTCGCATGCATGATCGCGCCCGCGCACATCGCACAGGGTTCCAGGGTCACGTAAAGCGCTGCTTCGGGAAGGCGGTAGTTGCCCATGCGGCTGGCAGCGTCGCGCAGGGCACGGATCTCGGCATGCGCCGTCGGGTCGTGTCCGCCGATGGGCTGGTTGAAGCCCTCGCCGACGATCCTGCCTCGCCACACCACCACCGCCCCCACCGGCACCTCGCCCAGGGCACGTGCCTCCTCGGCCAGGGACATGGCGTGCTTCATCCAGCGCTCATCCTGCTCGGCGAGTGCAAGCAGCGGATTTGGGCATGGCAGGGCTCCGGCCTGTGTCATCTCGACAGGGGCCGGCGCATGTCGGCGCCATCCGGTCCCCGAGGGGCGGGCGACGCAAGAAAAGCAATGGCAGGGAACAACGGATCTTTACCCAATCGGATGCCGCCAAGATCGTCCCCGGTCGCCCGTGGCGCCGGCGCGTACCCCACTCGACCGTTTCGAACCCACGCGGATGTCACCCGCCGGCCGCCGTTCGTGGCCGGAGCGACGGTGCCGCGTCGCGTGCGTGGCTTCAGCCTGACGCCTCCGGCCAGAGGCAGGGTGCGCGAAAGCAGCGGAGTATAACGATGCCAGGGACGACACGCGTTCCGCCGGGT
>JBEICA010000081.1:0-13426 GCA_040373665.1 Burkholderiales bacterium | reverse complement strand
GGCAGGGGCGGCGGGTGCAGGTGCCGCGCTGGCAGCCTTCGCCGGCTTGGCGGGCCTGGGCGGCGCCTGGCTCACGGTGGGGGCGGCTGCAGCACCCTTGGATGCCGCGGACGGCGGGACGGCTTCGGGGCTGGCCAGCGCACGCAGGATGTTGAGCGAACCATCCTCGTTGATCTGGATGCGGGTGCGGAAGTTGGTCAGTGCGATCGAGTGGATTCCCAGGGCGAAGGGCTGGGAGCGGAACCGGACTCCGTCGAAGAACAGCGACTCCCAGCGCAGGATGTCCTCGGCGCCCGCCTTGTCCAGGGTGGAGAAGGCGCCGATGCCGCCGTTGCCCTCGTATCCGATCGCGAGTGCGCCGTCGCGGCCCGTGGACACGTCCACCTGACCGTCCACCGAGAGCTTCGCGCTGCCGAGCGTCACGTTCAGGAACTGGTTGTAGTAGGGCAGGAAAGGCACCAGGTCCAGACCGGTGACGCGGGTCTTGAGCTTCGCGGCCAGGGGCGAGGGGGTGACGGTTCCGGTGATGGTGGCTTCGGCACCGCCATTGATGCGCGCCTTGATGGCGAGTTTCGCCGTGCCGGGGGTGCCAAGGGTGCGATCCGACACTTCGACCCGCAGCGGCGCGAGCACGGTCTGGGCACCGCCGGCAGGCACCTCGTCGATGAAGCGGGCCTGGCCGGCATCGAGCAGCAGGCGCTGCAGGGAGAACGTCCAGGGCGCGGCCGGAGTGCCAGCGGCGCTTGCCGGGCCGGGGGGCGATGGGGCCGCCGCAGCGCCGGGTGAGGGTGGTGGCGTGAGTCGGGCCAGGTCGATGCTGCCGTCGGTCAGGCGGCGTACCTGCAGTTCCGGCCTGGTGATGCGCACATCGGCCACAGCCGCGCGACGCGCGGCGAGATCCGCGCTGGCCCCGATCACGCGCAGCGACGGGATCGCGGCGAAGTCCTTCTTCTCGTCGCGCCTGCGCAGACGCAGGTCGTCGAGTGACAGGGCGAGGTTGGTGACGCTTGCCTGCAGCGGAGCGGTGCGTGGCGAGGCGGCGACGTGGCCGGAAAGGTCGAGGCGACCGGACACGATGTCGAACAGCACCGCCGGGCCGTAGTAGGGCGCATAGCGCGGCAGTCGGATCCCCGAGACGCCGAGATCGAGGTCCACCTGTCCGCTCGCCGGTGCGACCGTGCCGCCGAGCTTCAGCATCTCGGCAGCGTCGGTGCTGGCCTGGAGGTCCAGGCGCGCGGGTGGGGCGTCCGCGGCTGTCGACAGGCCCGTCACCGTCAGGCTCACCGGGTGGATCGTGGTTCGGAAGGCCGGGGTGGTCGCCCGGTCGTCCCAGGTGAGGGTTCCCTCGATCTGGAGTTTGTCCACGGTGACGATGCGGGGCGGCTTGGCGGGCGTGGACGACGCAGCGGGGCCGGCCGCGGTGGGCGGTTTGTCCGAGCCCGCCGGTGCATCACCCGCGCCGCCCGGGGCAGCTGCAAGGGCCTGCAGGTTGAGGCTGCCGTCGGGCCGGCGAACGGCGTTGACCGCCAGCCCGGTCAGGGTGACCGAGCGCAGCGGAATGGTATTGCCGAATACGTCGATGCCGGCGGTATGGACCTCGAGGCGCTCGAATGCCGCCATCGGCTCTCCCTCGGGCGAAGTGACATCGAGCTTGCGCAGCGCCACCTTGCCGGCGAGGGTCAGCTGCGGGGCGGCCTTCTCGGGCTGCCGGAAGGCCAGCGCGGCGTTCACGTCCAGACGGGCCGAGGCGATGCGGTAGGGCAGTTCGAAGGGAACGTACTGCAGGTAGTGGGGCAGGTCGAGGTCGTTGAAGCTGAGGTCGAAGGCGGTCTCGTGCCCGGCGCTGAAGGGCTTGGTACGGCCCTTGAGCGCGAAGGCAGCGCCGTTGATCTTCGCGGACAGCGCAGGCTGGACGAAGATCTCGCCCAGATACGGCAGGTTCGAAACGAAGGGGATGGCGAGATCCAGCTCACGGATCTGGTGCCTCGTGCGGGCCGGCTGGTCGTCGAAGTCCGCGCTGCCACCGGTGATGCGGATGTTGTTCACCGAGAAGCGCGCCGGCGAGTCGTCCTTGTCCTTCTTGGCGAATTTCTCCACCAGGTCGGTGAAATTGAAACGGTTGCCCGGCAGGCGCACCACGTTGACATACGGCTGTTCCAGCACGACCTCGCGCAATACCGGGGCACGGCGGTAGAGGCTCTCGGTTTCCAGATCGACCAGGAGGCGGCGGAAGGCGACGAAGCGTTTTCCGCCCGCCGGCTCCTGAATCTCGAAATCGCGTACCTCAAGGGTGAGGAGCAGGGGATTGAGATGGATCTCCCCAACCGAAACCTTGCGGCCGAGTTCCTCGGAGGCGCGGGTGACGAGCAGGCTCTTGAGCAGGGGTGGCCCGGCGAAAAAAACCAGGGCGAGCAGCAGGCCGAAGGACAGCCCGAGGATGGCAAGGCGCTTCGGCCAGCGGCGTCTGGAGACGGCAGGGCCTGGCGCCTGCGGTGTTCGGGCGGGAGAGGACCTGCGGAACAACCTGGCGGGCGATATCACTTTGTCATCCTCTTTCCGGAACGCGGACCGCGAGCCGCGAGGTTACCGAAACCAGGACGAGAACCGAAGCACCACCGCCGGGGAATGGCGGCCGAGGCCGAGGCAGGGCGGGCATGTGCCCGCCCCCGGGTGAAGCAGTGGCGCTATTTCTGGAGCATCGGCTGCAGCTTGGACATCACCGCCTTGGAGTCGGGCTCGACGGCAGTCTGGAAGCTGTGAACGGTCTTGCCGTCCGGCGCGATCAGGTACTTGTGGAAGTTCCACCGCGGCGCCTCGCCGGTGGCGGCGGCCAGCTGCCTGAACAGCGGGTTGGCCTCATCGCCCGAGACCGACGTCTTCTCCGCCATCGGGAACTGCACCCCGTAGGTCAGGCGGCAGAAGTCTCCCACCTGGGCATTGGTCTCGAGTTCCTGGCGGAAGTCGTTGGACGGGAAGCCGAGCACCACCAGACCCTTGTCCTTGTACTGGCGGTACATGCCCTCGAGCTTTTCGAACTGCGGGGTGAAGCCGCACCTGCTGGCGGTATTGACCACCAGAATGGCGCGGCCTTCGAACTGGCACAGGTCCAGGGGCTTGCCATCGAGGCCCTTGAGCTTGTGGTTGAGCAGCGCCGGACAGGCGGCGGAGGCGACGGCGGGCAGCATGGCGGCAGCAAGTGCGAGCACGGAGATGGAGGCTTTCATGTCGGGGAGCCCTGGGGATGACGGAACGCCGTTCAGAGGCGGCGGCGCGGTCAAAAGTTCCGCCCTGCGGTCCGCCACGCGCGGTGCCACTTGGTTACCATCGCATCGCCGGGTCGCCCGGCCCAACGACAAACCAAGGGAGCAGGCACATGAAAAGCATGATCGCTGTCGCAGTGGTGGGGCTTCTGGTCGCCGGTCAGGCGTTCGCCGCGAACACGCAACAGGACAAGATGAAGGCGTGCAACGCTCAGGCGAAGGAAAAGGCGCTGTCGGGCGACGATCGCAAGGCTTTCATGAAGGACTGCCTGTCCGCCGCCAGCGAGGAGGCGACGCAGAAACTCACGGCCCAGCAGGAGAAGATGAAGTCCTGCAATGCCGAGGCCAAGACCAAGGCCCTGAAGGGGGATGAGCGCAAGAAGTTCATGAGCGGGTGCCTGTCGGGCAACTGAGGCCGCACACCGCCCCGTCGGGTTCCCGGGAAGCGGGACCGATGGGGCGACAGGCCGGTTCAGGAGCCTTCCGTACCGGGGTCTCAGGGGTGTTCGCCGGGGTCTGGCTGCGGTCGGGACACCCGGCGCGCGCACCCCGCTGGTGCAAGCCATTGTCATGGCGGTGGGACGCCTGAAAATCATCCACAGAAGCTGTGGATAAATCTGTGAATGACTGCCCTGAGAACACCAAAAAAAGCTTACGGCAAACTGACTTAGCTTGTGCCGCTCAAGTTTTGCGCAACTCGAATCATCAAAAAAAACATTGACTTACGGGGCTTCTCAGGGGGGTGGTCAGGTTTTTGTGGCGGTATCGAGAGGCTTGACTTTTCCAGCGATGCCCGTTTGATAACTTTGTTGCGACTGCTTGACAGAGCAGCGGGTTTTGCGATTCATGCTGTGCCACAAGCGCTTTGTCCGGAACGCAACCAAAACGGCCCTGAAGAGGCTCAATCGTGGCCCCCATGCCCCCTCCTTCGGGCCGGCGCGGACCCTCGCTGAACCCGGGCCGCGGTGGGCAGTCGTACCCAGCAGACGGCCGTGTCTGCGCACGGTCGTCATGACGCCGGCGGGTCAGGATCCCGCCCCAACCAGGGAGCTTTCATGAAACGCATCGTCACCGCGCTGGTCCTGCTCGGCGCAACGCTTCCGCAGATCGCCCAAGCGGACCGGATCACCACCATGTCGCCCGAGGAGCGCTGCGTTTACGTGGCGAGGTTGCAGGCGGCAGCCGCCTACCAGTATCGCCAGGGAAAAGCCCGCAGCGACCTGCAGATCCACTGGCACGGCGACGAGACTGCCAACGAGGTGGAATTCGTGACGCGCGTCATCGATCAGGGATACGAAGCGATGCAGCGCGAGGAGCAGGCCGGCCGCAAGGACACGCCCGTGGAGATCATCGGCGATCGCGCCTACGAGGCCTGCCGCAAGGAGCGCTCGCTCTGAGGAGGGGCTGGTTCGCGGACCGATCGGGCGCCCGGGCGCGCCACAGCCGTGATGCCGGCCAAGCGGCTCGGTGGTCAGACTCCCGCGGCCCGGTGGACCGTCAGGCCGCGGTACCGCGCAGGGTTCGGAGCCGAGACTGCCCCGGGATGAAACGCGGGGCCGCCTGTTCAGGCCGCCCCGTCACGCATCACTTCTTGGCGGGCGCGGCGGCGCCTGGGGCTGGCGGCCGGGGGCTCACGGTGATCACCACGTCCGAGCCGCGGAGCGTGGCCGGCTCGATCTCGATCAGGGCCGTGCGGTCGCCGCGGACGTAGGTGAGCGAGCTCACCTTGCCCTGGGTGGCCATCACGGCCTCCCAGCCGAACGTGGGCATCTGGTCAACGAAATAGGCATAGGCCAGCGTGGAGGTGCGGTCGAGCACCAGGCTGATCTTGCCGAACCACCGGTCAGGGCCGCCAAGAATGAAGGATCGCTCGGTGTTGATCTTGGTGCCGGGCGGGATCGGCACGTCAGACACGGGCGTGTAAGCGGCAGCTGCGCCGGTGCCCCCCGTCTGGGAGGAGGCGCCGACCGTTGCGGTGGACGAGGTCCCGGAGGAGGACTTGCCCGAGCCCTGCATGCCGGTACAGCCGGCAGCCAGCAGCAGTGCCACGGCCATGCCCGCGACGGGCAGGCTGCGGCGGAGAAATGTTGGATGTCTCATCTGTCATGCGTCCTTGGAAAGATGAAAGGATGATGCTGGGTGAGTATCGGGGTGTCAACGCCGCCCGGCGGGGCGGCATGAGGGAGGCATGATGGACCGCACCGAACGTTTCTATCGCATCGAGCGGATGCTGCGATCGAGGCGTCTCGTGACCACCGCTGAGTTCCTCGAGGCGCTGGAGGTTTCCCGGGCTACGCTGAAGCGCGACCTGGAATACCTGCGCAGCCGCCTGAGCACACCCATCGTGTGGGACGCCGACAGCGGGGGATACCGTCTCGACGCCGGCGAGCCCGAGTCGGAGCTGCCGGGTCTGTGGTTCGGCGCGGCCGAAGCGCACGCGCTGCTCGCGATGCACCAGCTCCTGGAACAGATCGGCGCCGGCATGCTGGAGAGCCACGTCGCGCCAATGGCGCAGCGGCTGGAGCGCATCCTCGGCAGCCGGGGGCACGCCGTGGCACAGGTGCGGCGGCGCATCCGCCTGCTGCAGATGGCGCGGCGGCCGCTGGACTCGGCGCAGTTCGCCGTGCTCGCCCAGGCCCTTCTCGAGCGGCGGCGGGTGTCCGTCCTGCATTTCAACCGCGCCAGCGGAGAGCGGCTGGAGCGCGAGGTGTCGCCGCAGCGCCTGGTCTATTACCGGGACAACTGGTACCTCGATGCGTGGTGCCATCGGCGCAACGCGCTGCGCAGCTTCGCGGTCGATGCCGTCGAGGCGGCATGCCTGCTGGACGCGCCGGCAGAGGAGGTCGGGGAGGACTACCTCGACCGCGAACTTGCCAGCGGGTACGGCATCTTCTCGGGCGCCGCAGTGCACTGGGCGAGGCTGCGCTTCACGGCGGCGCGTGCGCGCTGGGTGGCGTCGGAGCGTTGACACCCCGCGCAGCGCGCGCATTTCGATGAAGCCGGCAACTACGTGCTCGAGGTGCCCTACAGCGACGAGCGGGAACTCCTCATGGACGTACTCAAGCATGGCGCGGAGGTCGAGGTGCTGGCCCCCGCGAGCCTGCGCGAGCGACTGGCGCAGCAGCTGCGCCGGACCCTGGCCCGTTATGAGGCGGATGTGCAGGGTGGCTCATCCCATGAGCCTGGGCGCGCCTAGTCTGACCCCGTGCCGCGTGAGGCGGCTTGTCACACGGAGACCAGCATGCGATTCCAGGCGATCGACTTTTCTCGACAGTCGCCCCGTGCCAAGGCCGACGCGAAGGCCTCAGCGCCCCTTGGCCCCGATCAGCCCGCAGCGGCGGGGCGACCTGGCGAGTCCCCGCAGTGGCCGGGGGTGGGGCGCATGTCCAGGCACGGCGGGCCGGTGAACCGGGACATCCCCGCCTTCCTGAGGCGGCGGGCGGGCGCGGTGGTGCGGTTGGCCTGAAGACACCCCGCCGGGGCGGGTTCAGCTGCCGGGCACCAGCACGGCGGCGCCCTGCAGGTGGCCGGTGCGCAGGTCCTCCAGGGCGAGGTTCGCAGCCGCCAGCGGGTAGGTGCGGACTGTGGTCTGCACTGGCACTTTCGCAGCGATGGCGAGGAACTCCTCGCCATCCCGGCGCGTGAGGTTGGCCACCGACACCACCCGGCGCTCTCCCCAGAGCAGTTCGTAGGGGAAGGTCGGGATGTCGCTCATGTGGATGCCGCCGCAGACCACGGTGCCGCCTTTGCGCACATGGCGCAACGACGTCGGCACCAGTGCGCCCACCGGTGCGAAGAGGATTGCGGCGTCCAGCGGGGCCGGTGGGGTCTGACCCGAGTCACCGGCCCAGACGGCGCCGACCTCCAGGGCGAAAGCCTGCGCGTCGTGATCCCCCGGGCGGGTGAAGGCGAACACCTCGCGGCCCTGCCAGCGCGCGACCTGAGCCAGGATGTGGGCCGCGGCGCCGAAACCGTAGATCCCCAGGCGGTGTGCCTCCCCAGCCATGCGCAGGGAGCGATAGCCGATCAGGCCTGCGCACAGCAGGGGCGCCGCATGTACGGCATCGAGACCGGATGGCAGGGCAAAGGCGTAGCGCGCGTCCGCCAGAGCGAGCTCGGCGTAGCCGCCTGCACGCTGATAGCCGGTGAAACGTGCGTCGTCGCAGAGGTTCTCCTGACCGGCGCGGCAGTAGGCGCATTCGCCGCAGGTCCAGCCCAGCCAGGGAACACCCACCCGCTGTCCGATGGCGATGTGTTCCACCGCGGCGCCGGTGGCGATGACCTCGCCCACGATCTCGTGCCCTGGGATGACCGGCTGTCCAAGGGGCGGGAGGTCGCCATCCACGATGTGCAGGTCGGTGCGGCACACCCCGCAGGCGTGCACCCTGAGCAGCACCTCCCCCGGACCAGGAGACGGGTCGGGCAGTTGCGCGGCGCGGAGCGCCGTGCCGGGATGGTCGAGAATCATGGCCTTCATCGTGTCAACCCGAGTTACACGCCCCAGGGGAGAGTGTCGCAGGGCACGCCATCGGCGCAAGCCGTGCGGCAGTGTGCGCAGGAGCCGGCGGCCCTGGCCAGGCCCGCGACCTGCTGCTCATGGACGGCCCTGGATTCTCGCGCATCCGGCACCATGCCGTCGCGACATCCGTGTCCTGCCGGCGGTGCCTCATCCTCGAAATGCGGCCATGCGCCCTCCCCAAAAGACACGGGCCGCGGAGCTTGCGCCCCGCGGCCCGTGTGCCTGCAGCCCAAGCCCCCCGGGAGATACCCAGGGTTGCGGGATCAGGCCGCCACGCGGCGGCGGTACTCGCCGGAGGCGGTGTCGATCTCGATGCGATCCCCCGTCTCGCAGAACAGAGGGACGGAGATCTCGTAACCGGTGGAGATCTTGGCAGGCTTGAGCACCTTGCCGGAGGTGTCGCCACGGACTGCGGGTTCCGTGTAGATGATCTCGCGCACGACCGAGCTTGGCATCTCGACGGAGATGGCCTTGCCGTCGTAGAACACCACCTCCAGCGGCATGCCGTCCTCGAGGTAGTTCAGGGCGTCGCCGAGGTTGTCCTTCTCGACCTCGTACTGGTTGTATTCGGCGTCCATGAAGACATACATGGGGTCGGCGAAGTAGGAATACGTGCAGTCCTTGCGGTCGAGCACGACAACGTCGAACTTCTCGTCGGCGCGGTAGACGGTCTCGCTGGTCGAACCGGTGAGCAGGTTCTTGAGCTTCATCTTCATCACGGAGGCGTTGCGGCCGGACTTGTTGAATTCGGCGCGCTGGACCACGAGGGGGTCCTTGCCCACCATGATCACGTTGCCGGCGCGGAGTTCCTGGGCGATCTTCATGGAGTGTCCTGCGGGGAGGAGGTAGAGGAAAAGGGAAAGCCCGAAATTATAACTTCTCGACAGCGAATCTCACCAGATTGGCGGCGAGGTCCTGATGGCTGCGCAGGTGAGCCGCCCAGGCGGCGTTGTGCACCCGGAGTTCCTCGGCATAGCTGCGAAACCGCCGCCACGCGGCACCGAGGATGGCGGGGGAGGCTTCGCCGCGATTCCAAAGCCGCCAGAACTCCCGCAGCGCGACGACCACCTCGGGTTCGAGCCCGGCACCATAGCGGTCCACGAAGGCGTGCAGCTTGGCCCAGTGAGCCCCCCCTTCCTGGGGATAGATGTTCCACACGAAGGGGCTTTCCGCCCACTGGGCGCGAACGAAGGAATCCTCGCCGCGCACAAAATTGAAGTCCGCCAGCCAGAGCAGGCGGTCGTACTCGGCTTGCGGGCCGAATGGCAGCACCTGGATCTCCAGGCTGCCCGGGCGGGCGACGTCGCCGGCGTTCATCGTGTCCCGTCCCAGGAAGCGTGCGACGTCGGGCACCACCCGACCGAGCGGCACCAGGACGCAGACCGCCTCGTCGTCGTCCGCCCAGGCACGCAGCAGGGATCCGACCGAGGGACTGCCGTAACCGAACAGCGTGATGAGGCGCGCGCCTTCGCGCGCCGGTGGCTTCACCCCCCAGCGCAGCAGACTCGCCGCGCGCGCCGCGGGGTCGCCGAGGAAGGCGGCGCGCTCGGCCGCGAGGCTGCGTTCCCGCAGCAGTCCTCCCGTGGCGGACGTGAACCCGGGGAAGAAAAAGTACCGCACCAGCGGCAGCCGAGGGTGCGGCGAGGCAAGCCGATGGCAGTCCTCCACCCAGGACTCGGCGCTCAGGTACTCCAGGTTGATCCAGACCGGTGCCCGGCTGCGCCGGGCCATGGCTTCGAGCACCTGGTCGGGGGCGCGGGAGCCGAAGGCGTCGACCACCACGTCACCGACCTCGTCCACCTGGAGGGCATCGGTCCAGTGAACGATGTCGATGCCGTCCACCTGCTGCACACCGGCCGCAGGGTCCACGGCATCCCGCAGGGCATGGAAGGTCGCCAGGTCATCGACGAACAGGCGCACCGCGACACCATGCTCGGCGTGCAACTGGCGCGCAAGACGCCAGGAAACCGCGATGTCGCCGAAGTGGTCGACGACGTTGCAGAAGATGTCCCATCGGGGGGAACTGCCCATGTGCCTCTCGAGAGTGAAACCCGCCGATCCCGCCCGGCGAGCCGGACACCGCCCCCGAGGTGACCGCCTCGGAGGTCAGTACTTGACGGAGCAGCCGTACGGGGCGGTGGACGGTCGGCTGACCGCTTTGCCGGCCATGGATTCCTCCAGCGCCGCAGCCACCCAGTTGCGCGCGTCCTTCACATCCTCGACCCGCCATGTGGCCTTGTCGTCGATGGCCCCGGCGTAGATGACGCGCCCCTTCGGATCGATGACGAACATGTGCGGCGTGGCGCGTGCCCCGTAGGCCTGGCCGACCCTCCCGTCCTCGTCCAACATGAGGGCGCTGGGCGCCATCTGCCAGTCCTGCACGAGGGTTTGCGAACGCTGGGGGTCGCGATAGTCCGAGCTCTTCGGATTGGTAGAGTTGATCGCCAGCCACACCACACCGGCCGCGGTGAAACGGCGTTGCAGCGCCTGCATGTTGCCGCTTTCGTAGTGCTTCTGGACGAAGGGGCAGCCCTGATTGAACCATTCCAGCACGACGTGGCGGCCGCGGTAGTCGGCGAGACGATGGCGCTTGCCCTGGATGTCGGCAAGCTGGAAATCGGGGGCCTGCTCCCCGGGGACCGCTTCGGCGCCCGCGGGAGCCGGACACAGGGCGATACACAGCAGCGAGGAGGCAAGGGCGTGGCGGACATTCATGGCGGGCTCCCTGGGGTCAGCGTCCCGCGGCGCGCTCGAGGGCGGCGAGTACGAGGTCTGGGGTGAGGACTTCGGGCAGGAGTTCCGGCGCCGTGGCGCCGCGCCCGTAGACCGCGTACACCGGCACACCGCTGCGCCCCAGGCGCGCCAATGCCTCGGTGATGACGGCATCGCGGCGGGTCCAGTCGGCGCGCAGACGCGTCGTGCCGGTGCGCGCGAAAGCGGCGACCACGGGTGCGGTGTCGAGCACGACGCGCTTGTTGACCTGGCAGGTGACGCACCAGGCAGCGGTGAAATCGACGAATACCGGGCCGGCGGCACGCGCCTGCTGGAGATCGGCCTCGGAGTAGGCACGCCAGCCCGTGGCCTGCGCCGATCCGCCGGGCGCAACCGGCACCTCCTGAGGCCAGGCGAACCACAGGGCACCGGCCGCGAAAACCGCCGCGAGGCCGATTGCCCAGCCGCGGGCGCTGCGGGCCAGACGCTGCCAGGCCCAGAACGCGGCAGCGACCAGCACCAGAGCCGCGAGCAGACGCGCCGCCGCGGTGACATCCTGCTGCTGACCGAGAATCCAAACCAGCCACACCACCGTGAGATAGAGGGGGAAGGCGAGCAATTGCCGCAGGGTTTCCATCCAGCGGCCGGGACGCGGCAGCCAGCGGGTCAACGCGGGTCGCAGCGCCAGGATCACATAGGGCAGGCCCATGCCCAGCGCCAGCGCGCTGAAGACCAGCATGGAGTCCAGCGGCGGCTGGGTCAGCGCGAAGCCCAGGGCCGCCCCCATGAAGGGCGCGGTGCACGGCGTGGCGATGGCGGTGGCGAGCATGCCGCCGAAGAAGGCACCCGCGCGCCCGGAGCGCTCGCGCACACTGCCGGCAGCGGTCTGGATCGAGGTGCCGAGTTCGAACATGCCGCTGAGGTTGAGCCCCAGCAGGAAGAACAGCATGGCCAGGGCCGAGATGACGACAGGTGACTGCAGCTGATAACCCCAGCCCAGTGCCTCGCCGCCCGCGCGCAGCACCAGCAGAACGCCAGCAACGATCCAGAAACACACCAGGATGCCGGCGGCAAACGCCAGTCCGTGCCGGCGCAGTTCGGTCCTGTCGCCGTGGGCCTGTTCGACGAAGCCCAGCACCTTGATGGACACCACCGGGAAAACGCAGGGCATCAGGTTGAGGATGAGGCCACCCACGAAGGCCAGTCCGAGTGCAGCCATCAGGCCGATCGAGGCGCCGGGGGCGGGGCCGGCGGCGGCCTGGATGTCGGCCGCCGTCAGCGCGGCGACAGGTCGTGCCGCGCGGCGCTCCGGGGCACCCCCGGGGTAGGACATCGACACCTCCACCGCCCGCGCCTCGCCGAAGCCCGGGTTGGCCACGAGCACACCCGACAGGCGCTTGATGGCGCCGCTGAACGCCGGCGCGGCAGTGAGCAGCAGGCGATAGCCCTCGGGGGTCTGCTCCAGCACCTGCGCCGCCGGGTTGTCGATGACTTCGGGATCGTCCGGGAAGAACTCGAGTCGCTCGAGCCGGGGGGCGGCGGCGTCAGGCGGCACGAGACGGAGCACGAGGTGCGCTTCGGAGACACCGATGGAGGCACTCCAGCCGGCGGGCCCGCCCGGTACCTGGCGCCTGGCCGCGGCGATCGCCGGGCCCCAACGGGCATCGGCCTTGGGCGGGGTGGCGGCGGTCGGCACCTCGAGCGACAGGATGGCGCCGCCCGGCAGGCAGATTTCCTTGCAGATGAGCCAGTCCGCGCGTGCCGAAACCGCCACGGGGCGGCCCGCCGGCCAGTCACTTGGCAGCTCCAGATCGGTCAGAAGCAGGATCTCGCCACCATAACCGTAGTTGGTGAGGGGACCGACGGCAATGCGCTCCGGTGCCGGCCAGCGGATGGATCCCGCGCGTACGCCTTCGGGCAGTGTCCAGGCGATGCGGGTCGGCATGCCGGAGTCGCCGGGATTCTTCCAGTAGGTGTGCCACCCCGCTTCGTGCGCGAGGCGCAGGGCGACGGTGACACGCCCGCCGGGACGGGCGTGCGTCGTCTCCGCCACGAGTTCGGCCGTGGCATGAGGCACCTGGACCGGCGCGGCGGACGCCGCATCGACAAGGAACAACAGCAGGAGGAGGAGCAGGCGCATCGGTCGCGATTGTAACGGGGCATTGCTCTGATGCCGGGGACGCTCCGGAGTTCTCTGCCCCGGGTGCGGTGCATTCCGCGCAGGGAGCGAACATGAGACCATAAACGCATGACAATGGGTTGTTCGCCAGTGCCCCGCACATCCTGCTCAAGGGGACGCAGGGGGAACCGTAAAGCCCAGACAGGCGACCAAGCCGGGAAAGCATTTTTCGAGGTGATGCACATGTCCAGACATTCCGGGTTTCCGATCCCGTCCCTTCCAATCCTCCCTCTGCGGCTGGCGCAGGCATCGGCGCTGGTGCTGGCCGCCGCGTTGGCCGGCTGCGCAACCCAGCCCATCGGCAGTACGACCGGTGCCAGGGGTGGTGGAACGGGGGCCGAGGCCCGTGCGGGGACGGCGGGCTCGGAGGCCGGTCGCACCGGTGGCGGCACAGGCGCCGGGTCGAACCTGTCGGGTGGTACGGCCGAAGATCCTTTCCGGGACCTGACCAACCGCCCGCTGACTGACGGGGGAACGGGTCCGGGTCGAGGGCGGGATGCAAGCCGGACCGATGCCGTCGTCGCAGCGCCGGACCGGAGTCGGTACGACCCTGTGGCCGAGGCAATCGCGCGGGATCAGGCGCAACGCGCGGGCACGGAGGCCGGTGGCGGCAGCGTCGCCGGGGTGCCGGCGCGGCCGGGACGGGGGCAGGGGGCGCTGGGACAGGCAGGGACGGTGCCGCAGCCGGATCCGCCGGGGCGGGTGCAGGGGGCGCTGGAAGCGGCAGGGACGGTGCCGCAGGCAGTTCCGCCGGGG
>JBEICA010000042.1:0-17239 GCA_040373665.1 Burkholderiales bacterium | reverse complement strand
GGATCGCAGCCTGCGCCTGTCGACCTTCCTGGACGCGGGTATGGTCGATAACAGTTATGATTTCGGGAAGTTGCGGTACTCCACCGGTCTTGCACTCAACTGGTTCTCCCCTGTCGGGCCCCTGAAGCTCAGCTTCGGCATCCCGCTGAAGAAGGAGCCCACGGACCGGTTGCAGCGCATCCAGTTCCAGCTCGGCACGGTGTTCTGATCGGCGCCGGCACCCAGGAATAGACAGGATCGAAGGACACATGAACGCATCCCAGACCAAAGCACTGAAGGGTCTCATCCTCGCCATGGGCCTGGCCCTTTCGTCCTCCCTTGCGGTGGCGAACGACAACGTCAAGGTCGGTTTCATCAGCATCGATCGCATCCTGCGCGAGGCGACCCCGGCGAAGAAGGCATTGCAGAAACTCGAGAAGGAATTCGCTCCCCGCGATGCGGAGATCCAGAAGCTGACCAAGCAGGCCAAGGACCTCCAGACCGTGCTCGAGAAGGAGAGCGTCACCCTGTCCGAGGCCGACCGTCGCAACAAGGAAGCGGATCTCGGACGCATCAACCGCGACCTGCAGCGTCTGCAGCGGGAGTTCCGCGAGGACCTCAACGCGCGCAGGAACGAGGAGTTGTCGCAGGTCATCGAGCGCGCCAACAAGGTGGTGCAGCAGATCGCGGAGGCCGAGAAGTTCGACCTCATCCTGCAGGAGGCGGTATTCCGGAGTGCCCGCATCGACATCACCGAAAAGGTCCTGAAGGCGCTGACCGACAAATAGCCTCGCGCGTGGCCGGCCGCGCGCGATCGCCACCGCCGCCACGCAGGGAGCCATGATGACGAAGCCGGCACAGGATGTCGTGACCCTCGGGGAGCTCGTCGATGCCCTCGGCGGTGAACTCGTCGGCCCCGGGGACCTGCCGATCCGGCAGGTGGCCACGCTGGAGGCTGCGGGCCCGGACGAACTTTCCTTTCTCACGGGCAGTCGGTACCGGCCCCAACTCGCCGCCACCCGCGCAGCGGCCGTGGTGCTCGGCCCGGCGGACCGCGAGGCGACCGACCGGCCGCGCATCGTCACCGACAATCCCTACCTGTACTTCGCGCGTGTCTCCGCACGGCTCAACCCGGAGCGCCGGCCCGATGCGGGCGTTCATGCCTCGGCGGTGGTGCATCCGGGGGCCCGCGTGGCCGCCACGGCGACGGTGTGTGCGAATGCGGTGGTGGAGGCAGGGGCGAGCGTGGGCGAGGGCGCGATGGTCGGCCCCGGTTGCGTGATCGGTGAGGGGGCGAGCGTCGGCACGATGACCCGGCTGCACGCCAACGTGACCATCTACCGCGACTGTCACCTCGGGGACCGTTGCATCGTCCACGCGGGCGTGGTGATCGGCGCCGATGGCTTCGGCATGGCCGAAGACCAGGGCCGGTGGGTGAAGGTCCCCCAGATCGGCCGCGTGATGATCGGCGACGACGTCGAGATCGGTGCCAACACCACCGTCGATCGCGGTGCCCTCGGCGACACCGTGATCGAGGAAGGGGTCAAGCTGGACAACCAGATCCAGATCGGCCACAACGTCGTCATCGGAGCCCACACGGCGGTGGCGGCCTGCGCGGGCTTCGCCGGCAGCACGCGTGTCGGGCGTCATTGCAGGATAGGCGGTGCCGCGATGATCCACGGTCACATCGAGATCTGCGACGGTGTGGTGGTGGCCGGTGGCACCATGATCCGCCGCAGCATCACCCAGCCCGGCCTGTATGACGGTTTTTTCCCGGCATTGCCGCACAAGGAATGGATGAGGAACCTCGCGCGGTTCAACCGGCTCGACGAGCTGGCGCACCAGGTGCAGGGTCTCGCGGCAGGCCTCCAGGCCATCAAGAACAAGGAAGACGAAGCGCAATGAACGCCATGGAGATCGAGGCCATCCTGCGATGCCTGCCTCACCGCTATCCGCTGCTGCTGGTGGACCGGGTGCTGGAGTGTCAGCCGGGCGCGTCCATCCGGGCGCTGAAGAACGTGAGCGTCAACGAGCCTTTCTTCGTGGGCCACTTCCCCTACTACAAGGTGATGCCGGGCGTGCTCATCGTCGAGGCGCTGGCGCAGGCGGCGGCCATCCTGTCCTACAAGACGCTCGACAAGCGCCCGGACGGCAACTCCGTGTATTACTTCGTGGGCATCGACGGCGCCCGCTTCAAGCGTCCGGTGACCCCCGGCGACCAGCTCATCCTTGACGTGACGCTTGGCCGGCAGCTGCGCGGCATCTGGAAGTTCCAGGGGCGGGCCAGCGTTGGCGAGGTGGTGGTGGCGGAGGCCGAACTCATGTGCACCCTTCGGGAGGTCCCGACGGTGGAGGCCCCATGATCCACCCGAGCGCCATCGTCCACCCCGGTGCCCGGATTGGCGACGGCGTCGAGATCGGCCCCTTCGCCATCATCGGCGAGCACGTCGAGATCGGGGCAGGCACGAGCATCGGCGCCCATTGCGTCGTCGAGGGGCACACCCGCATCGGGGCCGGCAACCGCATTTTCCCGTTCGCTTCACTGGGTCAGGTACCGCAGGACAAGAAATACGCCGGCGAGCCGACCCGGCTCGAGATCGGTGACCGCAACACCATCCGCGAATACTGCACATTCAACCTCGGCACGGTCCAGGATGCCGGTGTCACCCGGGTGGGAGACGACAACTGGTTCATGGCCTACGTCCACGTCGCGCATGACTGCGTCGTCGGCGACAGGACCATCTTCGCCAACTGCACACAGCTTGCCGGCCATGTCCACGTGGAGGACTGGGTCATCCTCGGCGGCTTCACCGGTGTGCATCAGTTCTGCCACATCGGCGCGCACAGCATGACGGCCATCGGCTCCGTGGTGGTGCACGATCTTCCTCCCTACGTCATGGCCCAGGGGGATACGGCGAAGGCCCACGGCATCAACACCGAAGGCCTCAAGCGGCGCGGCTTCTCGGCCGAGGCGATCGCCGGGATCAGACGTGCCTACAAGACCCTCTACCGCGAGAAGCTGACCCTGGAACAGGCCCGTGCCGCGCTCGCGGCGCAGGTGGAGGATTGCCCCGAGGTGGCACCCATGGTGGGCTTCCTCGCCGCCTCGACGCGCGGCATCGTCCGCTGAGGCCCTGCGGGACGCGGAGACCTCACCCATGGCCCGCCGGACGACCGTGGCGATGGTGGCGGGGGAGACCTCGGGAGACCAGATCGGCGGCTCACTGCTCGCGGAATTGCGAAACCGCCTGCCGGGTGCGCGCTTCGTGGGCATCGGCGGCGGACGCATGCAGGCGGCCGGGCTGGAGAGCTGGCATCCCATGGAGACGCTGTCGGTGCGCGGTTATGCCGAGGCGGTGCACAGCATCCCGGCCATCCTGGCCATTCGTCGCGCGCTGGCTGCCCGGCTGCGCGACGAACCGCCGGACATCTTCATCGGGGTGGATGCGCCGGACTTCAATCTCGGCCTCGAGACCACGCTCCGGGCCGCCGGCATCCCGACCGTGCAGTACGTCAGCCCCTCCATCTGGGCATGGCGCGGCGAAAGGGTGCACAAGATCGGCCGCGCGGTGGACCACGTGTTGACCCTCTTCCCCTTCGAAGTTGCCTTGTACGAACGTGCCGGCGTGGCCGCCACCTTCGTCGGTCATCCCCTGGCGGACGAGATCCCGCCAAGTCCGGACCGTGCCGCCGCGCGGGATCAGGTGCGCCTGCCGCATGCCGCGCCGGTGTTCGCGCTGCTGCCCGGCAGCCGCCGGGGCGAACTCGAGCAGCACGCCGCTCTGGTCGTGGAGACGGCGCGCCAGGTGCTCGTCCAGTTGCCGGAAGCGCGCTTTCTGGTGCCCCTGGCCACCCGCCCGACGCGCGAGCAGTTCGAGCAGGCGCTCTTCGACGCGCAGGGCGATGATCTGCCCATCACCACGCTCTTCGGCCACGCCCAGCTCGCGATGTGTGCCGCCGACGTGGTGCTCGTGGCCTCGGGCACCGCGGCGCTCGAGACGGCCCTGTTGCGGCGTCCCATGGTCATCACCTACCGCGTGCCGAAGCTCACCTACCGCATCATGTGGCCCCGGCGGTACCTGCCCTACATCGGTCTGCCCAACATCCTGGCCGGCGAGTTCGTCGCGCCCGAGATCCTGCAGGACGACGCCACACCGGAGAACCTGTCGCGCGCGCTGGTCAACCTCTACCGGGACAACGTGGTGCGCGAGCGCCAGGTGCGCTGCTACGAAGGCATCTACCAGCAGCTGCGCCGCGGGGCGGCAGCGCGCGCCGCCGATGCCGTTCTGCCGCTGCTGCGTGCCCCCGCTCCCGTGCACGGTTCCGTGCGGGCCGCGTCGGCGCGGACGTGAACGGCCTGCACGTCGCCGGCGTCGATGAGGCCGGCCGGGGGCCACTGGCAGGGCCGGTCTATGCCGCCGCGGTGATTCTCGATCCGGAACGCCCCATCGCCGGACTTGCAGACTCCAAGACCCTGTCCCCAAGACGGAGGGAGTGGCTCGCCGGGCAGATCCGCGCGCGGGCGCTGGCATGGAGCGTCGAGCCTGCCGGCGTCGAGGAGATCGACCGCGTGAACATCCTGCACGCGACCATGGCGGCCATGGCGCGTGCGGTGGAAAGGCTGTCGGTGACCCCAGGGGAGGTTCTGGTGGATGGCAACCGCCTGCCGCCGTTACGCCTGCCAGCGCGCGCCATCGTGCGTGGTGACGCCCTGGAGCCGGCGATCAGCGCCGCATCGATTCTCGCCAAGACGGCCCGCGACGCCCACATGCTGCAGTTGCACGTGATGTTTCCGGACTACGGATTCGACCGGCACAAAGGCTATCCCACCGCCGAGCATCTGGCCGCACTCGCCCGGCTCGGACCTACGCCGCAACACCGGCGCAGTTTCGCACCGGTCCGGGTGAGCCGTTCAGGTCTTTTCGTCGGACCGGACGACAGTCTGGAGGTTTGAGGGCGCGGCCAGCCATTGGGTCTGCGGCGAAGCCGTGCTGCAAGTCATTGCCTTCGGGATGAACCTGCGCGAAACGCGCCGACATGGAAATCACACGAGTGCAACCTGCCGGTATCGAGCACTGCCTGCTCCGGCAGTGCGGCGCCGTGAAGCTGACCAGACGGCGGGGGGGCAACGCCGTGCCTTACGTGGCCGAGCATCGCTGCGAATGGCGAGGCCCTTCAAGGCGGTTCGGCAAACGGAACACTCCTCTACATCTGCATGCGCCGGCGGGGCGAGGTGCGCTTGCGCAGTGACTCAAGGGGGAGCACAGCGGTATGCCGAGATCGTTTTGGCTGCTGCGGCCAGACCTGGAGCATCCGGACCTGCGTATCCGAGAGTACGGTACGGTGATGCCCAAGGCGGCGCAGCAGGACCGCAACGGGCGGGTGTTCGCGCTTCCGGCCCAGGTCAGAGCCTGATGGCCGGAGGCCCGTATGCGCCTGAACCACGGTCACCTGCAGAGGTCAGCGTCCCGGTCCGCATCGGCATCGGCATCCGCATCGGCAACGCGCCGACAGCGCAACCAATACGTACATTTCAGGCGACGTCGGGGGGGATTCGGCTCATGCCGGGCGTCGCGTCCGGACCCAGTCGAGCAGGCGCGCCAAAGGCAGTGGAGGCGAAATGTGGTATCCCTGGGCGAGATTGCAGCCGAGAGAACGCAGCCGGGCAGCCTGACTTGCGTTCTCCACGCCTTCCGCGATGACGATCAGGCGTAATTCGCCAGCAAGGTGGATGACCCCACGGACCAGTGCGAAGGCATCCTCGTCTTCCGAAATGTGGTCGACAAAAGACCGATCGATCTTGATGCTCCGGGCTGGCAGATGCTTGAGGTAGGCCAGGGAGGCATATCCGGTGCCGAAATCGTCCAGTGCGAACTCGACGCCGAATCCCTGGCAGGCGTGCATGGTCGACGATACGGCGCCCATGTCTGCCAGCGCCGCGCTCTCCAGCACCTCCATCTTGAGCCTGGCGGCCGGAACGCCGGGGTGGTGGTTGAGCCCCTGGCGTACGGTCTGCGGAAACCCCGGGTCGTGAAGCTGCTGGGCAGAGACGTTGATGCTGACGCCGAAGCTGAAGCCCTGGCGCATCCAGGACGCGCAGGCTTCCAAGGCCTGGTCCAGGACCCAGACGTCCAATTCGAGCATGAGCGGATCATCCTGGACGTGGGGTAGCCATTGACCAGGCAGCACCAGGCCCTCCCCGGGTCGCTCCCAACGAATCAGGGCCTCTGCGAACACCACCTCGCCGGTGGTCAGGTCGACGACCGGCTGGAAGTGCAGCACCATTTCTCCACCGTGCAGGCCCGCGGCGACAGCGGTGACGATGTCGCGCCTGCGCCTGAGGTCCCGGTCGTTGCGTGGGTCGAAGCGGCAGACGTGGCCTCGTCCCTGTTTCTTGGCCAGATACAGGGCCTGGTCGGCTTGGCGCAGCAGGGCATCCGGATCGGCGTCATCGGGTGGGACGATCCGTACCCCCAGGCTGGCGCAGAGCGCGACCTCCAAGGCCCCCGGTACGGTCACAGGCAGCCCGACCGTTTCCTGCACGCGGGACAGCATCTGGTCCAGATGCGCGGTCGACTCCAGATCGCACAGCAGCATCGTGAACTCGTCTCCTGCGCGTCGACACACGGTACCGGCCGGGCCCGCGATCGCCTGCAGTCTTCGAGCAACCTCGACCAGCACGCGGTCACCGACTTGTCGTCCCAGGGTATCGTTAATGTGCTTGAACTGATCCAGATCCAGGGCAACCAGCGCGAGGATTGTGCTCGACCGGCGGCGTGCCACCAGAGCCTCATCCAGTCTTTCGTCAAACAGGGAGCGGTTCGGAAGATGGGTCAGGGCATCCATGTGGGCCAGGGTATTCAGCCGGAGCTGCTTTTCCCGGGCCTCGGTGATGTCGCTGAAGGTGCAGACGTAACGCAATATCCGTCCGGCCGCATTCCGGATTGTCGTGACCGTGAGGTCGACCAGAAACAGGGCGCCGTCCTTGCGGCGTTTCCAGACCTCGCCACGCCACAGGGAGCCGCAGAGCACGGCCTGCCACATCGACTCCGCCACGTGACGATCCTGCAGGCCGGCGGCGAATATCCTGCCGGTTCTGCCGATGACCTCTTCGGGCAGATAACCTGTGATGCGGGTGAAGGCAGTGTTGATCTCCAGAATGCGTCCCTGCACATCCGCCGCGAATACGCCTTCCTCGATGTGTTCGAACACCAGGCTCGCTACAGCCCTGCTCTCCTCGAGAGTCTGGCGTTCGAAGGCATTGGCGACTGCCGAGGCGGTGATGCGCAGCACGGCCACCTCCTCACCAGACCAAAGGCGTCGCCGGCGCACGTGATCGAAGCCGACGAAGCCTTCCATATGGCCGCGCAGGGTGATGGGCAGGACCAGCAGTGACTGGATGCCCTGGGGCTCGAGGAGGGCGCGTTCGCGCCACGCTTCCGGGGGCAGGAAGTCCAGTCGTGGCAGGTCGATGGGACGTCCAGCCCGCATCTCACCCATCCACCAGGGATAGACATGCGTGGGAATGTGCTGGAGACGGTCGATCGTGGATACAACGCCCGCCGCGCACCACTCGTGGGTGTTGGAGATCTCGTCCCCGGTCTCGGCGATCTGGAATACGTACGCCCGATCGACCTGGAATGAGGAGCCGACTTGCCCGAGGCAACGGTCGATCGCTGCGTCAAGTCCTGCAGCCGGCGAGGAGATCAGGTCGTTTGCGATCGCCCCGAGCATTTCCAGGAGCTCCGCCGTGATCATCGGTCTTCGCCTGGACGGGCTGGTACTCCTTCTCCTGCCGTGTGATGTCTTGGCGGCCATCACTCCTCCAACGCTGCTGACTCTGCATGTCAAGCGAGCGACAGCGGCAGGGTATAAAACGATTATAACTATTAAACAAAATTAATCAACAATTATGGTCCGGCATTTCTTTCAACATGACTCTCGCGAGGTCACGCGGGCGGCCGGTTCAAGCGGATGCGAATGGAAGGCGGGATGCGGCGCGACGCAGGATTTCGACCGCAGCCCTCCCGACGCCCTCGGCTGATGGCCGAGGGCAGGGAGGCGAGAGCGATGCGCCGAGGCGCCGAGGTCTGCCCGAACTCCACGAGGTGGACCTCGCGAACCTGCAGGGCGGTTCGGCTGTGGCGCCGAGGAATCGCCACCTCCGTGGCGGTTCCTCACGCAGTGGGTCTCGTCAGGGGAGCACGCGCAGGTTTCTGGAGAGTTCCAGACTGTAGGCCTTGCGCCAGTCGGCACCAGGCGCCAGCAACCCCTCGGCAACCATGAAGTCCCGGGTGGCGCGCCAGCGCGCGTCGGTCATCGACAGGATCCCGTCACGGGCGGCATCGGCGCCGGTCACCAGCCCGAAGGATTTCATGCGATTCACGCCATAGGCCAGCAGGGCCTCCTCCATCTCCGGATTGGCCTTGCGGATGAGAGCGTTGCCAGGCGCGGGATTGGCGAGGTAGCTGCGGTAACCCTCCGCGGTGGCGCGCAGGAATCGGGTCAGGGCATCGCGGCGTTTCTCGAGCACCGCGCGGGTGGTGACGATGGTCTGGGCGTAGGGCGGGTAGCCGGCATCCGCGAGCAGGAAGACCACCGGTGTCACGCCCGCCTTCTCGATCGAATAGGGCTCCGAGGTGGCGTAGCCCTGCTGCGCGACCTTTCGATCCGCGAGGAAAGGCTGGACGCTGAAGGCATAAGGCCGCTTCTGGGCGTCGGTGAAGCCGTAGCGCCGCTTGAGCCAGGGCCAGAAAGTGGTCTCGCTGGCCTGACCGATCAGGAGCGTGCGCTGCTTCAGGTCCTCCATCGATTTCACGTCCGGGTGGGCGATGAGTGCTGCGGGATCCTTCTGGAACACCGCCCCCACCGTGACCACCGGGAGACCCTGCGCAACCGCCGGCAGAGTCTGCAGGTCGTAGCCCATCACCGCGTCGGCCTTGCCCGCCAGCAGCAGCTGCATGACGTTGACCTGCGGACCGCCCATGCGGATGTCGGTGTCCAGACCCTGGGCCTTGTACGTGCCCTCGGCGAGCGCCTGATAGAAGCCACCATGCTCCGCCTGGGCATACCAGTTGGTGAGGAAGACGAATTTCTCGTCCGCGCGGGCGTCGCCGCACAACGGCCCCAGGGCGGCCAGGGCCGTTGTGCCCAGCAGGAACGAACGTCGGGCATGGCGGTAGATCGGCATGGTCTCGCTCCTCGGTGCGTGGTGAAGGAGAATTCTAGCCCGGATACTTCGCGAGACAGCGGATGCCGGCGGGTGGACGTTTCCGACGCGGCGGATGCCGACCGCCCGCCATCCTCCGCCGGTCCTCTGCCGGCAGGTCCCGGCGCCGCGACGGGTGCCGCTTCTGCCAGTATCCGGAATCGACGACAGCACGAGCGACGCGGGACCACACGCAACGCTCCGTGGCCAGCCGTTTGTGTCACGATCCGAACCGCTTTTTCCCTCGTTCCCGTGATCCTCGCCATGACGCCGTATCCGTTGCCCATCGATCCGCTACCCGCGCACCGTCTCGACCTCGCGCGCATCGCGGCCGCCAGCGCGTGCATCGCGCCCGAGTTCCTGCACTCTCCGCAGTACGAATGCGAGCCGCTCTCGGAGGCGCTCGGCTGTGCCATCACCCTGAAGGTGGAGACGGTCAATCCGATCCGGAGCTTCAAGGGCCGCGGTGCGGAGCTGCTGGTCGCTGCCGCCCTGCAGGCCGAGCCGTCGCGGCCGCTGGTGTGCGCGAGCGCAGGAAATTGGGGACAGGCGGTGGCGTGGTCGTGCCGCCGGCGTGGCGTACCCGTGGTCGTGTGGGCCGCGCGGAGCGCCAATCCGCTCAAGGTGGAACGCATGCGCGCGCTCGGTGCAGACGTACGTCTCGAGGGCGACGACTTCGACGGCGCGAAAGCGGCAGCCCGCACCTGGGCCGCGCAGTCGGGCGCACGGTTCCTCGAGGACGGTCTGGACGTCGAGGCGGCGGAGGGTGCCGGCACCATGGCCGTCGAACTCACCGCCTCGGGTCGCATCTGGGACGCAGCCTGCCTGCCGTTGGGCAATGGTGCGCTCCTCACCGGCAATGCGCGCTGGCTGAAGGCGGCGCAGCCGGCGATCCGGGTGGCCGGGGTGGTGGCGGAGGGGGCTCCCGCAATGCGGGACTCCTGGCTGCGCGGTCCCGGCGCCGGCGTGGTGGAGACACCCGGTGTGCGTACCATCGCCGACGGCATCGGCGTGCGCGTGCCCATCCCCGAGGCCGTGACGGACATGCATGGTCTCGTCGACGTCGTGCATGCCGTCGCGGACGAACTGCTGGTCGAGGCGATGCGTCTGTTTCACCGGCACGCCGGTCTTGTGGTCGAACCCGCCGGCGCCGCCGGCCTTGCGGGAGTGCTGGCGGCGCGTGCCGACTACGCGGGCACCAGGATCATCGTGCCGGTATGTGGCGGGAACGTGGATCCGGCGCGGATCGGGGAGTGGTTGTTCTGACCAGCCGCGTCGGTCATCCTCGGGCGCTGTCGTGCCAGCGATGCAGGGCGAGCCAGGACAGCGCGCTCGCGGCGGCGAAGAAGGCGACGCCGGCCGCGGCGATCAGCAACAGGGCGGCAAACATGCGCGGGATGTTGAGTTGCAGGCCGGCCTGGAGGATCTGGTAGGCCAGACCCGAGGACGTTCCGCCAGTGCCGGCGACGAATTCCGCCACCACTGCGCCGATGAGCGACAGGCCCGAAGAGATGCGCAGCCCGGCGAAGAAATAGGGCAGGGCCGAGGGCACACGCAGCCGGACCAGGGTCTGCCAGCGCGAGGCGCCGCAGGTGCGAAACAGGTCCAGCAGCCCGGGGTCGACGCTGCGCAGGCCGAGCGTGGTGTTCGACACCATCGGGAAGAAGGCCACGATGGTGGCGCAGATCACCAGGGCGGCCACCGGGTCGTCGACCCAGATGATGATCAGTGGCGCCACCGCCACCACCGGTGTGACCTGCAGCAGGATGGCATACGGCAGCAGGCTGGCCTCGATGATGCGGCTTTGCACGAACACGAAGGCGGTGGCGACGCCCAGCGCCACCGCCAGCGCCAGCGCGAGCAGGGCGATCTTCAGTGTGGCGGCCAGGGCGGCGGCCAGCAGCGTCCAGTCGGTCACCAGGGTCGTCGCGATGCGCGAAGGCGCGGGGACGAGGTAGACCGGGACCTCCCAGGCGCGCACCGCGAACTCCCACGCGCCCAGCAGTGCCAGTCCGACGACCAGCGGTGCGGTGGCGGCGAGGATGCGCCGGGACGCGTTCACGTCGCGCCGGCCTCCACCATCATGCCGTGCAGGCGGGCGCACAGCCGCGCGAAGCGCTCGGAGGTGCGGAAGGCGTCGCCCCGCGGCGAGGGTTCGTCGACCGCGAGTTCACCGGCGATGCGGCCGGGCCGCGGCGACATGACGACCACCCGCGACGACAGATACACCGCCTCATAGATGCTGTGGGTGACGAACAGCACGGTGAGCGTGCGTCTGGCCTGCAGGTCGAGCAGGTCCCGGTCCAGTCTGGCGCGGGTGATCTCGTCCAGTGCGCCGAAGGGCTCGTCCATCAGCAGCAGCCCCGGCTCGGTGACCAGCGCCCGTGCCAGCGAGGCGCGCATCTGCATGCCCCCGGACAGCTCCCGCGGGTAGGCGTCGGTGAACTCCGCCAGCCCGACCTGCGCCAGCACCTGTAGCGCAAGGCGTGAGGCCTCGGCGGACGGGGTGCCCCTCAGGACCAGGGGCAGGCCGACGTTGGCCTCGATGCTGGTCCAGGGCATCAGGGTGGGCTGCTGGAACACCACGCCGATGCCCGGCCCGCCGGCGGGTGCCCGGGGAAGCTGCACCGAGATCCGCCCTTCCGTGGGCCGCTCGAGCCCGGCCACGAGGCGCAGCAGCGTGCTCTTGCCGCAGCCCGAGGGACCGATGATGGAGACCAACTGCCCGGCGCGCACCGAGAGGTCGATCCCGGCCAGCGCCCGTGTCCCGGTGGTGAAGGTGTGGTGCAGATCCCGGATCACCACCGCCGCATCGTCCGGCGCCGGGCACGTGGCGGGCGAGGACGCGTGGGTCATGCGTGCCCCAGCGCCCGGGCGCAGGCCAGCACCGCCAGCCAGAGACACAGAGACACGAGGGCCTGCACACGTGCCAGCGCCGGCACCGAGCGGGCATCGGGCGCCAGGGCAGCCGATGACGGCCCGAGGTGGAAGGCGATCGCATTGAGCGCGATGAGGCTGAGCAGCCCCATCTTCAGCGGGAACGCCGGATGCGCGAGGATCTCCTCCGGGCGGCCCGCCACCAGGATGAGGCCGGCCGGCACGGCGACGACCAGACCGACCAGGGACCAGGGTAGCAACTGGCGCGCGATGGTGCGCACTGCCGCCGCCTGCCCCAGCCCGAGGACACGCAGGTCGAACAGGATCGCGGCTCCGGCCACCAGGAGGATGCTCCACAGGTGGGCGATGCCGGCGGCGGGCAGGAGCCAGCCGGTGGCCTGGATGGCCTGGGACAGCGCTTCAGCCGGTGTCACCGGGTACCTCGGTCATGGGGGGCGTGCACCGCTGGGTCCGCGGGGGACGGACCCCTATAATCGGAACGTCGTGTGATGCGAGTGGTGTGGGTGGCATGAGGGCATTCGGGTTCGCAGGCTGGTCCGGCAGCGGCAAGACGACGCTGGTCGAGGGAATCATCCCGATTCTGGTGGGGGCTGGCTACCGCATCGCAGTGGTCAAGCACGCGCATCACGAATTCGACATCGACCACCCGGGCAAGGACTCGTGGCGGCATCGCAAGGCGGGTGCCGCCGAAGTTCTGGTCACCTCGGGGCAGCGCTGGGCGCTGATGCATGAGCTGCGCACCGAGGCCGAACCCACGCTGGCGCAGCATCTGACACGATTGTCGCCATGCGACCTCGTGCTTGTCGAGGGCTTCAAGCGCGAGCCGATGCCGAAGCTGGAGGTGCACCGGCGCGCCACCGGCAAGCCGGTGCTGTTCGAGGGCGATGGTAATATCGTGGCGATCGCGACGGACGAGCCGCTGGCGAGTGATCTGCCGCAGTTCGCACTCGAGGATCATGCCGGGATAGCCGACTTCATCCTCCGGCACACCGGGCTGGCGCGGCCGGCCCAACCTACGCAGACCTGATGCCGACAGCCATGGTGCACCTGCTCTACTTCGCCCGACTGCGCGAATCCCTCGGAACCGACTCGGAGAGACTCGAACTACCCGCCGGTGTCGCCAATGTGGACACCCTGTTGCAGTGGTTGCGGGCGCGCGGCGGCGCCTGGGAGCGTGAGCTCGCGGCCGGTCGTCCGGTGCGGGCGGCGGTCAACCAGGACATGGCGACACCCGCCACGCCCGTGCGCGACGGCGACGAGGTGGCCTTCTTTCCGCCTGTGACCGGAGGCTGAGCATGAATGCACCCATCGGAACGACCGGTCTTCAGAGCGCCGGGGCCACCCTGATACGGGTGCAGACCGAGGACTTCGACCTCGGGCGGGAGATCGCGGCGCTGCGGCAGGCGAATGCACGCATCGGTGCGGTGGCCAGCTTCATCGGCGTGTGCCGCGACGTCAACGACGGCGCCTCGGTGGCCGGGATGGTCCTCGAGCACTATCCAGGCATGACCGAGCGGGCGCTTGCGCAGATTGCCGAGGAGGCCCGTGGTCGCTGGGACGTGATCGACATCCTGATGATCCATCGCGTGGGCAGCCTGATGCCGACGGACCAGATCGTTCTCGTGGTCGTCACCAGCGCCCATCGGGGAGAGGCCTTCGCCGCCTGCGAGTTCCTCATGGACTACCTCAAGACCCGGGCTCCGTTCTGGAAGAAGGAGAGCACGCCCGGCGGCGAGCGCTGGGTGGACGCCCGGTCGTCGGACGATGCCGCCGCACAGCGTTGGGAAACGCAGGGCTGACATGGCGCGCGCGCCCGTCGCAGCCGGTGCCGCGGCCAACCCCAGGCCGCAGATTCGCATCATGTTCCGCAAGGCCATTGCGATGGGCCCAGGCAAGAGCGAGTTGCTGCAGGCCATCGAGCGCACCGGCTCGATTTCCGCGGCCGCCCGCGAAATGGACATGTCCTACCGCCGCGCCTGGCTGCTGGTGGACACCATGAACCAGAGCTTCCGCCAGCCTCTGGTGAGCACGGAGACCGGCGGGCAGCGTGGCGGCGGCGCGGTGCTTACGGATCTGGGGCGCGATGTGCTGGCGCGCTATCTCGCCATGGAAGAGAAAGCGGCGGCCGCGGTCGAGAAGGAGATGTCCGCGTTCGTGAAGCTGATGGCGAAGAACCCACCCGCGAAATAAGGACCGCGCCGCAGCGCCATCGGGCTGCGCGGTGAGCGCCGTGGGTGTCGGGAAACGCGCTGCACGCCCACCCGTGACCATCCCCGGGTGACGGCCGCGTGGTGCGGTCAGACCTTCTCCAGGCTGTTCACAGCTTCCAGTGCGATCTCGGTGAGACCCGCGCCGCCGTCGTGCGCATGCGCCAGGATCTCGCGCCGCATCCGTGGATCCCAGAAGCGTCGCATGTGTCCGGCGACCCCCTTGATCGCCTCCGCCCGGTCGGGTTCCGCCTCGAAGAAACGGGAGATGTCATTTGCCAGCTTGACCAGGCGTTCTGTTTCCATGCGGATCTGTACCTTCAGGGCGAATCGATGGCGGGGGCATAGACCGTGTGCCGCCTCCCCCGACTGAAACCGAGGAGTCTGAGACCTGCGGCCCGGGCGGTACGCACCGCCAGCGCGGTCGGGGCCGAGACGGCCGACAGGATGCCGATACCCGCCGACGCGGTCTTCTGCACCATCTCGTAGCTGGCCCGACTGGTGACCACCACAAGACCGTCGGCACGGGGCAGGCCGCTGCGGAGCAGGGCGCCGATGAGTTTGTCCAGCGCATTGTGACGACCGACATCCTCGCGCACGAGGGCGATCTTGCCCGAGCGGTCCGCCCAGCCGGCGGCGTGGACCGCGCCGGTCAGCGCATTGAGGGTCTGGCCGGCAGCGAGGCCTTCGTGGGCGCGTGCCACCACGTCCGCCGGCACCGGGCCGGACCGTGGTACCGGGGCCACGGGACGCAGCGCATCCTCCAGCATCTGCCTGCCGCACAGCCCGCAGCCGGTGCGCCCGGTCAGCGACCGGCGGCGCGCCGCCAGGGCCTCCACGCGTTCATGGGGCACGCTGACGTAGACGGAGAAGCCGGTGTCCTCGGCCTCCACTTCCACGCCCTGGAATTCCTCCAGCGAGGCGATGATGCCCTCGGTCCACGTGAAGCCCAGGGCGAAGTCTTCCAGGTCCAGGGGTGTCCCGAGCATCACCGCGAACGGCTGGCCGTTGTAGACCAGCGCGATGGGTGTTTCCTCGGCGACATGGTCCTGCGCGGCCTCGACCGAGTCGGCCTGCACCCGCCGGACGTCCATCGGGACGCAGGCGGGCCCGGCGCCGGGGAGATCGTCGACGTTCATGACGCCGCAGGTGCCCGCATGCCTCAGCCGTGCGCCAGCAGGGACAACTGCTCCTCGCTGAACTCGCGGAAGCGTTTCTGCCATTCGGACGGCTGGGTCACGGGCTCGACCTGGACCGCCGTGACCTTGAACTCGGGGCAGTTGGTGGCCCAGTCGGAATTGTCGGTGGTGATCACGTTGGCCCCGGACTCTGGGAAGTGGAAGGTGGTGTAGACCACGCCGGGCTGGACGCGCTCGGTGATCACGGCGCGCAGCACGGTCTCGCCCGCGCGGCTGCGCACCCCCACCCAGTCCCCTTCCCGGACGCCGCGCAGTTCCGCGTCGCTGGGGTGGATCTCCAGCCGGTCCTCGTCGTGCCAGGCCACGTTCGCGGTGCGGCGGGTCTGGGCGCCGACGTTGTACTGGCTGAGGATGCGGCCGGTGGTGAGGATGAGCGGGTACTGGCGGCTGGTGCGCTCCTCGGTGGGCACGTATCGGGTGATGACGAAACGGCCCTTGCCGCGTACGAACGCGTCCACGTGCATGGTGGGCGTGCCCTCGGGCGAGTGCTCGTTGCACGGCCACTGGATGCTGCCGAGCCGGTCGAGCTTTTCGTAGCTCACACCGTGGAAGGTGGGCGTGAGGCGCGCGATCTCGTCCATGATCTCGGACGGATGGTTGTAGTGCATCGGGTAGCCCAGCGCGTTGGACAGCATCTGGGTCACTTCCCAGTCCGACTTGCCCGCCAGCGGCGGCATCACCTTGCGCACCGGCGAGATGCGACGCTCGGCGTTGGTGAAGGTGCCGTCCTTCTCCAGGAACGACGAGCCCGGCAGGAACACGTGCGCGAACTTCGCCGTCTCGTTGAGGAAGATGTCCTGCACCACCACGCATTCCATCGCCCGCAACGCGGCGGTGACGTGCTGGGTGTCCGGGTCGGACTGGGCGAT
This sequence comes from Burkholderiales bacterium, assembly GCA_040373665.1. Taxonomy (GTDB): domain Bacteria; phylum Pseudomonadota; class Gammaproteobacteria; order Burkholderiales. The sequence continues at coordinate 879 of JBEICA010000042.1, read as the reverse complement.
GTCCTCACCCTCGATGTAGATGCCGCGGAAGCTGCCGTCCAGCGCCGCGTCGAGCATGTTGGGGATGCGCAGGCCGGGCTCGGGCTCGAGCGTCACGCCCCAGGCGGACTCGAACAGCTGGCGGGTCGGCGCATCCGACACGTGGCGGTAGCCCGGCAGCTCGTGCGGGAAGGAACCCATGTCGCAGGCGCCCTGCACGTTGTTCTGGCCGCGCAACGGATTCACGCCCACGCCCTCGCGACCGATGTTGCCCGTCAGCATCGCCAGGTTGGCGATGCCCATCACCATGGTCGAGCCCTGGCTGTGCTCGGTCACGCCCAGGCCGTAGTAGATCGCGGCGTTGCCGCCGGTGGCGTAGAGCCGCGCGGCCTCGCGCAGCTCCCTGGCCGGTACACCGGTTTCCGCCTCCAGGGTCTCGGGGGAGTTGGCGGGGTCGATGATGAAATCGACCCACTTGGCGAAGGCCGGCTCCTCGCAGCGGCTGTTGACGAAAGCCTGATTCCACAGCCCTTCGGTGACGATGACGTGGGCCATGGCATTGACCACCGCCACGTTGGTGCCGGGGCGCAGCTTCAGGTGGTGGTTGGCCTGGATGTGGGGCGAGCGCACGAGGTCGATGGTGCGCGGATCGACCACGATCAGCTTCGCGCCCTCGCGCAGGCGCCGCTTCATGCGGGAGCCGAACACCGGGTGCCCGTCGGTCGGGTTGGCGCCAATGACCACGATCACGTCCGCTTTTTCCACCGAATCGAAGGTCTGGGTGCCGGCGGACTCGCCCAGCGTGGTCTTGAGACCGTATCCGGTGGGCGAGTGACACACCCGCGCGCAGGTGTCCACGTTGTTGTTGCCGAAGGCGGCGCGGATGAGTTTCTGGACCAG
>JBEICA010000138.1:0-9216 GCA_040373665.1 Burkholderiales bacterium | reverse complement strand
GTCCTGGCCAACGACACCGCGACCGCGCCGGGGCCGCTGAGCGCGGTGCTGCTGGGCGGGCCGACGCGGGGCACGCTGTCGCTCGACGCGGCGGGGTCGTTCATCTACACGCCGCAGGCCAACTTCTCCGGTATCGATACCTTCACTTACCGGGCCACCGATGGCGGCATGAACTCGAACACGGCGACCGTCACCATCACCGTCAGTGCGCGGAACGACGCACCGGTGCTGCTGCCCGACGCTGTGGTCACCCTGCCCGGAACCGACGAAGACACCGTTTCGACGGGCACCCTGGTGTCGTCGATCCTGACGGGTGCCGGGGGGACGGACGTCGAGAGCGGCGCGCCCGGCGGCATCGCGGTGACGCTGACGGCCGGCAACGGACTGTGGCAGTACTCCAACGACGGCACGACCTGGACGGCATTCGGGCCGGTGAGCGACGTCAGCGCGCTGCTGCTGGACGCGGGCGCGCAGGTGCGATACCTGCCCGATGGGTTCGAGGGCGAGACCGCGGTGTTCGACTTCCGGGCCTGGGACAAGACCACCGGCGTGGCCGGTGGTCGCGCGGATGCGTCGGCCAACGGGCTGAGCAGCGCCTTCAGCGCTGAAATCGCGAGCGCCGTCATTGCCGTGGTACCGGTCAATGACGCGCCTGTGCTGAACGACGGCGCGATGCAGGCGCTGCCCGGGACCAGTGAAGACACCGCCTCTGTTGGCGTGACGGTGTCCTCGGTCCTGATGCAGGCCGGCTGGTCGGACGCGGACGCGGGCGCGCTCGGTGGTCTGGCCATTGTCTCGACCAGCGGCAACGGCACATGGCAGTACTCCACCGATGGCGTCTCCTGGACCGGCTTTGGCGCGGTGAGTCCCGCGACGGCGCTCCTGCTGGGTACGGGCACCCAGGTGCGCTACCTGCCGGGTGGCGACAACGCCGAGTCGGCCGGCTTCAGCTTCCACGCCTGGGACCAGACCGTCGGCATGGCCGGCAGCCGGGCGGACGTCTCGGCCGGCGGTGGGAGCGGGGCCTGGAGCGTGGCGCGCGCGAACGCCAGCCTGGTGGTCAGTCCGGTGAACGACGCGCCCGTGCTTTCGGGGGCGAACGATCTGGCGAACATCGCCGAGGACGCGGGTGGCAACACCGGCACCCTCGTGTCCGCGTTGATCGCGGGACAGGTCAACGATGTCGATGCGGGCGCATCCGCAGGCATCGCGGTCACGGCGGTGGATGAGACCAACGGGCTGTGGCAGTACAGCACCGATGGCGGCCTGTCCTGGAGCGGTCTCGGTGGCGTGTCCAACTCGGCAGCGCGTCTGCTCGCGGCGGACGCAAGCACCCGGGTGCGCTTCGTCCCTGCCGCGAACTGGAATGGCACCGTCGCTGCCGGCGTCACCTTCCGCGCCTGGGACGGCAGCAGCGGGGTGGCCGGGGGCACAGCCGACGCCGGCGTCGGCGGCGGTGTGAGCGCCTTCAGTGCCCAGAGCGCCAGCGCGGGCATCACGGTCGATCCGGTGGACGACGCGCCGCGCCTGCTGTCCTTCTCGCTGAGCATGCCGCTGGGCGGCAGCCGCATCCTCGCCGCTCCGGATTTCCCCATCGATGACCTCGATGGCCAAGTCGGTGCGCGGTTCGTCGATGTGTCGGGCTTGACCGGAGCCCGCTTCGAACTCACCTCCGCGCCGGACGTGGCCATCACGAGCTTCAGCTTCGACCAGGTGGTGGCCGGGGCGGTGAGGCTGGTGCACACGGACGCGCAGGTGGTGCCGGTGTTCGATGTGGTGGTGCGCGACGGCGCCAATGCGGGCACGGCGGTGGAGGCGGTCATCTCGCTCGTTCCTCCGCCGGCAGACGATTCCGGCCTGCTGGCGGCCGCCGCCGGCTCCGGTTCGTCGACGCCGACGCCCGTCGGCCCGCAACCGCCTGCCACCCCCCCGGTCACCGAGCCGCCGAGGCCGGAGCCGTCCGAGGCGGGTGTCGATGCATCTCCCGAGCCCGAGAACACCGTAGTGCTCACCATGCCGGTGCCGCGGGTGCCGCCCCAGACGAGAGGGCAGCCGGTGCCGACTGACGCCAAGGCGCCGCCTGTCGTGCAGACCCCGCAGCTGCCGGCCATGGTCTACGGGCCGGCCGCCCTGACCCTGGCGCCGGTTGGTGGCCCGGTCATGACCTCGGGAGCGACCGTCCGTGCCGACCTCACGGTGGCGGAGCCTCTGCCCGAAGCGGCACCTCTCGAGGACGACATCCCGGCGGAAGTGTCGGTCGCCTGGCTGCCGAGCGAGGAAAACGCTACAGCCCGGGAAAAGACGGCCGAAGAGCAACAGGTGGAGACAGTGGTGACAGGAGTCCGCATGGCGAGTGTGGGCTTGTCGGTCGGCGTGGTGTCCTGGGTGCTGAGGGCAGGGGGCATTGCGTCCAGCCTGCTCGCGGGCGTGCCGGCGTGGCGCTATCTCGACCCCTTGCCCATTCTCGAGCGCAGCCGCCTGCAGCGGGTGGTGTGGCGTGACGACCTGGAGGAAGCATTGCCGGAGGAGCCGGACGACGACGAGCAGGAAGACCAGACCGCCCGGCCTGCCAAGGGCACGGCGGGGCGTGTGCTCGACCAGATGCTGGGAGGCGGGCCGTGAGGTTGTCGTTGCGCCTGCGCCTGCTCGCGGACCGGGTGCGCTGGCGCCCGAGCTCGATCGCCCGCATGACGGTCGGCATGGTGTCGCTCACCGTGGCCATCACCCTGGGTGTGGATGCCGGCTTCCGTGTGCTGCGCGACGACACGGAGCTCGCGGGTCAGGTGCGTCAGCGCGTGAGCGAGAACGCGGCCTTCCGGCTCGCGACCTCGGTCGCATCACAGGATCCGCAGGCGATCGAGCGTGTCGCCGCCAACATCCTGGCGCGCGAACCCGATGTGCTTTCCATCGCCGTGCGCCGCCTCGACGGACGTCTGATGTTCGCCTCGCCCGGGCACGATCAACACTGGAAGAACCCCGAGGGCGAATCGTCGACCCTCGACAACATGCTCGTGCCGCTGCGCTCCGGCACGCGGTCCTGGGGGGCGATCGAGCTGGCGTTCGCGCCGGTGCACCGGCCTGGCTTCCTGGGGTGGGCGACCCATCCGGTGGTGCTGACCATCGGGTCGCTGCTGATCGGCGGCACCCTGGTGTTCTATGCCTTCCTGCGCTTCGCCCTGCGCTCCCTGGACCCGTCGCGGGCCATTCCGGACAGCGTCTCGGCGGCCCTGGACACCCTGGCCGAGGGCCTGATGATCCTCGGCGCCGATGGCCGCGTGGTCATGGTCAACCAGGCATTCACGGCCCTGCACCCGACGGCCTCCGCGGCCGCCTCGCTGGGTCGGCCGGCCTCGTCGCTCACCTGGCTGTCGCGATCGGTAGAGGGCGACCTCGAAGCCCATCCGTGGAACCGGGCCATCGCCTCAGGCACCCCGGTGGTCGATCAGTTGTTCGAGATCGGCGACGCGCCGGCGGACATGCGGCAGGTCCGAGTGAATGCTTCGCCGGTGCGCGACGCGCGCGGCACGGTGCGCGGGTGCTTCGTGAGCTTCAACGACGTCACCGAACTGCACCGGGCCAACCGTGACCTCAAGAAGACCCTGGAGGACCTGCGCAGCTCGCAGTCGGTGGTCGAGGCGCGCAACTCGGAGCTGCGGGCGTCGAAGAACCGCATCGAGCAGCAGAACCGCGAGCTCGAGCGCCTGGCGCACTACGACCCGCTGACCAACGTGCTCAACCGACGTGCCTTCCTCGAGCAGGCCGGGGCGCACTTCGACCTCGCCAGGGCGGACGGCAAGCCGCTGGCCTGCGTCATGACCGACATCGACAAGTTCAAGTCCATCAACGACAACTTCGGACACGCCGTGGGCGACGACGTGATCTGCGCGGTCGCACGCACGCTGACCAACGCGCTGCGGCCGGGCGACCTGCTGTGCCGCTACGGTGGCGAGGAATTCTGCATCGTGCTCCCCGGCCTGGACCCGCGCGCCGCACTGGCAGTGGCGGAGCGACTGCGCGCCCGCGTCGAGGCGGAGGTTGGCGCGGCGATGCGATCCACGCCGGGGCTGAGGGTGACGGCGTCCTTTGGTGTCTCCGCGGTCGCCCAGGGCGCCGTGGATCTGAAGCAGCTCATCGAGGAAGCCGACGAGGCGTTGTACGCGTCCAAGGAGGCGGGCCGCAACTTCGTCAGCCTGTTCGCGTCCGCGCCTCCCGCTCTCGGCGCCTGGCCGACAGCGTCGGTTGGCGGCGGCGATTCCCTGGCGGAACTGGCGGAGGAGGTCGCCGGACACCTGGAGCACCGGCGCGCGGGCTGACAGCCGCTGCGGTTCGCGGCCACCCGGGGAACCGGGAGTCCGCACGCCCCGTCTGCTCGCCCGGGGCGTTGGCAGCGCCCATCAGAGAACCGGATCGCGCTCCGGGGTCGCCGAGATCTGGTGGATGCTCAGGTCGGCGCCGTTGAACTCGGCTTCGGCGTCCAGCCGGATGCCGACCATCCGCTTCAACCCGCCATAGACCACGATGCCGCCCACCACGGCCACCACGATGCCCAGGCCGGTGCCGACAAGCTGGGACAGGAAGCTCACCCCGCCCAGACCGCCGAGCGCCTGGGTGCCGAAAATGCCGGCGGCCAGACCGCCCCAGGCACCGCACAGGCCGTGGAGCGGCCAGACCCCGAGCACGTCGTCGATCTTCCACCGGTTTTGCACCACCGGGAACAGGACGGTGAACAGCGCACCCGCCACACCGCCGGTCACCAGCGCTCCGACCGGGTGCATCAGGTCGGATCCAGCGCACACCGCCACCAGCCCGGCCAGCGGACCGTTGTGCACGAAGCCGGGGTCGTTGCGTCCGGCGACCAGGGCTGCCAGCGTACCTCCCACCATGGCCATCAGCGAGTTGACGGCGACCAGACCACTGATGTTCTGCAGGGTCTGGGCCGACATGACGTTGAAGCCGAACCATCCCACCGTGAGGATCCAGGCGCCCAGGGCCAGGAAAGGGATGCTGGACGGCGGGTAGGACGTGACGCCACCGTCCTTGCGGTAGCGGCCGTTGCGGGCGCCGAGCAGCACCACGGCCACCAGCCCGATCCAGCCACCCACGGCGTGGACCACGATGGACCCGGCGAAATCGTGCATCGGCGCACCGAAGCTCGCCGTGAGCCAGTCCTGCACGCCGAAGCGCCCGTTCCAGGCGATACCCTCGAAGAACGGGTACACCACCGCGACGATCAGGGTGGTCGCGGCGAGCTGGGGGTAGAACCGTGCGCGCTCGGCGATACCGCCGGAGACGATGGCCGGGATGGCGGCGGCGAAGGTCAGGAGGAAAAAGAACTTGGTCAGTTCGTAGCCGTTGCCTTTCACCAGCTCGTCCGTGCCGGTGAGGAAGCTGGTGCCGTAGGCGATGCCGTAGCCGACAAAGAAGTAGGCGATGGTCGAGGCGCCGAAATCGGCAAGGATCTTGACCAACGCATTGACCTGGTTCTTGCCCCGGACGGTGCCGAGTTCCAGAAAGGCGAAGCCGGAATGCATGGCCAGGACCATGATGGCCCCGAGGAGGACGAACAGCACATCGGTATGGCGGGCGGTTTCCAAGGTCGTTTCCTTCCGGCGTCGCAGTGATGACGGACGACGCGGACGGCTCCGGACGGCATCATGCACCGCCGTGCAGCCCGCGCCCTGGCATGGCGCACACCGACGGCGTCGCCGTGGTGCACTGGCACGGCGGCGGAGCATAGCGAGGGGGCGCAAGGCTGTGCAGGGATGCACTGCCGCGGTGCGGTACGCACCGGCATGATGCGCGCCATCTCTGCCTGCCGATGGCCTGCCCGCAGACGCAAATCCCTGGGGTGCGCCCCCTGCGGGCGCCAGGCACGCCGCAAAACGATCGCTTGCCGGGTGCGCCGGGCCGTGCCGTCGGGATTCAGTAACGCTGGGCCGCGCCGGCCGCGCCGTTGCGGTTCGGGTCCTTGATGGCGCGCAGGTTTTCGTCGATGGTGCGCATGCGCCGATCGAAGTCGCCGTCTTTGATGGTCCCCCCGCTGGTGACCGGTGCGGTACCCGTCGGGCCCGTGGGTTTCCGGGACCCGGCCTCGTCGAGATTGCGCGACCACGCCTCGACGGCGGCCCTCTGCTGCGCTTCGTACATCGCGTTGCGCCGGGCCCCGCAGACCTCCCGCCACGCCTTCTTCTGCATGGGGTCGGTGAAGTCGTTTTTCTCGCACAACTCGGCGTCGGATCGTTGCTCGGCAAGCGCCAGGTAGCGCTGGTAGTTCTCCCAGTCGCGACGCTGCTGGTCGGCCTGTCTCACCGCGGCCTGATAGGCCTTGAGTTCGCGCCCATACAGGGCCTGCGCCGCCTGGTTGGCCATGGCCAGGGCGGCCTGATCGGCCGCAGCCATGTTGGGGTGCACACCGCCGTAGGCGACGGGCACGAACATGACGGTGCCGCTCGGCAGGTAGCTCGCACGCAGCACGTGGGCGGTCCCGTCAATGCGCTCGGCGACCACCAGTTCGGCGTCGGGTACCCCGTCCAACTGCACCAGACGAAACCGGCGGTACCGCTCGCCCGTCGCCCACGCGAGCGTGGGGTCGGCGAAGCGCATGGTCGTCTCGTTGCCGGATTGCACCGGAACGACCCAGCCGACCAGGCTGCCGACGCATTCGGTGGGCATCTTGTAGGTGCACCAGTGCGATTTGGGATCGCCCTCCGGCGCGGCGCGCTGCGCCCCAAGCGTCACGTTCGTCGTGTTGGAACTGCGAAGGATGGCGATGGCGCCGCGCCCGCCCGGGGTGGTGGTCGGAGTGGCCCTGGGAAACACCACGCGGTACTGGTTGGCCTCGAGGCGTTCGGCCAGAACCAGGCGCTCACCCTGGCCAGCGGTGGTCACGCGGCGCTCGAATCCTGGTGCCCCGTCCGCGGGAGCGATGGTGTTGAAGCTGGCGTAATTCGTCGCGCGTTCCTTGCCGAGCACCACGAAATTCTCGTCCGTGACCGTGTGTGTCTGCGGGCCGTCCCGCTTCTGACCCTCGGCGTGGACGAATGCCCAGCCGTTCGGGCCGGGCCGGATCAGCACGACGTCGTCCGCTGTCCAGCGCACCGACCCGTCGCTGGCGATGCCCGCCACCCGGCCTTTCGGCCTCAGCCCTTGTCCTGCGCTTTCCATCTTGTCGACGGTCGGGTCGTCGGCGAGGGAGTCCGAGTTCTCCAGGCCGATGCCGGAGACGCCGCTGCGCACGTAGGCGGTGCCGCTGACGGGACGGATCGGCAGGTGGATGGCGCCGAAGCGGGTCTTGACCGCCTTCGCCCCAGGAGCCATGCCGACGATGTGCCAGACGGCCTCGCCCGGGTTGCGCCGAGCGTAGGCGTCGGGCGAGATGATGGCGAGCTCGCCCCCCAGAGGAACGGACGCCACGGGCGTGCCGTCCATGCGGCGAATCGCTGCGAACCAGGCGGCATGCTGAATCGTGGCTTTGCCGGTCGGCTTGGGACGGAACGTGCCGTTCGCTTCGTCCACCTTGAAGCAGGGCAGCGTCGGACGGTCCTCGAAACAGACGGTCCGTTCGGATGTCCCGCGCAGGTAATCCTGGATGCCGCGCGTGCCGGTGCCGCCGAACGAGCACCCTGCGAGTACTGCTGCAAGCACCCCCAACGCCGTCCAGTTCGTACACTTTCGCATCACCAGGGCCTCCGATCAGATTTGGACTTCCCCGGCGGGCGTGTGCCTCCGGGATGCGGTATCGACGGCGGCAACCGGCCAACGCGGGCACCACCCGTGCGACCGGGTCGGCGTGCCGCGACCCCCGTGTTTGCGGCAATCCACAGGCCTGTCTCCCGGGCGGGGATCAGCCGCGAATGCTCCCGAAAAATGCCAGCAACTCCCGCGCGGCCCACTCCGGCCGCTCCTCCGGGATCCAGTGACCGCAGCCTTCGACGACACCACCACGCACGTCCGAAGCGACGCGCTGCCAGGATTCCAGGGCACGCGGCCCGCGGCCGCGCGCGCCACCGCCGCCGTAGCACCAGATCGGCATGGGCAGTTTGCCATCTGCCGCCAGGAAGGCCTCGTTGTCGACGACATCCTGCCGCATGGCGCGGTAGAAATTGAAGCCGGCCCGCAGGGCACCCGGCTGACGGTAGGTGCGCAGGTACTCGGCCTGATCGGCCTCGGACATGACGTCCGGGCGGGCACCCCACGTCCGATAGAAGTGGCCGAGGTAGATGTGCTCGCGGCCTGCGATCAACGCCTCGGGGAGGTCGAGCTCCCAGTGCAGGCCGTGGTGCCAGCGGTTGTCGTAGAACACGGGCGTGCCGTCACCGGGTACCGGCACGTCGAAGATCGCCATGGCCCGCACCGCCTCGCGGTGTTGCGCCGCGAGCGAGAAGGCCACCGGGCCGCCCCAATCGTGCGCCGCGACGAAGAAGCGCTCCTCACCGAGCACATCGTGCATGAGGCCCCAGATGTCCTGCGAGACAGTCTTCTTGTCGTACCCGGAGGCGGGGCGGGAGGAGTCGCCCAGGCCGCGCAGGTCGGGGGCCACCACGCGGTACCCTGTCGCCAGCACCGGCAGCAGGTGCCGCCACATGTACCAGGTCTGCGGCCAGCCGTGCAGGAACACCACGGCAGGGCCCTGTCCTCCGGTCACGTAGTGGAGCCGGACCTCGGGGAGGTCGGCGTGGTGATGGGTGAGGGCGGGGGGCGTGGCGCTTTCCATGGCCCTTGCGGTGGTCAGCGCAGGGAGATGGCCGTTCGCCCGACCCCACCTTTGCCCCAGCGGGCGCGGCGTCGCGCGAGGCCGACGAGGGCGAGCAGGCCACCCGCACACAGGGCGGCAGTGGACGGTTCCGGGACCGGTGCCGTGTAAAGCGGCGTGGTCAGGAAATTGCCGCTCTGCGAGATCCACGAATAGCCGTCCTCGACCTGCATGTCGAACAGCGCCGTGTGGGCGTAGTCGGCCACCGCCTCGGCCCCGGCGAAGTCCGCCACCCGGCCCTCGGTGGAGAGCATCGCGCCAACGGTATAGATGTCCAGCGGATTGGCTTGCACCCAGGAGCGACGCAGGTGGAACAGGATGCTGCCGGAGGCGTCGACCTCGAGCACACCGCGCTGCTCCGGCAGCACCGGGACGCTGCCGGGGGCCGTGCGGACGCTGCGGCCCAGGGTGGCGCTGTCCGTGACGGTGCGGCTCGCCAGCGAGGCGCTCGGCCCGAGCGACAG
>JBEICA010000323.1:0-3837 GCA_040373665.1 Burkholderiales bacterium | reverse complement strand
TGCCCGAGGTCTGGGTGTCGAACAGGCGGTAGGCCTCTTCGGCCTGATCGAGCTTCCAGCGATGGGTGAACAGCCTGTCCACCTCGACCCCGCGGTCGGCGACGTAGCGGGCGCATTCGGCCTGACCGACCGTCGAGAAGGTCCAGGACCCGATGAGGGTGACCTGCCGGCGCAGCAGGTCGTTGCTCACGTCCAGCGTGACCGTGTCGCCCTCGCCCACGTAACAGGCCTTGCCCCAGGTGCGCACGCACTGGACCGCCTGGCGCCGCGCCACGGATGACGAGGAGGCGTCAAGGGAGGCGTGGGCGCCGCGACCATGCGTGAGCTCGCGGATGGCCTTCACCACGTCGTCCACGGCAGTGGGGTCGAGCACAACATCGGCGCCGAACTCCCGCGCGCGGGCGAGACGCTCCGCCGAGGTGTCGAGGGCAATGACACGCGCTCCCATATGGGCGGCGAGTTGCGTCGCAGACAGGCCCACCGGCCCCTGGCCGAAGATGGCGATGGTGTGGTCGCCCTGCAGCCCGAGGCGCTGGAGCGCGCCCCACGCCGTGCCCGTGCCACAGGAGATCGCGGCACCGGTCTCGAAGCTCAGTTCCTCGGGCAGTTCCACCAGCGTCCGAGCCGGGCATTTCATGTATTTCGCGTGGGCGCCGTGGCCGGTGATGCCATAGACTTCGGCCACGCCCTCCACGCACAACTGCATCCAGCCGGTCGCGCAATGCGGACATACCCCGCAACCGCGATAGTGGTGCTGCATCGCCCGCATGCCGACCCAGGCCTGGTTCGGCGCCACGCCGGGTCCCACGGCCACCACCACTCCGCAAGGCTCGTGGCCCGCCACCACGGGGCCACCGGCGGTCTTGAAGCCCAGCGATGCCGGCCCGCCCGCCGCGCGGTAGAACTTCAGGTCGCTGCCGCACATGCCGGAAGCCTTGATCTCCAGCACCACCTCGCCCGGTCCGGGCACGGGATCGTCGAACTCCCGGATCTCCACCTTCCGGTCACCCGGAAACACCACGCCTTTCATCGTTTTCTCCCCCTTGTCACCGCAGCACGAACGGATTGCCGGTGGCGGCCCCCGTGTTTATCCACACGCTCTTGACCTGCAGGTATTCGCGGATGGCCTCCTGGCCATTCTCGCGTCCCAGGCCCGAGTCCTTGTAGCCGCCGAACGGCGACATGTAGCTCACCGCGCGATAGGTGTTGACCCAGACCGTGCCCGCCTGGATGCGCTCGGACATGCGCACCGCGCGTCCGATGTCATTGGTCCAGACGCCCGCGCCGAGACCGAAGCGCACGTCGTTGGCGATGGCCACCGCCTCATCCTCGTCCTCGAACGGGATGATGGACAGCACCGGACCGAACACCTCCTCCTGGGCAATGCGCATGCGGTTGTGCACACCGGCGAACACCGTGGGCTCCACGAACCAGCCGTCGCCGCACTCGGGCCGGCTCGCGGGTCCGCCCCCGAGGAGCAATTGCGCCCCTTCCTGCTTCGCCACGTCGATGTAGCCGAGGATCTTCTCGTATTGCGGCCGCGTGGTCACGGGGCCGACCTGGGTGTCCGGGCTCATCGGGTCGCCCATGCGTGCGGTCTTCGCCAGCGCCAGCAGGCGCTCGACGAAATCATCGTGGATGCTCCGCTGCAACAGCAGCCGCGACCCGGCGATGCAGGTCTGGCCGGTGGCGGCGAAGATGCCGGACACCGCGCCATTGACCGCGTCATCCATCTTCGCGTCCGCGAACACGATGTTCGGCGACTTGCCGCCGAGCTCCAGAGTGACCCGCTTGAAGGTCTTCGCGGCTGCCTCGTTGATGACGCGTCCCGTGGCCTCGGATCCGGTGAATGCCACCTTGTGCACCAGCGGATGGGTGACGAGCGGGCTGCCGACGTCCTTGCCGAAGCCGGTCACGACGTTCACCACCCCCGGGGGAAAGCCCGCCTCCTCGACCAGCTTCACGAACTCCAGCGTCGAGGCCGAGGTGAACTCCGAGGGCTTGACCACCACGGTGCAACCCGCCGCCAGCGCGGGCGCGAGCTTCCAGGCCAGCAGCAGCAGCGGGGAGTTCCACGCCGTGATGGCGGCCACCACGCCCAGCGGCTCGTGGCGGGTGAAGTTGAAGTAGCCTTTCTTGTCCAGCGGAATCACGGCGCCCTGCATCTTGTCCGCCAGACCGCCGAAGTACCAGAACCAGTTGGGCACATAGTTGAGCTGGCCCGCCATCTCCGCGATGAGCTTGCCGTTGTCCTGCACCTCGATCTCCGCCAGACGGCGCGCGTCGCGCGCCACCAGATCGCCGAGGCGGTTGAGCAGACGGCCGCGCTGGCTCGCGGTGAGCTGGGGCCAGTCGCCAGAGGTGAACGCACGGTGGGCCGCCTGCACTGCGCGGTCCACGTCCTCGGCATTGCCCTCCGCCACCTGGGCCCACGGCTTGCCCGTGAAGGGATAGTCGCTGTCGAACCAGCGGCCGGAAGCCGGGTCGACGAAACGCCCGTCGATGTAGTGCTGAAAGCGTTGCATGCGCATGACTCCGAAGGAAAGGTCAGTGCCGCACGCCGAGGCCGCGCTCGATGGCGCGCACCAGGCTGCTGACCACGGTGTTCACAGGTGCCTCGAGACCGAGCGCAGCCGCCGCCGGCGGGATGGCACCGTTGATGGCGTCGATCTCCGACATGCGGCCCGCCATGCGGTCGAGCAGCATGGAGGGCCGCGCGTCGGGGATCTTCGAGCCGAAATCGCGCACGTAGGCCACCGGGTCGTCGATGTCGACGCGGATGCCGCGAGCCTTGGCCACGCGCCAGGCCTCGACCGCGCAGGCCGAGGCCACGGACCAGGCATCCGCGTCGGCCATCACTTCCCCGATGGTGCGCTGGGTGACGGTACAGGTGCCCGAGAAGCAGACGTTGCAGATGAGCTTCTCCCAAACCAGCTGGTCGATGTCGTCGAAACACTTCACGCGGAAGCCGCCCGACTGCCACACCTCGGCCACACCGATCAGACGGGGCGTCACCGGACCCGAGCATTCGCCCAGACGCACCAGCTCCCAGCCGTTGTGGTGGGCATGCCCCGGGCCGCGCATGGAAGCACCGAAGCCCCCGACCACACCCACCATCACCCGGTCGCGGCCAAGGATGGCCGCGGCGGTGTCCGGCCCGCCCAGCCCGTTCTGGATCGACAGCACACGCGTCTGCGGCCCGACCAGCGGCCGGCTGGCATGGGCCGCGGCGGCCACGTGCATCGCCTTGGTGGCGATGATCACCAGATCGCACACACCCGCCTCCGAGGCGTCGGTCGTGGCGTGCACCAGCACCGTGGCGTCCCCGGACGCCCCCTCGAGCCGCAGCCCCTGCGCCCGGATGGCCTCCACGTGCGCGCGCCAGTTGTCGATGGCCCAGACCTCATGTCCCGCTTTTCCCAACAGGGCGGCATAGACACTGCCCATGGCCCCACAGCCCACCACCGCGATCTTCATCGACGTCTCCTCCCCCGAACGCTTCGCTCTCGCCCGGATGCATGCCCCTGGCGCAGGTCGACACCGCATGCATTGCCGCCGCTCCAGCCCACCGGGACCTCTGTCACAGGACTGCCATGGCGCACGGTTCGGCGACGCCCGACGCTCCGGCAGCATGATGCGCTGTTTTTGAATTCCGTATTCAGAATGCTATCATCGCCACGATTGCAACGCACGACACACCCACCCAGGCCCTCTTCCGGATGCAAACCATCGCGCCACAGCAAAGCCTCGTCGATCAGGTCTACGAGGCCATCCTTGCCGAGATCACGGGCGGCCGGCTCGGCACGGACGCGCGCCTCATCCAGGAGGAACTCGCCC
>JBEICA010000278.1:0-4827 GCA_040373665.1 Burkholderiales bacterium | reverse complement strand
GCGCTACCACCACCAGTACCTGCCGGACCGGATCGAGATCGAGCCCGGCCAGTTCGGGGCGGACTGGTTGCAGGCTCTCACCGCCAGGGGCCACACCGTACAGGAGGGGCGGCGGCGCTGGGGCAACATGCAGGCGGTGTTCGTCGACGCCGCGACCGGGGAGGCGACCGCCCACGGCGATCCGCGCACCCGGGCTGGCGGGGCGCCCTCGGTGTTCCTGCCGCAGCCGGATGGGGCGCGGTGGGCGCGGGCAGAGCGTCCGCGCCTGACGTTGCAGAGCCCCTGAGACGGCCGGCGGGTTCGTTCCGCCTCGGGACCTCCGAAAGATGTCAGAATCCGGCCCCATGACGACGCCTGACCGGGGAACCGCATGAGCCTGTCGCGCCGACGCCTGCTGCAGGGTGCCGCGGGCGCGAGTCTCGTCGCCGCCAGCAGGCCGCTGCTCGCGCAGAACGCTGCGGGTCCGGCCGCCCTGCCGGCCGGGACGCGCGAGTCGGCCACTTACGACACGCTGCCGGGCAAGGCGCCCCTCATCAAGCGCAGCTGGCGGCCACCGAACTTCGAAACGCCGGTGCGGGCCTTCTCCGAGCCCTTCACCCCCAACGACGCCTTCTTCGTGCGCTACCACCTGTCGGTGATCCCCCAGGTGGATGCGGCCAAGTGGCGGCTGGCCGTCGGCGGCGACGGCGCGCCGGGCGGCGCGGGCCTCTCCCTGGCACAGCTGCGCACGGAGTTCGAGCAGGTCGAGGTGGCGGCACTGTGCCTGTGCTCCGGCAACCGGCGTGGCTTCTCCGACCCGCACGTGCCCGGCATCCAGTGGGGCAACGGCGCGATGGGCAACGCCCGCTGGAAAGGGGTGCGGCTGCGGGATGTGCTGACCCGTGCGGGCGTCACCTCGGGCGCCGTCGAGGTCGCCTTCGACGGTGCCGACAGCGGTGTCACCGGGCAGACGCCGGATTTCGTCAAGAGCATCCCGCTCTGGAAGGCCATGGACGAGAACACGCTCATCGCCTTCGAGATGAACGGGGAACCGCTGCCGCACTGGCACGGCTTCCCCGCGCGCATCGTCGTCCCCGGGTGGACGGCCACCTACTGGATCAAGCACCTCACGGCCATCGAGGTCCGTACCCAGCCGCTGCAGGGCTTCTGGATGAACCCGGGCTACCGCCTTCCCAAGGGCCGTTTCCCCATCGTCGACCGCTTCCTGTCCCAGGAGACGGAGACCACCACGCCGATCACCGAGATGGTGGTGAATTCCCTGATCGTGAACATCCGCGATCAGATGCTGTATCGCGCCGGCACGCCGCTGTTCGTGCGGGGCGTCGCGTGGGACGGTGGCTACGGCATCGTCCGCGTCGAGGTGTCGACCGATCGGGGGCGCACCTGGGCCCTGGCCGAACTCGGCGAGGACCTTGGCCGGTATTCCTGGCGGCAGTGGTCCCATGGCTTCACCCCCACACCGGGGGAACACGTGCTGATGGCGAAGGCCACCAACCGCGTCGGTGCGACCCAGACCTTCGACCTGCTGTTCAACCCTGCCGGCTACCACAACAACGTGGTGCAGCCCGTGACCATCCGCTGCACCTGAACCATGCGACCCCGAACCCTCGCGCTGCTGCCGCTGTGCATCGCCCTCGCCGCCGAGGCGGGTGAGGACGCCATCGTGCTGAAGGATGGCCCGGGCCGGCAGGCGGTCGAGACGCACTGCGTCATGTGCCACAGCCTGGATTACATCCCGATGAATTCCCCCTTCCTCGACCGCAAGGGCTGGGAGGGGAGCGTGAACAAGATGATCCGCGTCATGGGCGCGCCGATCCCGCCCGAGGACGCCCGGGTGATCGTCGACTACCTCGGCGCGCATTACGGAAAGTGAGGCCATTGCCATGTCCAACACCCCCGCCACGGCCGTGAAGACCACCTTTCTCGACTTCGAGCAGCCGATCGCCGAACTCGAGCAGAAGATCGACGAACTGCGCTACGTGCAGGACGACTCGGCGGTCGACATCTCCGAGGAGATCTCGCGGCTGCAGAAGAAGAGCAACACCCTCGCCAAGGAGATCTACGCCAAGCTGAGCTCCTGGCAGATCTCCCAGGTGGCGCGCCATCCCCAGCGCCCCTACACCCTGGACTATGTGCAGCACCTGTTCACCGATTTCGAGGAACTGCACGGCGACCGCAGCTTTTCCGAGGACCCGGCCATCGTCGGCGGCCTCGCGCGCTTCGGCGGTCAGTCGGTCATGGTGCTCGGCCACCAGAAGGGGCGCGACACCAAGGAGAAGATCTACCGCAACTTCGGCATGCCCAAGCCGGAGGGCTACCGCAAGGCGCTGCGGCTGATGAAGCTGGCCGAGAAGTTCCAGATCCCGGTGATCTCCTTCATCGACACCCCGGGGGCCTATCCCGGCGTGGGCGCCGAGGAGCGCGGCCAGTCCGAGGCCATCGGCCGCAACCTCTACGAGATGGCCGATCTGAAGGTGCCCATCGTCTGCACCGTGATCGGCGAAGGCGGCTCGGGCGGTGCCCTGGCCATCGCGGTCGGCGACACCGTGATGATGCTGCAGTACGCGATCTATTCGGTGATCTCGCCCGAGGGCTGTGCCTCGATCCTGTGGAAGAGCGCCGACAAGGCACCCGAGGCGGCCGAGACCCTCGGCATCACCGCCAACCGCTTGAAGACCCTCGGTCTGGTGGACAAGGTCATCGGCGAGCCCCTCGGCGGCGCGCACCGGGACGTCGGGGCCACCATGCAGTCGGTGCGCCGTGCCCTGGCCGATGCTCTCAAGGACCTGCAGAGCCGCCCTCTGGAGGAACTGGTCGAGGCGCGCTTCGAGAAGCTCCTCGGCTACGGCAAGTTCAAGGAAGTGATGCCGGCACGCTGAGGCCGGCATGTTGCGGTTCGGCGGGTGCCGCGGGTACCGCCGGCGCACCCATCCGCCTCGGCTCTCGCCTCGCGGCGGATCTTGTCCCGCCGGGGCGCCTCCATGACCATCGAATCGTCCCGATCGGCACTCTTCGCGCGCCTGTGCGGTGACGTCGCCGGCCAGTTGCAGCACTGGCACTTGCAGGGCCGCAGTGTCGCCGTCGGTCTGAGTGGCGGACTCGATTCCGTCGTCCTGCTGGACCTGCTCGCGTCCGTTGCGCCCGGGGCCGGCGTGGCACTGTCGGCTCTCCACGTCAACCACGGCCTGAGTGCGCAGGCCGATGCCTGGACCGGGGCCTGTGTCCGCCTGGCGGAGTCCCTGGGCATCCCCCTGGCGGTGCACCGGGTGCAGGTGCGGCGAGACGACCCCCGCGGCATCGAGGCGGCGGCGCGGGCCGAGCGCCACCGCTGCTATGCCGCAGCCGCTGTGGATGCCGTCGCGCTCGCCCATCACGCGGACGACCAGGCCGAGACCGTGCTGCTGCAGTTGCTGCGCGGCGCGGGCGCCGCCGGGATCGCGGCGATGCCGGCGTGCCGGCGGCTCACCGGCACTGCGGTGCTGATCCGTCCACTGCTCGGGGTCAAGCGCGATGCGCTGCTCGCCTGCGCCAGGGAGCGAGGGTTGTCCTGGGTCGAGGACGAGTCCAACGAGGATCGTGGTTCAGTCGCAACTACCTCCGCCATGCCGTCATGCCGCTGATCGCGGCGCGTTTTCCGGGCTATCGCGAGACCCTGGCGCGCGCGGCCGACAACGCGGCGGATCTCGCCGCGCTCGCGGACCGGCTCGGCCACCTCGATCTCGCCCGCTGTGCCGGCGATGGCGGGCTTGACCTCGGGGCCCTGGCGGGTCTCGACGAGCCCGGCCGGGCCAACGTGCTCCGGTTGTGGCTGCGTGAGGCCGGCATTCCGCCCCCCCCGCGGGCGCATCTGCTGGAGATGCTGTCCCAGGCCCTGCAGGCGCGGCCTGATGCCGGACCGTGTTTCCCGCTGGGCACCCGACGACTGGTGCGGCATCGCGGCCGGTTGCAGCTGGTCTCAGCGGAGACGGACGCGCCGGTGGGCTGGAACCTGCCATGGCAAGGTGAGCCGCAGCTGCCGCTGCCTGATGGCCGAGTGGCGCGGTTCGTGGCGGTGATGGGGCAGGGCGTGCGTGCCGACTTGCCCCTGCGCGGCAGGGCGAGCCTCGGCACCCGCCGCGGCGGGGAGCGCATGCGGCTGCATGCGGGCGGACCGCACCGCACCCTGAAGAACCTGCTCCAGGAGGCGGGCATCCCGTCCTGGGAACGGAGCCGGCTGCCGCTGCTGTATCTCGACGGCGATCTGGTCCATGTCCCGGGCGTCGGAACCGCCCCAGGATGGACAGCGGGTCCAGGGGAGGCGGGGCTGGTGCTCGATGTGGCGGCGCCGGGGGCGGGGGCGGACCCGGCATGCGCACCCGGCGTCTCCTCGAGGCGATGACCGGTCACGACACGCGCTGAAAAAGAAAACGCCCCGACGGACGGGGCGTTTTCGTCACGGGGCAGGGCCTGCGTCAGAAGCCCATGCCACCCATCCCGCCGCCCGGCGCCGGGGCTGGCTTATCTTCCTTCGGCAGTTCGGCCACCATGGCATCGGTGGTGAGGATCAGGCCAGCCACGGAGGCAGCGTTCTGCAACGCCGTGCGTGTGACCTTGGTCGGGTCGATCACGCCCATGTCCACCATGTCGCCATAGGCGTCGGTGGCCGCGTTGTAGCCGAAGTTGCCCTTGCCCTCGAGGACCTTGTTCACCACCACGGACGGCTCGGCACCCGCGTTGGAGGCGATCGCGCGCAGCGGTTCTTCCAGGGCTCGCATGACGATCTTCACGCCGGCGTCCTGGTCGTGGTTGTCGCCCTTGACGCTGACGGCTGAACGGGCGCGGATCAGG
>JBEICA010000135.1:0-9281 GCA_040373665.1 Burkholderiales bacterium | reverse complement strand
GCAGGAGGGCACGCAGACGTTCCACCAGCACGGCCTGGGCGCCGAGGTCCGCCTCGGTGCAAAGCGTGCCATCGGATTTCCGATGGTGGCCCACCCGCCGATATCGCGGCATCACCTCGTCGCGGGCCACATCGCGCACGACAGCGCACACATCCGCCAGCAGGGCGGCGTCGGCCATCTCGGAACCCGGGTGGGTCATGGGACAGAACGCTGCCGCTCGGTCGGGCAGGGAGGGAACGAAGCTACGACGGTGCGCATCCGCAGACAGGGTTGTCGTGAGTGCTCAGGATGGTAGCATGACCCATACCATGACCCGAGACAGCGGTATCAAGAACGGCGCCCGCTTCCACGTGCCGGACCGCCTTGGCCCCGGCGCCGAGGTGGGCCTGCCCGACCTGGCGGCCCACCACGCCACGCGCGTCCTGCGCCTCGGTGTGGGCGATGGGGTGATCCTGTTCGACGGCAGCGGCGGTGAGTACGAGGCAGCGCTGACCCAGGTCGGGCGGGGCGGGATCCGCGCCCGGGCCGGGCGCTTCCACCCCGGCGGACCCGAATCCGCACTGCGGGTGACCCTGGTACAGGGCGTGTCCGGTGGGGACCGCATGGACTTCACCATCCGCAAGGCGGTCGAACTCGGCATCGACCGGATCATTCCGGTGTTCACCGCCCGCAGCGTGGTCCGACTGGGAGGCGAACGAATGGACCGCCGGCGGTCCCACTGGCAGGCCGTTGCGATCTCCGCCTGCGAGCAGTGCGGCCGCAACGCCGTTCCCGAAGTGGACGAGCCAGCAGCCTTCGAGCACTGGCTGGCGGCCTGCCCGGCCGACGGCGGCCCGAGGCTGCTGCTGGCCGTCGGCGGCCATCTGCGCCTGCGCGACCTGCCAGCGCCGACTGCCGCCGTTACCCTGCTCGCCGGCCCGGAGGGCGGCTTTGCCGAACGCGAGGCGGAGGCAGCGGCGAGTCGCGGCTTCGTCCCGATCCGCCTCGGCCCCCGCGTCCTGCGCACCGAGACCGCCGCCCTGGCCGCACTGGCGGCGATGCAGACCCTGTGGGGTGATTTCTGAGCGTCGGCCGGGGTTGTCGGCAGCACTGCGAAGGCAGCAGAAATCCCGCCGCGTGCGCTCAGGGGGCAAAAGGCAAGACCTGACCCCAGCGTTGGGGGAGTCCGCGTTAAACTTGGGTTCTACGTCCGCCGTGCCGGCGGGGTCACATCGAGGACAGACATGGAAATCCGCAACAGCACCTTCATCGTCACGGGCGGCAGCTCCGGCCTGGGCGAGGCCACCGTCGAAATGATCGTCGCCGCCGGCGGCAATGCCATCATCGCGGACGTCAACCGTTCGCTGGGCGAGGCGCTGGCCGGGCGACTCGGTGCGCAGGTCCGCTTCGCGGAGTGCGACGTCACTTCCGAGGCGCATGCCAGGGCTGCGGTCGACATGGCGGTGTCCACCTTCGGAGGACTGCAGGGACTGATCAACTGCGCCGGCGTCGGCATCCCGGCCAAGGTCCTCGGCAAGGACGGTCCGCATCCGCTCGACCGGTTCGCGAAGATCGTCAACATCAACCTGATCGGCACCTTCAACATGATCCGCCTGGCGGCGGAGGCCATGTCGCGGGGTCAGGCGGATACCGCCGGCGAGCGCGGTGTCATCGTCAACACCGCCTCGGTGGCGGCCTTCGACGGCCAGATCGGGCAGCCGGCCTATGCCGCCTCCAAGGCCGGTGTGGTCGGCATGACGCTGCCGATCGCGCGGGAGCTGGCGCGCTTCGGCATCCGTGTGGTCACCATCGCGCCCGGCCTGTTCGAGACACCGATGATGGCCGGCCTGCCCGAAGAGGCGCAGAAGTCCCTGGGCGCCCAGGTGCCCTTCCCGCCCCGCCTCGGCCGCCCGCCCGAGTTCGCGCTGCTGGTGGAGCAGATCTGCCGCAACACCATGCTCAACGGCGAAACCATCCGGCTGGATGGCGCCATCCGCATGGCGGCCAAGTAAGTAATTCCCGGGCGCGGCCCCGCGACGCCATGGATCCCAAGACACTCGAGAACTTCGTTCCGTGGTTCCGGGCCTCGGCCCCCTACATCCACGCCTTCGGCGGGCGGACCTTCGTCATCGCCTTCGGCGGTGAGGTGGTGGCCGACGGCAGCATCGTCGGCCTCACCCACGACCTGAACCTGCTGGCCGCGCTGGGGGTGAAGCTGGTCCTGGTGCACGGCGCACGCCCGCAGATCGAGGAGCGGCTTCGCGCCCGCGACGCCGACATCCGCTACGTGCGCGACATGCGCGTCACCGACGAGGCGGCCATGCAGGACGTGAAGGAGGCCAGCGGCCGCCTGCGCATGGAGATCGAGGCCCTGCTGTCGGTCGGCCTGCCCAGCACGCCCATGGCCAACGCCACCATTCAGGTCACCAGCGGCAACTTCGTGGTGGCCCGGCCGGTCGGCGTGGTCGACGGCGTGGACATGATGTTCACCGGCGAGGTGCGCAAGATCCGGGCGGACGCCATCCGCCGCTGCCTCGACGACGAGGACGTGGTGCTGGTGCCGCCATTGGGCTATTCCCCGACCGGGGAGATCTTCAACCTGACCCTGGAGGACGTTGCCGCCCAGACCGCCATCGCGCTGAAAGCGGACAAGCTGCTGTTCCTGATGGATGAGCCCGGCATCGTCACTGCCGAGGGCGAGGTGCGCAACGAACTCACCGTTTCCGAGGCCGACCGCCTACTCGGCGAGGGCTCCGCAGTGCAGGGCGACGGCGCGCTCTACCTGCCCTTTGCCACCCGCGCCTGCCGGGGCGGCGTGAACCGGGTGCACATGGTGTCGAGACACGTCGACGGCGCGCTGCTGCTGGAACTCTTCACCCACTCCGGCATCGGCACCATGGTGACGCAGGACCCGGTGGAGCAGTTGCGTCAGGCCACCATCGAGGACGTGGGCGGCATCCTGCAGCTGATCGAGCCGCTGGAAGCGGACGGCACCCTGGTGAAGCGCTCGCGCGAGCTGCTCGAGATCGAGATCGACCGTTTCATCGTTCTGCAACACGACGACCGCATCGTCGGCTGCGCGGCGCTCTACCCGTTCGAGGCGGACCGGGCGGTCGAGCTGGCCTGCCTCGCGGTGCATCCCGATCATCGCAACGGCGGCGCAGGTGAACGGCTGCTGCAGTTCATCGAGGCGAAGGCGCGGCGCTCCGGCTACCAGCGCCTGTTCGTGCTCACCACCCGCACTGCGCACTGGTTCGTCGAGCAGGGCTTCGCCGAGGTTCCGGTCGCGGATCTGCCGCCCCAGCGGCAACAGTTCTACAACTACCAGCGCCGTTCCAAGGTGCTGGTCAAGACGCTCTGACGGCGGCCGGGTGGGCAGCGGTCCACCCCCACGTCTTTTCATGCATCCGGTGGCGGTCCGTCCGCCGCCCAGACGGAGGGTTCGCCATGGCACGCATGGTCAACTGCATCAAGCTCGGTCGTGAGGCCGAGGGTCTCGATTTCCCGCCCTACCCCGGCCCGCTGGGCCAGCGGCTGTTCGAGAGCGTCTCCAAGGAGGCGTGGAAGGGCTGGCTTGAGCACCAGAAGATGCTGGTCAACGAAAACCGCCTGAGTCTCGCCGACATCAAGGCGCGCAAGTACCTGGAGGCGCAGATGGAGAAGCATTTCTTCGGCGAAGGCGCCGATCGCGCCGCAGGCTACGTCCCGCCGTCCGCCTGAGACGCCCTTGAAGACCGAGCGCCACGCCGTGGCGGAGGGGCCCTCGCTCCCGGCGGAGCCGCAGCGCTTCCTGAACCGGGAGCTCGGCCAGCTGGCCTTCAACCGGCGGGTGCTGGCCCAGGCGCAGAACCCCACGACGCCGCTGCTGGAGCGCCTGCGCTTTCTGTGCATCGTCGGCAGCAACCTCGACGAGTTCTTCGAGATCCGCGTGTCGGGGCTCAAGGCGCAGATGCAGCTCGGCTCGGGCACGACACATCCGGACGGCGCCTCCGTCCAGGACGTGCTGCAGGAGATCTCGGCCCAGGTGCACGATCTGGTCGGCCGGCAGTACGCCATCTTCAACGACGAGGTGCTGCCGGCGCTCGCCGCCGAGGGTGTGCGCTTCCTGCGGCGCCGCGAGTGGACCGACGCGCAGCGCGAATGGATCCACCGCTTCTTCCTCGACGAGGCGATGCCGGTGCTCACGCCCATCGGGCTGGATCCGGCGCATCCCTTCCCCCGCCTGCTCAACAAGAGCCTGAACTTCGCCGTCGAGCTCTCGGGCAAGGACGCCTTCGGCCGCAATTCCGGCACCGCCATCGTCCAGGCACCGCGCGCCCTGCCGCGCTTCGTGCTGCTGCCCGAGGAGATCTCGGGCTGCGCCTACGGTTTCGTGTTCCTCTCGTCCATCCTTCACGCCCACGTGGGTGAATTGTTCGCCGGGATGGAGATCAAGGGCTGCTACCAGTTCCGCGTCACCCGCAACAGCGACCTGTTCGTCGACGAGGAGGAGATCAAGAACCTGCGCACGGCGCTGCAGGGCGAACTGCCGCAGCGCAATTTCGGCGACGCCGTGCGGCTCGAGGTGGCGGATCTGTGTCCGCCCCACATGTCCGACTTCCTGCTGCAGCAGTTCGGCCTCGGCCGCGGCGACCTCTATCAGGTCCGCGGCCCGGTGAACCTTGTCCGGCTGATGCAGGTGCCCGACCGGGTCGACCGGCCCGACCTCAAATACAAGCCCTTTCTGCCGGGCATGCCGGCGCCGCTGGCCAAGGGTCACGACATCTTCGCGGCGATCCGCAAGAGCGACCTGCTCCTGCACCACCCGTTCCAGTCCTTCAAGCCGGTGATCAACTTCATCGCCCAGGCGGCCACCGACCCCAACGTCGTCGCCATCAAGCAGACGGTCTACCGCACCGGCACCGACTCGGAGCTCATGAGCCACCTCATCACTGCGGCACGCAATGGCAAGGCGGTCACCGTGGTGGTGGAACTGCTGGCCCGTTTCGACGAGGAGGCCAACATCAACTGGGCGGCGCGCCTGGAAGAGGTCGGTGCCCACGTGGTGTACGGCGTCGTCGGTCACAAGACGCACGCCAAGATGGCGATGGTGGTGCGCCGCGAAGAGCGCGGGCTGCTGCGCTACGTCCATCTCGGCACCGGCAACTACCACTCGCGCACTGCCACGCTCTACACCGACTTCGGTCTGTTCACCTGCCATCCGGAGATCACGGCGGACGTCAACGACGTGTTCATGCAGCTCACCGGGCTGGGCAGGGCAGGGCACCACACCCACGTTCTGCAGTCACCCTTCACGCTGCATCCCCGCCTGCTCGAGGCCGTCGCCCACGAGGCCGCGCAGGCGCGGGCGGGCAAGGCGGCGGGCATCACCGCCAAGATGAACGCCCTGCTCGAGCCCGAGATCATCTACGAGCTCTACGAGGCCTCCCGTGCCGGCGTGAAGATCGACCTGATCGTGCGCGGCGTGTGCGCGCTGCGGCCCGGCATCCCCGGGTTGTCGGAAAACATCCGCGTGCGCTCCGTGATCGGCCGCTTCCTCGAGCACGCCCGCATCTTCCACTTCCACTCCACCGACCAGGTGTACCTGTCCAGCGCGGACTGGATGGACCGCAATTTCTTCCGCCGCATCGAGGTCTGCTTTCCGGTCCTGGATGCCAAACTCAAGCGTCGCGTCGTCACCGAGGGGCTGCAGGTCTACCTCGAGGACAACACCCAGGCCTGGACCATGGATGCCGATGGCCAGTACCGCCTCTGTGACACGGCCGGCGAGCCCGAACGTGGCGCCCAGCGCGAACTCCTCGCCAAATTGGCGGCCCGTTCCGCCAGCGCCACCTGATCCGGGCAGCGCCGTGGAGATCGAACTCAAGCTGTTGTGCGAACCCGCCACCCTGCGGCGCATCGGTGCGAGCGCGGTGCTGCGGGACGCCCAGCGCTCGGCCCCGGCGGTCAGGACCCTGCGCAGCATCTATTTCGACACCCCCGAACTCGCCCTGGCCAGGGCCGGCATGGCCCTGCGCGTGCGGCGGGTCGGCCGTCGCTGGATCCAGACGCTCAAGTCCGGCGGCGGCGTGGACACGGGGCTGCACCAGCGCGAGGAGCATGAGGTTCCGGTCCGCGCACCGGTGCCCGAGCTCGACGCGCTGCCCGACACGCCTGCCGTCGCCTGGCTGAGGGACCCGGCCATCCGCGCAGCGCTCGCCCCGGCCTTCGAGACCCGGTTCCGCCGCAACGCCCGCACCGTGGAGATCCATCCCGGCAGCTTCGCGGAGTTCGCCGTGGACACCGGGATCATCGAAGCGGGCGGACGAACCGAACCGATCCACGAGCTGGAGATCGAGCTGGTCGACGGCGACCCGCGCCACCTCTACGCCTTCGCGCGGCGGCTGCTCGCCGACATCGATTTCCGCATCGGCGATGTCAGCAAGGCCGAGCGCGGCTACGCGCTGCTCGTCGGCGCCGCCCCGTCCCCGGTGCGCGGCAAGGCACCGCTGCTCGACGCCGGCATGGGCGCCACTGCCATGCTGCGCGTCATCGTCAACAACTGCGCCGCCCACCTGCAGGCCAACGTCGCCGGCGTGCTGGATGCCGAAGACCCGGAATACATCCACCAGGCCCGCGTGGCCATGCGCCGCCTGCGCTCCGCCTTTTCGGTGTTCCGCCCGGTGGTGCCGCGCGAATCGCTCGGCGAGATCGCGGGGCGCTTCCGCGACCTCGCCGCGGCGCTCGGCAGCGCGCGCGACTGGGACGTGGTCCACGGCGAGACCCTGCCAGCCATCCTGGGGGCAATCCCGGGCGATGCAGCCCTCGCCAGGGTGGCCGAGATCACCGCGCCGGAGCGCCACCGCGCCCGGACCCTGGCGCGCGCCGCCCTCGCACCGGCCGTGCAGACCGCTCTGATGCTGGACCTCGCCATGCTCATGGAGGCCGCCCTGTGGAGCGGTGTCGAAGAGGCAGACGGCACGACTCTGGCCGGCCGCCTGCTGCAACGCCAGTACCGCCGGGTCCGCAAGGCTGGTCGCGCCGCCGACCGCAGCAACGACGCCTCCCTCCACGCGCTGCGCATCGAGATCAAGAAGCTGCGCTACGCCCTGGAATTCCTCTCCAGCCTCTACCCGCGCAAGGCCGTGCGCGGCTTCGCCAATGCCGCCGCCAATCTCCAGGACGTCCTGGGTTCGCTCAACGACGAGGCGGTCACCCTGCGTCTGCTCGCCTCGATCGACGCGCCCGACACGCAGTTGTCGCACGGCACCGGCATCATCCGGGGTTTTCTGCACGCGCGTGCCCAGACGTCCCTCGACCGCTTCGAGACGGCCTGGCGGCGCTTCTCCAAAACCGACCCGTTCTGGTAGCCCATGCACCTGATCCTGTGGCGCCACGCCGAGGCGGCTGACGGCAGCCCGGACCTCACCCGGCCCCTCACCGCCAAGGGCCACAAGCAGGCGGAGGACATGGCGCGCTGGCTCAAGCCGCGCCTGCCGCGCAACACCCGCATCCTGGTCAGCCCCGCCCTGCGGACCCGCGAGACCGCGCAGTACCTGAGCCGCCACTTCGAGACCGTTGCGGACCTCGCGCCCGACGCCTCGCCCGAGGCCGTGCTCGCCACTGCCGACTGGCCGGAGAGCCCGGGCGCCGTTCTCGTCGTCGGCCACCAGCCGACCCTGGGTGAGGTCGCCGCCCTGCTGCTCGCCGGCGCCCCGCTCGCCTGGTCGGTGCGCAAGGGCGGGCTGTGGTGGCTCAGCCACCGCGTCCGCGACGAAACCGCCGAAGTGGTGCTCAGGGCGGTGATGAATCCGGACCTGTTGTAAGCGACTGCGCCTGCACCCGGTCCCTCCGCACGGCCTGCAGTTCCGTCCAGGCGGGGTAAGAGCTACACGCCTGCCGGCCACAAGTGGATCGGCGGCGCCTGTCGCGGAGTGCCGCAGGTTCGATGCGTGTCGGCACGGCCCTTTTTTTGTCGGGATCGACCCGATGAAATTTCGAGGCTACAATTTCTCACGTAAATTGCGTGGAGCAATCCTCGTGTCCGCCAAACAGAACATCACGCTTTCCCTTGAGAAGGATTTGCTCAGGCGAGCCAGAGCCATGGCAGCCGGGCAGGGCATGAGCATCAGTGCGTTGCTGGCCGAAGGACTGCGGCAAATGGCGGACAACAGCGAACACTACTCACGTTGCCAACGGGAAGCTCTTGCCATGATGGCGACGGGATTCCACCTGGGTGGTCAGGGCCTGGGAGACCGGGACGGCCTGCACGATCGCGATGCGCTTCGTTGACACGAACGTCCTGATCTACGCCCACGACCGCGACGCCGGGGAAAAACGTCGCATGGCTGCGGGATTGCTGACGCAACTCTGGGAGACGGGTGAAGGTTGCCTTAGCACGCAAGTGTTGCAGGAGTTCCTGGTCAATGTCACTCGCAAGATCCCCACTCCCCTGGCGATGTCCGACGCACGGGAACTGATCCGGACCTACTCCCCATGGGTCCGGGTGGCAACGGAGCCGGCGATGGTCCTGCGCGCGACCGAGATCGCCGAGGTATGGCGGCTGTCGTTCTGGGACAGCATGATCGTTGCGGGCGCGGAAGCTTCCGGTGCCTCGGTGGTGTACTCCGAGGATCTCGCACATGGCCAGATCATCAGTGGCATACGGATCGAGAACCCCTTCCGCCTGACGGGCTGAGCGGAGTCAGGCAAGCCTGCCATGTCCCCATCCCTCATCGTCCAGCGAGAAGGCCGCCTCGCCGTCGTGCGCCTCAACAGGCCGGAGCGACGCAACGCCCTGTCCGTGGCGTTCATGCGGGAGATCACGGCGCTGGCGGGTGAACTACGCGACGATGCCGGCATCGACGCGATCATCCTGACCGGTGCGCCAGGCTGGTTCTCGGCCGGAGCCGATCTGAAGGATGAAGAGCGCTGGGGTCCATCCGAGGCGTCCTTCGTCGAACAACGCGAGATGGGTCGCGCCGGCTTCCGCATGGCCAGCGCCTGGGAACAATTGCCGCAGATCACCGTCGCCGCCATCGAGGGCTATGCCATCGGTGGCGGACTGGCGCTGGCGCTGGCCTGCGACTGGCGCGTCCTGGCCCGGGACGCTTTCGTCAGCCTGCCCGAGATCTCCCTCGGCCTGCCGCTCACCTGGGGTACGGTGCCGCGCCTCATCGCGCTCACCGGACCGGCCACCACCAAGCGGCTCACCATCCTGTGCGAGCGTGTGCCCGCAGAGGAGGCCATGGCGCTGGGTCTGGTGGACCATCTGTCGGAAACCGGCGCGACCGAGGCCAGGGCCCGCGAAATCGCCGCCCGCG
>JBEICA010000071.1:0-14849 GCA_040373665.1 Burkholderiales bacterium | reverse complement strand
GGTGGGGGCGGCGGCGCGGCGGCCTGCTGCTCGCGCAGTTCGCGCGCGCTCGGGCGCTGTGGCGGCGGCTCCCAGGTGCGCACCTCGAAGGCGTTGGCGGCGGCGCCGCGGGCATTGCGCTGCAGGCGGCCCAGGTCGATGCCGCCACCGGCGGGCGCGGGTGCGGCAGCACCGGTACCCGCGGTGCGCACCGGCAAGGCTACGGGTGCACCCGGCGCCCCAGGCGCAGGCACGGCAGAGGTGGCGGTGGCCCGGCGCGGTGGCGCGGCATCGACAGCCGCCGGGTCGCCCGCGCCGCTCTCGACCCACCACAAGGCACCCAGCGTGGCCACGGCCGCGAGGGCGAGCAGGCCGCGGCGCAGCCGGGCCGTAGCCATCACCGCCCGCCTCCGAGCAGGACCACGAAGGACAGGCGCGCCTCGAGCTGGGGAGCGCCGATGGCCTCGCGGCGCAGCTGCAACTCCTCCAGGGCGGCGGCAGGCACCCGGTTGAGAACCTCGGCGACGAAGGCGCGGATCTGGGGATAGCTCCCCCGCACCGGCAGGCGCACGTGATAGCGCAGCAGCCGCTCGGCGCCGCCGGGCTGGAGCTGGTAGTCGCCGGCGTCGAGGGCGATGCCGTTGTGACGGGCGGCCTCGTGGATGCGCTCCAGCCATGCCGGCAGGGTGTCGGCGCCGGGGAAGAAGGCGTGGAAGGTGTCGAGCTGGTCGGCGCGGCTGGCCGGCGGCACGGGCGCGGCCACGGTCCCGGTACGCAGGGCGGCGCGCAAGGCGGTGACCTCGGCACGCAGGCTGTCGATGCGCTGCGCGGCGGGCCGCAGGGCCAGCACGGCCACGGCCAGGGTGGCCAGCAGCAGTGCGACCCCGGCCAGGCCCCGCCAGCCCAGGCGCGAGCGCTCGCGCCGCAGCCACCAGCGGCCGTGGCGGATCAGGCGCCCGGCGTCCATCGCGCCTGTATCTTGAAGACCACGGGCCGGCGCGGGTCGGCGACCCGCGTCTCGTGCTGGAGCAGGTGCACCTGCTCGAGCGAGCCGGTGGCCTCGAGGCGGGTGAGCAGTTCCAGCAGGGCCGCCATCTGACGCGCCTCGCCCTCGAGGGTGACGCTGCGACCGCGCGCGTCGGGCTGCAGGGCCAGCAGGGCGACGTCGGCACCCACGGCGGCCTCGACGTCGTCGAGCAGCCCGCCCCAGCCCAGGCTCATCTGGTCGAGCACGGCGTTGGCCGCCTGCAGTTCGGCCTGCAGTTGCGGCGAGGCGGCCGCCTCGGGGGCGAGCCGCGGCAGGGTCCGCCCGGCCAGCCGCCGGGTGTCCTCGAGCCGGCTCTCCCAGCGCGCCTGTTCCTGGCGCGCGTCCAGCCAGGCCCCGGCCACCAGCAGTGCAGCCACGGCGCCGGCGGCCGCGACGACGGTGGCGAGCGTGCCGGCCTGGGCCCGGGACCGGGCGAAGTCCAGGGACAGCCGCGGCGGCGTCATGCCCGCCTCCAGCGCGCCCAGGCCGGCCAGCGCCACGCGACGCCGCGGGCGACCGGCAGGTCATCGTCGTCCAGCACCTCCCAGCCGCCGATGCTGGCGGGCACCCGTGCATCCAGGCCATCGGCGACCACGTGCAGCCGACCGGGCGCGACCGGCAGGGCCCCACCGGCGGCGGCGAGGGCGAGCTCGGATTCCAGGGCTTCCAGCCAGCGCTCGCCACAGCGCACGGAGGACAGCGCGACCCAGCGCTGGCGCAGCAGCAGGCCGAGGGTCAGGCGCCCGGGCTCGAGATGGGCCAGGGCACACACCGGGGCGCGCAGCGCGGGCCGCCGGGCCTCGAAGGCGACGCAGAAGGCCGGTTCCAGCGACAGCAGCCGGCTGCCCGCCGCAGCGCAGGCGGCCTGCACGGCATCGACCAGTGCCTGATCGACGGCGCAGGCAGGTGCTGGCTCACCGGGCCGCGGCTCACCCACCCGCAGCGCCCAGTCGCCGGCGCGCTCGCCGTGGATGGCCTGCATCTCGATGCGGGCGTAGGCCTGCCACTGGGCGTCCCCGGCGAGGTCCTCGCTGGGCGAGAGCAGCAGCCAGCGCACGAAGTGGCCCGACAGCCGCACGCACACCCCGGCGCCGCCGGCCTCGGTCAGCGCACGCGCGAGAGCGTCGACGGCGCCGCGCCAGGGCTCGGCGCCGACCGGCTCGACCGGCCAGTCCAGCCCCTCGGCCTCGCCATCCGGACGACCGCCGCCCACACGCTGCAGGCGCAGGCGCTCGGGCGAGAGCCCGACCAGCAGGCGCTCACGCCGCCAGGGTGACACGATTGATCTCCTGGAGGGTGCTCTCCCCGGCGGCCACCAGGGCCAGCGCGGAGTCGCGCAGGAAGGCGGTGCCGGCGCGGCGCGCGGCCTCCTTGATCTGGCGGATGGGGGCACGGGTGGTGATGAGCTCGCGCAATTCGTCGCTCAGCACCAGCATCTCGGCGATGGCCTTGCGGCCGCGGTAGCCGCTGCCGCGACAGTGGCCGCAGCCGCGCCCGGCGCGGAAGCGGAAGCCGGCCACCTGTTCACGGGTCAGTGCCGAGGCGGCGAGAAGCTCGTCGTCGGGATGGTCCTCGGCACTGCAGTGGGGGCAGTTCACCCGCACCAGACGCTGGGCGACGATGCCGTTCAGGGCGGACACGAAGCTGTAGGGGTCCACGCCCATGTGGGTGAAGCGCCCGAGCACGTCGAAGACGTTGTTGGCGTGCACGGTGGTGAAGACGAGGTGGCCGGTGAGCGCGGCCTGGATGGCGATCTGGGCGGTCTCGGCGTCGCGGATCTCGCCCACCATGATCTTGTCCGGGTCGTGGCGCAGGATGGAGCGCAGCCCGCGGGCGAAGGTCAGGCCCTTCTTCTCGTTGACCGGGATCTGCAGCACCCCGGGGAGCTGGTACTCGACCGGGTCCTCGATGGTGATGAGCTTGTCCTGGCCGTGGTTGATCTCGGAGATGGCGGCGTACAGGGTGGTGGTCTTGCCACTGCCAGTCGGGCCGGTCACGAGCAGCATGCCGTAGGGCTCGGAGGCCAGACGCCGCATCCAGGTCCTGGCCGCCGGATCGAAGCCCAGGCTGTCGAGCGACAGGCCCTGGACCTGGTCGGCCAGGCTCTGCTTGTCGAGGACGCGCAGCACCGCGTCCTCGCCGAAGATGGACGGCATGATGGAGACGCGGAAGTCGATCTCCCGCCCCTGCACCGAGACCTTGAAGCGCCCGTCCTGGGGGATGCGCCGCTCGGCGATGTCGAGCTCGGACATGACCTTGATGCGCGAGATGACCTGCTCGGCCAGTTCGCCGCCCCCGACCTGGCTGACGGTGCCGAGCACACCGTCGATGCGGTACTTGATGACCAGCGCCCCGGCGCCGGTCTCGAGGTGGATGTCGCTGGCACCACTCTTGAGCGCGTCGTACAGGGTGGAGTGCACCAGCCGCACCACCGGACTGGTGTCGGCGCTGATGCTCCTGAGCGAGAGGTCCTCGACGGTGCGGGCGCCCTCGCCCTGGGTGCCGGACTGGCCGACGAGGCTCTCCATGGCGCGCAGGCTCTCGCCCTGGCGGGTGAGCCAGGCGGCCAGGTCATCACGACGAGCGATGACACGCTCGAAGGGCGCGGCGATGCGCGCGTCGGCCCAAGCCGCGAAGCGGTGGTCGAAGGGGTCGGCGTGCACCAGCAGCAGGGCACCACCGGCGTCGCGCACCAGGGCGCACTCGTGCGCCAGGGCCTCGGTGTAGGGCAGCAGCTCCAGAGCGGGCCGGCTCTGGTGCAGGTCGTCCATGCCCAGGGGGCGCAGGCCGAGCGTGGCACCCAGGGCCTGCAGGAAACCGGTCTCGTCCAGCCCGCTGGCGGCCTCGAGGCAGTCGAGCACCCGCCGGCCGCCGGCCGCGGCGGCCTCGCGCGCGGCGGCGAAGTCGGCGGCGCCGAACACCGCGCCGGCATCGAACTCGCGCGGCTTCACTGGATGCTCCCGGCGAGCTCGAAGATGGGCAGGTACATGAGCACGACGATGCCGCCGATGATCACCCCGATGACGGCCATGAGCAGCGGCTCGAAGGTGCGGGTGAACCACTCTACCCAGCGCGCCATCTCCTCGTCGTGGAAGGCGGCGATGCGCTCCATCATCTGCCCCATCTGCCCGCCGCGCTCGCCGACCCGCAGCAACCGCAGGGCCACAGGCGTGGTCAGACCGCTGTCGTCCAGGGCCACCGACAGGGGCCGGCCCTCTCCGACCAGCCGGGACGCCTGGGCCAGCCGGGCGCGCATTTCGACGTCGAGCAGGCCGCTGACCATGCCCAGCGCCTGGAGGATGGGGATGCCGCCGGCGAGCAGCATGCCCAGGGTGCGGTAGAACCGGGTGAGCTGGTAGACCCGCAGGCGCTCGCCCAGGGCGGGCACGGTGCGCACGGCGCGCAGCATCTGCGCCCGCGCACCCGGCTGCAACAGCCACCACACCGAGGCCGCCAGCAGCCCGAGGGCGACGATGCCGACCCAGGCGCCGTGCGACTCGACCAGCCGGCCCCAGTGCATGAGCAGGCGCGACATGAGCGGGATGGAATCGCCCATCTCCTCGTAGACGTGGCTGAAGCGCGGCACGACGTAGCCCAGCAGGAACAGGCTCACCAGGGCGCCCACGACGACGAGGATGACGGGGTAGATGGACGCGGCGACGAGCTTCTTGCGCACCAGCTCGAGCTGGTTCTGGTAGGCGACGTAGCGCCCCAGCGCCTCGGCCAGATCGCCGGTGCGCTCGGAGGCGCGCACCGTGGCGACGTAGAGCTCTGGAAACGCCGCGGGCAGCAGGCGCAGCGCACCCGAGAAGGGCTTGCCCTCGCGCAGCGCGCCGAGCAGGCGATCCAGGGTGGCGCGTGTGTCGGGGCGGGACTCCTTCTCGGCCAGGGTCTCGAGCGCTTCCACAAGACCGATGCCGGAATGCAGCAGCGCCAGCAGCTCCTGCGTGAACAGCAGCAGGGGAAAGCGCGCCCGGCGCGCGAGACTCGGCAGCGACCAGGACTTGCCACCGGAAATCGACAGGACCACACAGCCCTGGGCCTGGACCAGACGCGCCGCTTCGGCCGCATCCGCCGCCTCGATCTCGAGGTGCACCACGCCGGCCCCCGGTTTGACGGCCTTCACCCTGTGGCGCATCGAAGCTCCTGTTGGCGTGTGCTCGCTTTTCAGGAAAACTCCTGATCGCTCGGGCGTATCAGTTCCAGTTGCCGATGTCGGCATTCTCGCCCTCGCCGCCGGCCTGTCCGTCCTTGCCCCAGGAATACAGATCGAACTCGCCCTTCTCGCCCGGCGCCCGGTACTGATAGGGCTTGCCCCAGGGATCCAGCGGAATCGCCTTCTTGAGATACGGCCCCTGCCAGCGCGCCTCGCTCTCCGGGCGCGTCTCCAGCGCTGCCAGCCCCTGCTCGGTGCTCGGGTAGCGCCCCACGTCCAGACGGTAGTTGTCGAGGGCCTTCTCGAACGCGTCGATCTGCGCCCGCGCCACCTTGACCTCCGACTTGCCCACCTGCGCGAAGTACTTCGGCCCCACATAGCCCGCCAGCAGACCGATGATCACGATCACCACGAGCAATTCGAGCAGTGTGAAACCGGGAGCCGGGCGGGTTCGTGACGGGTGCGGCGGAACGGGGAACATGATCGTTTGGCAGGCGCTGGAAACGTCGGGGCAGCGTCGATCACCACCCGAACGGAAGATGGTATGAGCGCTTTGTGACGCCTCGGTGACATCCCTGTGACCGCGCCCGCGGCCAGCCCCCCTGGCCACGGAACCGGGCACGTGCTATCACCCCTTCGGCAGGCCATCGCCCTGCACCGACGGATGACCGCCCGCATGCAACTCATCACCTGGAACGTGCAGTGGTGCCGCGGCGTGGACGGCCGGGTAGACCCGGCCCGCATCGCCCGGGAGGCGCAGGCACTCGCCGATTTCGACGTTCTCTGCCTGCAGGAAGTGGCGCGGGGCTTCGACGGACTGCCGGGCAGCCGGGGCGAGGACCAGATGGCGATGCTGCGCGACGCCCTGCCGGGCTACCGGGGCTTCTTCGCCACCGCCACCGAACTGGACGACGGGCGTCGGCGCTTCGGCAACGCCGTGTTCAGTCGCTGGCCGGTGCTGCAGACCTTCCGCCACCGGCTCCCCTGGCCGGCCGACCCGGCCGTGCCCAGCATGCAGCGGGTGGCGCTGGAGCTGGTGCTGCAGTCCCCGGCTGGCCCGCTGCGGGTGCTGAGCACCCATCTCGAGTACTACTCGCCACGCCAGCGCATGACGCAGGTGGACGCGCTGCGTGCCCTGCATGCCGAGGCCTGCGCGCACGCCGCCCGGCAACGCCCGGACGGGGACCTGGGCGAGCCCTTCGAGGTCCGTCCGCGACCGGTGTCGGCCTTCTTCTGCGGCGACTGCAACTTCCCGCCGGACGGCGTCGAGCACCGGCGCATGCTGGCGCCCTTCGCCGACGACACCCAGGCCTTCGTCGACGCCTGGGAGGCAGTGAACCCCGGCCGGCCCCACCCGCCGAGCTGGGGGGTGCACGATCGCAGCCACCCCCTGATGTGCTGCGACTTCGTGTTCGCGACGTCCGATCTGGCACCCGCCCTGCGCGGGGTCACCGTGGATCCGGTCAGCCAGGCCTCGGACCACCAGCCGGTGCTGGTCACCTGGGCGTGAATCGCAAGCGGCGGCGACCGCTCCATGCAGGGATTGGAGCAGATGACCCGTGCGCTATGCGCGGACGACCACCTCCCGCGCGAAACGCCTCGCCTCGAGCTCCAGTTCCGCACCGATCACCGGAGGACGGCCGTAGTGCCAGCGCAGCCCGCGGCGCGCGGAACGGTCGATGGCGGGCAGGAGCAGTTCCGCCAGCAGGCCCTCCATGGGTTGGGCGGCATAGAAGTCCACCTGGGCCGCCGTGGCGAGCGACACCCCCAGGCCGGTGAGGCGCTGGTCGACGGCACGCACCAGGAAATCGAGCTTGGCGCGCAGGCCCGCGGGAGACACGTCCCCCGGGGCGACGATCCCGCCGGGGCCGCTCTCCGTCATGCCCGACATCACGAAATCGCCACCCGCCGCGCCAGCCAACGGCACGCAATAGGAAAACCCGTGCAGGGCGGGCGCCTCTGGCGGCTCGAGGGCCGGCGCGACGTTGGTGCGCGACACGGGATTGCTGCCCTGCCCGAGCAGGCCCCAGCGGACCAGACGCTCGACATACGGCGCATTGAAGGCCCGGAACTCGTCCGGCGACAGCTGCCGCGGCAGGCGCAGCTCCATCCCGCACAAGGCCTGCATGGGCCGGCCCAGGGCGCGCAGGTGGGACTCGACCGCCGCATAGCCCTCGTCGAGCGGGAGCCAGTCATCCAGGAGGGCGTGCACGATCTCGAATCCGGGCAGGGCCACCGCCCCGGTGGCGTACACCGGATTTCCAGGCAGGTAGCGGTACCCCGCCCCGGGCACCTCGATGGGATCGGCTGCGCGCACCGGCCGGCCGCCGGCCAGGGACAGGGCCACCACCGCACCCGTCGAGGCGAGCCAGCGTCTGCGACCCGTCAGGAATTGCGACATGCAGTTGCTCCTCATGCTCGTTTGATATCTACTGCGCGGCCCGCCCCGTGTGAGGATCGGGCCCCGGGGAAGGTCTGATTAGATCACGCGCATCGCGTGGCCGTCGGAAGAGTCGGTCTTCGCAGCCAGCCCCGCCTCGTCCCCCGCAGCAACAACATCCCTCCCCATGCATCCAGGCCAGCTTCCCGCAGTGCGTCATGACTCCCGCGGACGCCGTCACGTCGACATGCGCGCCGTCCTGGCACTCGCGCTGCCGCTGATGATGAACAGCGCGGTCCAGCTGATCCTCAACCTGACCGACACCTGGTTCATCGGCCGCCTGTCCACCAGCGCCATGGCGGCCATGGGGGCGGTGCACTTTCTCGCCATCGTGTTCCTGCTCGCCCTGGGGGGTGTGGGTTTCGTGGTGCAGTCCTTCGCGGCCCAGGCCTTCGGCGGCGGACGTCCGGCCGAGGCCGCGGCCAGCGCCTGGCATGGGCTTTGGGCCTCGCTTCTGCTGGCGCCGCTGTTCCTGCTGCTGGCCTTCAGCGGCGACGCCCTGCTCTCGCCCTTCGACCTGGATCCGGAGATCACCGCGCTCGCGGTGCAGTGGTGGCAGCCCCGCATGCTGGGCGGTCCGCTGGCGGTCGCCCTGTGGGGCATCTCGGGCTTCTTCAACGGCATCGGCCGCACCCGAGTGACCCTGCTGGTGATGCTGGTGGTGGCCGTGGTGAACGGTGTGCTCAACGAAGTGCTGATCTTCCGCCTCGGGCTCGGCATGGCCGGCTCGGGCTGGGCCACCACCCTCTCCCTCGCGGTCGGCGTGGTGGCGATGCTGGCGGTGTTTCTCGGCGCTGCACTGCAACAGAGCTATCGCACCCGGCACACGTGGAAACTCCAGCCCCAACGCCTGTGGCGGGTGCTCGCCGTGGGCATCCCCACCGGTCTGTTCCCGGCCGTCGATCTGGTGGCCCTGTCGCTGTTCCAGCTCATGCAGGTCACACTCGGTCCCTTGCAGGGCGCTGCGACGCAGATCGTCATGATGCTGACATCCGCGGCCTATCTCCCGGCCATCGGCATCGCCATGGCGGGTACGACACTGGTGGGCCAGTCCATCGGCGCAGGCGACAAGGCTTGGGCCCAGCGCCTCGGCGACCGCATCGTGGTGCTGGCGGCGCTCTACATGGGGACCATGGGGGCGGCCATCGCCCTCGGCGGTCCTTGGCTGGTACCGCTGTTCACGCGCGCCGGCGACGCCGGAGCGGCGGAGGTGGTCGCGCTGGCGCTTTCCGTCACCTGGATCGCCGGGGCCTACCAGACCTTCGACGCGCTCAACCTGGCCGCGGCGTTCTGCCTGCGCGGGGCCGGGGACGTGCGGGTGCCGACGCTGATGCTCATGGCGCTGGCCTGGGGCGGATTCGTTCCCCTGGCCCACATTCTCAGTTTCGCGCCCGGCCAGGGCTGGGTGGATTTCCTGCCCGCCCTCGACCACGGGCTGCGTGGCGGATGGTGGGCGTCACTTGTCTACATTTTCTGTCTGGGCGCGCTGATGCTCTGGCGTTGGCGCTCGGGCGCCTGGCGCCGCCTCGCGCTCATGTGACGGGCTCATCCGGGCGCGTCGTGCGGCTTGGCACCGCGCTTGCGTGACGCCGTGCATGAAGATCGAACTGCATGCACCGGGAAAGGCCGCCACGGCGGGGCGCATCGACAAACAGGCCCACCGGCTGTCGCAGTTCTCGCGCCCGATCGATTCCGAGGCCGAGTACCTCGCGTGCAAGGCGCAGCTCGCCGAGGAGATGAAACATTCCTCAGAACCTGATTCGGCGCTGCGGGCCGAGGCACTGCTGCGCGAGATCGTCGACTACGAAATCCGGCGCGAGCAGGGCGAACCCGCCCATTCCACTGCCGAAGCACGGGACTGGAGCGACTCGACGGCCCCACGCCGTCGCAGGTCGGATCAGGCCGGCTGAAATCGCCCGCCCCGGGCGACCGTCGGCGGCAGCGGCCGCACAGCTGGCATCAGCCGGGATGGCGGCGCTCCAGTTCGGCCACCGCCTCCGGCGACAGCAGGCGCAATCGCTCCGACCTGAGCATCAGGAACAATCTGGCCGTCTCCTCCAGTTCCTCCGTGGCGTAGATGGCCGTCTCCAGATCGGCTCCCGCGATGACGGGTCCGTGATTCGCGAGCAGCACCGAACGGTGCTTCCCTGCCACCTCGCGCACCGCATCCGCAAGCGCCGGATCACCGGGCGCGTAATACGGCAGCAGCAGCAGCCGCCCGACTTTCATCACGTAGTAGGCGGTGATCGGCGGGATGGGCTGCTCCGGATCGATACCGTCGAGCACCGACACGGCCACGGAATGGGTCGAATGCAGATGCACGACGGCACCGGCGGAAGGACGCTCGCCGTACATCGCGAGATGCAGGAAGGCCTCCTTGGAGGGTTTGTCCCCGGACAGCACCCGCCCCGAGGGATCGAGCTTGGTGATGCGCGCCGGGTCGAGCCGCCCGAGGCACGCATTGGTGGGCGTGAGCAGGAATCCGTCCTCCAGGCGTGCAGACAGGTTGCCCGCCGATCCGAAGGTCAGCCCACGCTCGAACAAGGAGCGGCCGAGGTCGGCCATCTGCTCCCTGAGGGCGCTCTCACTCATGTCGGTCACCCCGATGAAATGGATCACGCATAGCGGTCGAATGCCTTGGTGAAGAAATCCTCCGTGCCGAAGTTGCCGGACTTGAGCGCCAACGCCAGGGGCTCGGGTCCCAGGCTCGCGGTCCAGGGCACCCCCGGGTCGATCTCGGCACCGATGGCCAGACCCTCGACGCCGAGAGCGCTGACGATGGCACCCGAGGTCTCGCCCCCGGCAACGACGAGACGGCGGACGCCGCGGCTCACCAGACCGCGGGCGATCTGCGACAGGATCTCCTCGACCAGTGTGCCGGCGTGCTCCCGGCCGAGCCGCTCCTGCACCGCCGCCACCTGTCCCGGCGTGCCGGTGGAGTAGAAGAGAATGGGGCGGTCGGACAGCCGCGACTGCGCCCAACGCAAGGCATCGCCCACCACATCCTGGCCCGCGGCAGCCGCCAGCGGATCGATGGCCAGTGCCTCATGCGTGCGGCTCATGTGGGCCACCTGGGCTTGCGTCGCAGCGGAGCAACTCCCGGCGATGACAGCCGCGTGGCCTTCGACGCGCGGCAGGCTGGCCGCCCGACCCGGGACGAGCAGGCCGGCACGCAGGTAGTTACCCGGCAGGCCCATCGCCATCCCCGAACCGCCCGTCACCAGGGCAAGATCGGCACAGGCTTCTCCCAGCGTCGACAGGTGACCGTCGTCCAGGGTGTCGAGCACGGCATGACGGACGCCCGCTCCACGCAGTCTCTCGAAGGCCTGGCGCACGGCAGCTGCGCCCTCTCCCACCACGGCGGCGGGCACCAGGCCGACGCGACCCGGCGTCTGCTGCTGGAGCACACGCACCAGCGACGGGTCTGTCATGGGCGTGAGCGGATGGTGGCGCATGCTCGATTCGGACAGCAGCACGTCGCCCACGAAAAGATAGCCCTGGTAGACGGTCCGCCGGTTGGTCGGAAAAGCCGGGTTGAACACGGTGAAGTCGACCCCGAGCGCATCGCACAGCGCGTCCGCCACCGGTCCGATGTTGCCCGCAGGCGTCGAATCGAAGGTGGAGCAGTACTTGAAGTAGAACTGGCGCGCCCCGGCCCGCCGCAGCCACTCCAGTGCATCCAGTGAGAGGCGTACCGCCTCCGGCGCTGGGCAGCTGCGCGACTTCAGGGCAACGATGACGGCATCTGCCTCCGGCACCGGAAGACCGGCGCGAGGGACACCGAGCAACTGCACGGTGCGCATGCCGGCCTTGACCAGAGTATTGGCAAGATCCGTTGCGCCGGTGAAATCATCGGCAATGGCGCCGAACAGCATTCCTGGCGGTCCCATGGTCGCCATTTCTCCCTCGTTGCAATGCGGCGGACGTGGCTCGCCATCGGCGCGCACGCCTGCCGGCGATCATTCGGCTGTCGCTTTCACCAGCCAGACCACGATCCGGGCGCGATCCTCCGCTCCGGGTGCGAAATGCCCCTTGAGGTGGCGGTCCAGCCGCGTCGCACGCTCCGCCTCGGGCGAGCGGCGGGTGAGTTGGAGCAGACGCGCCTCGCCGTGGCAGCTGATGCACTTGGCCTTGACGAGGGCCTCGCCCTGGCCGGCGCCGTCGGCGAGCGCGTCCGCGCCGACAGGCATGAGCGCCGCCATCAGGATGAGCGGTTTCCACATGTTTGGTGTCCCTCCCAGGAAGTTGACCGTGGCCGCGACGCTGCCACGCAGGCATTGTGGCGCGGCTTCCGGCAGGGCGCCCATGACGTGGATCAAGCCTGCTCCTGCCGGGGCCGCCAGTGGGGAGGAATGGTGCGTTCCAGGTAGGGCAGGGCCTCGACACGCCGCATCCAGGCCCCGAAACGCGGCCCGACCAGCCCGGCCACGTCGAAATCCGGTTTGCGCTTGTCGATGCGCAAACCCAGGGCGATGTGGGGATAGAGGGTGAAGTCCGCAGCCGACGGCTGAGCCCCCGCGAGGAAGGCATCGCCCATGCGGGTCTCCCAGAAACGCAACTCGGCCGCAAACCCCTCGCGCGCCGCCGCGATCGCCGCCTCGTCCCACCGTTCGCGTGGCGTGAACAACACTGTGCGCAGGAGGGGATCGAGCGCCGCCATGAAGCAGTGGTCCGACTCCTGCACCAGCCGGCGCACCACCGCCCGGCCGCGGATGTCTCCCGGAAACAGCGACGGACCGTCGGGAAAGCGTTCGTCCAGGTACTCGAGGATGGCGGCGGACTCGTACAGAGCGAAGTCTCCGTCGACGATGGCTGGCACCTTGCCGCGCGGATTGATCGCGAGGTAATCGGGGGTCTTGTGCTGCCGATCGGCGAAGGAGATGCTTTGCAGTTCGTAGGGAATCGTCTTGTGCTCGAGGGCCAGCCAGACACGCCAGGCGTAAGGCGAACCCGAACCGTAATAGAAACGCAGCGTCATCGTCCTGCTCCTCCATGGAAGACCGGCATTATGCGCGGTCCCGGCGGCGGTCGATGCCACTGCGGCGACCCGAAACCGGAATGCCATGGACGACATCGTCAGACGGGCTCTCGCCAAATGGCCGAACGTGCCGCATGCCTACGGCTGGCTGTCGCTCGACGTCCGCGGCCAGTGGCGGCTCAAGCACGAGCGCATCACCCATGCAGCCCTGTCGAACTTCATCGCACGCAACTACCAGCCCGACGAAGAAGGACGGTGGTTCTTCCAGAACGGGCCCCAGCGGGTCTATGTCACCCTGGAGTGCACGCCCTTCGTGTTCCGGATGCCGGCAGACATTCGCGACGAACTGGTGGCGCACACGGGAGAGCCCGCGGGCGTCCTGCAGCGCCTCTGGCTGGACGAGAACGGTCGCCTGATCGCCCTCACCCGGCTCGGCGTGGGGGTCATCGATGACCGCGATCTGCCTCTCCTGTGCGATCGACTGCGCACGGCCGCAGGCCTGGCGCCGGACGACACGACGCTTTCGCGCTGGCTGGACGGCGATCCGGCGGTCGCCCTGTCACTCCATCACGAGCCCGATCCACTGCCGGTGGAGCGCACCACGCTGGAGGGATTGTCCCGGGCCATGGGGTTCATCCGCGCGCCCAGGCCGCGCCCCGGCGAGCCGGAGTGCTGAGCCCGGAAATTTCACCAGGTTGGCCCCGAAAATGAGCTGTGCACCGATGTCTGTTGGTTTTGCGGCGAATGGGACTACGGCTGGAGTTGCCCGAACTCAGCGCAGCGCACCGAGGCACTGTCCGGTTGGCAACACCACTACAACCGGCGCCGCCCCCACGCAGGCATCCATGGAGCTACCCCCATGTCCAGACGACCCAAGCCCAAACACAACCTGTTGACGGATCACAGCCACGGCCAGAACGCACCCCGTCAGCGCAGCCGTCTGGCGGTGAAGGATTCCTCGATGTTGTCGCGGTAGTAGCTGCCGGGAGACGGCGCCGCCATGAGGCGGCGATGTACCTCCGGCGAAACGCGCGCGTACTGAAGGATGGTGCCGGTGGACAGTTCGACCTCCAGCGTCTGGCTGGCCGGGTCGTAACCGACCGACCGGATCTGCGTCGAATTGAGCCGCTTGCGTTCCATGCGATTCAGGGGGTCACCGCGTCGAGGATGCCGTCGATCAGCGCCTGGGAACGCCTGAGTACCGCAGCGACCTCGGGGGTGACGTCCGACATCTCGAGGGCACGGTGGCTGATGTACACCCGCCCCGCTTCTCCGGTGAGCGTGTAGACCGCAAGCGAATACGGGCACAGGGCGATCAGGTGGGGTTCGATCTGGGTGGCGGCGTGGGCTGTCGCGGCGGAACAGAACTGCACGATCTCCGCGCTGCCGTGCACTGCCCTGGACACACCGAGATCGGCCCGGGTCCGCTCCAGCATCTGGCCGACGGCCGAGACGTTGCTCACGGCAAGACCGGACTGCTCGATGGCGAAGACGAGTTGTTCCTTCACGTCCTCGAAGGAGCCGGAATACGCCCGCACGATCACGTCGCCAATGCGCAGGGAGCCGGAATCGGCACACGCCAGACCGGACAACAGACACACGAGACCCGCCACAAGGGCGCGTGAACACCGTGCGCGAAGCGCGGAGGGCAGGCTCATCGGATGTGCATGTTCCCGGACGACGAAGTCGGGATGTTACCAGCGCCCGCGACAGGGTGATGAGGGCCTCGGGAAAGGCTGACCACGGTCCCTTCCGTTGTGGGATGGCAGGGGACGCGAGGCTTTTCGTACTGCGGGGGCTCCGTTCCCAGGAGCCCGCGGATCAGTGACTGGTATCCGTCTCGGATGCAGGGCTGCCCGCAGGCATCTGGATGGCGATTAGTTGGGTCTACCCGCCACAGGGAACGGCCAGGCGGCCGGTGCCGCGATCGGCTTGGGCGCCGCCGGAGCCGCAGGCGCGGGCGCGGCCGGCTTGGCGGCAGCAGCCTTCTTCGGTGCCGCAGCCTTCTTCGGCGCTGCCGCAGCCTTGGGCGCGGCGGCCTTGGGCGCAGCGGGTTTCGCCGCGGGCGCCTTCTTGGGCGCGGCTTCCTTCTTGGGCGCGGCAGGCTTCTTGGCGGCCACGGCCTTCTTCACCGGTGCGGCAGGCTTCTTCGCAGCCACGGCCTTCTTCGCCGGTGCGGCAGGCTTCTTGGCGGCCACGGCCTTCTTCGCCGGTGCGGCAGGCTTCTTCGCAGCCACAGCCTTCTTCGCCGGTGCAGCAGGCTTCTTGG
>JBEICA010000162.1:0-7891 GCA_040373665.1 Burkholderiales bacterium | reverse complement strand
GTGGGTGCCCCGGCACCTGTCACGTCGGCGGCGGTTGCGGTCGTGGTCACTGATACGCCCGACAAGGTGATCACCATCTCTGGCACGCGCGGCACGGTGTCAGGCAAGTCCGGCATCATCATCGATGGTGTCACGGACGGCATCGAGAACGGCAAGACCGTTACGCCGTTCATCCGCTTCCCCGGTGAGACGACGTTCACTGCTGGCTCGGCTCGTCCGACCATCTCGGGCGACGAGTTCACCTGGCAGCGCAAGACCGGCAAGCGCGTGACGGTCTACGTTGAGCTCTCCGACGATGCGTCGGTGAGGTCGAATCGCGTTACCATCCAGGCGAGCTAGAGGCCTGAAGCGCTAAGCAAGTAGCACCTTCTGGAGGGCCCCCGGTCGAAGGACCGGGGGCCCTCTGCCTTTGGCACCCACTTTCGTTGCGGGTAGTGACTCAGCCCCTACGATGAGGCCGTGGCTGTTACTGCGCGGGGTCAGCAGAGGGTCGCCGTTGACTCCCAAAGTCGAGCCTGGGGTCACATTTTCGGCCTCGGAGCCCTTCTCGTGATCGTGGTCTTCATCCCGCCATGGGCAGAGGCGTTCACCATGCCCAAGGCCGTGCTGCTGCTGATGCTCGCCCTTGCCGCGCTCCCGCTCATCTGGGACCGACGTCGCGGCCTAGTCCTGAATCGCCTGCCCCTCCTCCTCCTCGGTGGTTTAGCGGGGCTGGTGCTTGCCTCTCAACTCCTTTCCGGAGCTCCCCAGGCGATCTCCCTGTGGGGGGATTGGTTCCGCAGGTCCGGCACGCTCACCGCCGTTGCGCTGATTTTGATCCTGGTGGGCGCGAGTCTGCTCACCAGGCCCGAAGTCCGGACCGCGCTCGCGTGGGTCGTCTGGGCTGGCGTGCCGGCGACCGTCTACGGGCTGATCCAGCTGGTAGGGGCTGACCCCTTCAAGTGGAACAACGAAGGCTGGATTGTCGCGACCTTCGGCAACCCCAACTTCGCCGCTGCCGGTCTCGCCATGCTCGCCCTCATCACCGGAGGGCTGGCGCTCACCAGGATCTTCGGCACCGTCTGGCGGGTTCTCATGGCCCCTCTGGCGGCGCTAGAAGCCATCCTGGCGCTCCAAACAGGCTCTGCCCAAGGTGCCTTCGCCCTCGTTGCGGGAATCGGCGCTGGAGTTGTTGTGTGGCTCCTGCGCTGGGACAGCAGCCGACGCCTGCCCGCGCTCCTTGCGGCCCTGGGCGCCGCAGTCATTGGTGTTGTCCTCACTTTGATGGCGCTGGGCGGCTCAGGACCTCTCGTGTCCTTCGTGTCGGCAGACACGCTTGTCTTCCGCGAGTGGTACTGGAGCGCAGCACTCGGGATGGCGGGCAGCCATCCACTTCTTGGCGTCGGTCCTGACGGATATGGGCGATTTTACGGTGAGTTCCGCTCATCTGAGGCAGCTGAGATGCTGACACTCAATGGCTCTGCCGCGCACAGCGTGCCTCTGCAGTGGGCCTCGACCATCGGCATACCCGCAGCGGCCCTTTACGTCATCCTTGTGGTTGCCGTCGCCGCCCTGGTGATCCGCCGACTGTGGGCGCAAGGCCCTTCTGCGAGTCCTCTGGCGCTTCCGCTACTAGCTGCCTGGGCCGCCTACCAGGTCCAATCGCTCGTCAGTATCGACGCGATCCCCGTCGCCCTGCTGGGATGGCTCGCGACAGGGCTGTTACTCGCGGTGACCATCCCGGAGCACCCGCAGACGGAGACGCGCATCGGCA
This sequence comes from Burkholderiales bacterium, assembly GCA_040373665.1. GTDB lineage: Bacteria > Pseudomonadota > Gammaproteobacteria > Burkholderiales. The sequence continues at coordinate 6,138 of JBEICA010000162.1, read as the reverse complement.
GTTGGGTGGCGGCGGGAGCGCTAGCGATCGCCGGTCTTCTCGCCTGGCTACCGTCGCTGATCGCGTCAAACACATCTCAATCCGTTCAGCAGGGGACCACGGAGCAAGACGTGTTCCAAGCCATCGCTCTCGTTCAAGGGACTGTGCTGCCGTGCGAACCCTCTGTCCGAGTGGGCCAGTGGATGATCTCGGTGGCACCTTCTGAGCAAACGGTAGACGGAGTCGTTGCGGGATCTCAGTCCGACGACCGTTGCTACGGCCTCATCAACGCCGCTGCCGACTTCTCCATTCAGTTGGATCAGCCTGAGCAGGCGCTGGCCTTCGCGCAGCAAGGGATCGCGATCGACCCGCTGAACTACAGCCAGTGGATTCTGCTGGCCAAGGCCCAGCACGCCACCGGTGACAACCAGGCGGCAGTTAGCTCGCTCAGGACTGCCATCGAGTTGTCCCCGGCAGCCCAGGCCGAGGTCGACCAGTTGATCGTTGATCTCGGGCTACCTCCGCTTGGCTAGCCGGTCGACGCGATCTTTCCCAGGTTTGTGCCCGCATTGAGGCCGGGTGCCAAGGGCGCGATCGCTACGCGACGTCCGCCACGAAACCGCGTGGCCTCCCGTATCGTCTAGGCCTGAGAGTGAGGGGGAAGGGTGTCGCAGGCTGTGGCGTGGCGTAACCGCCTCATCTCCTTCCGGACCCTTGCGTTCATCATTCTGGGGCTGGGCGTCGTCCGCCTCGTTGTTGCCTTCCTCATGCCCCAGGAGCCGAGCGTCATGGCCCCCGATGAGGGCACCTACGCGGCCCTTGCCGGCGTGGTGGGATCCGGTGGCGACTGGGCTGCGTGGAGTTCCGGCTGGGGTGCTGGCCTCTACCCTGACAGTCGAGCCCTCGTCGGACCGGCTGCGCTCCTTACCTACCTCGGCTTGCCAGACCTCACTGCGGTCCGAGTCACCTCCGTCCTGTACGCACTCGGCGCTCAACTGTTCCTCCTCTCCATCGCGCGGCTCGCCCGACGACGACTTGCACCGGACGGCCCCGCCGGACTACCTCTAGTGAGTTGGCCGACGCTAGGGATAGCAGTATTCGTACTCATGCCGAGCAACGTGCTCTGGTCGAATCTAGGCCTGCGCGAGGCAGCGTGCGCATTTTGGATCTTGGCAGCGGTCACTTGCGCCGGCTACCTATTCACGACCCGGGACTGGCGGTGGAAGGCACTTTGTGGCGTGGGTATAGCCGCCTCGATCGCGATGACCTTCCAGAGTCGGGCCTATCTTGCTGCAGCCCTTGTAATTGCCTTGGCCTTCGGCGTCATGTGGTTCGGCCGCGAGCGCCCGCGTTTCAGCGTCACTCTGGCCCTGGGAATCGTGGCCGGGACCATTCTCGGGGTAACGCTGTCTTTGCCGGCGACACCCGGTACGACGACTCCGTCAGTAGATGGAACTGCATCGGCCGGGCCTGGATTCCTCGGGTCTCTCCAGCAGGGTGCAGCGCAAGCCCCTACCGCCATCAATCCCGACACCTATCTGGAGCGCGGCTCCTACCAGCGGGAAGTCTCAGCACAGTACGCCAACTCGGCGATCGCCACCGACTCTTGCGCCGGCGTCCCGAATCCCCAGAGCTTGCGGTGGTGTGAGATTGCACGGATACCTGGGGCCGCCTTCGCCGTCATGTTCCGCCCACTGTGGCCCCTCGATGTTCCCGCAGAATGGTCAACTATGGCGGTGATGGCCAGCATCGAGAACATCGCCTGGCTCGCCCTCGTGGCGATCACCACCTGGGTTCTAGTTACCCGTCGCTTCACCTTCATGCGTCTTCTCACTGTCAGCCTGACTTACGGGGCGCTAGTCATCGCCGGCATGGCCGCCCTGGAAGGAAACTTCGGTACTGCATTCCGCCACAAGTCCAGCACTCTGTGGGTCTTCAGCGTTGTTCTGATCCTCGCGAACGCTTCGCGCCGCTCCAAAGCACCGAAACTGGATCCACGCTGAGTCACCTCCGCAATTGACGGGATCCTTGAGGGCTGATCGTTGAGCGGTCCTGTCCTCGCCAACCCTCCTTCTCCTACAGATGAGACCAGGCAGCCGGAGTCTCGAGGTCCTCACATGCTCGTCCTGGAGGGCAAGTTCGCTGTCATGCAAGCCGGGGTGAAGCCACCTCCCGTGACGCCGCCCAGGCTGCTCCTCGGAGTCGTCCCACCTCGAATCCCGAGCGCCGCTATCCTGCGCGGAAGCCATTCGTGGCCTTGATGCTCGGGGGGCATGTGTCAGTTCGAGAACCGACGGTGCGCGGTGCTGCAGAGGGTGACACAACTTCGAGTAGCCGTCGACCGGATATCCAGGGGCTGCGCGCGGTTGCCGTCCTGTTGGTGGTGGCTTTCCACGCAGGCCTTCCCCTGCCTGGCGGGTTCATTGGCGTAGACGTCTTTTTCGTCATCTCCGGATTTGTCATCACGTCAATGCTTCAGCGAGAGTGGTCCTCCACGGGCCGACTCATGTTTGGGCGCTTTTACCTGCGGCGGTTCAAGCGCCTCGTACCCGCGCTGGCCCTCATGATCACTGTGGTGATGGTTGCGTCGGCCCTCATACTGTCACCCCTAGGGCCTCAACAGAACGCCGCCAACACTGCGATAGGCGCGATGCTGCTGGTCGCCAACTTTGTCATCGTCCGCACTACTGGGGGCTACTTCGACGCTCCCGCTGAGACAAACCCACTCCTCAACACTTGGTCCCTATCGGTTGAGGAGCAGTTCTACCTCGTATTTCCCGCACTCATCGCCCTCGGCTGGTGTCTCGCGCGCCGCAGTAGCGCTCTGCGGATGAGTGCCTACTTCGTTGTGGGTGCAATCGCAGTCGTCTCATTCGCCTTGGCGGTCGTCGGCTCCCTCGGTCTCAACCTGCGGGGGTCGGGCAGCATCCTCGGCTTCTATAGCCCATTCACCAGAGCCTGGGAATTCGCCGCCGGCGCCCTACTTGCACTTGCGCTCTCACGTCGAGCGCTGAAGTCAACCCCGCTATTGGCCGGAGCGGGAATACTTGGCCTGCTGCTTCTGACCGTGGGCCTGTGGGCCATTACCGACACCACGCCATTCCCCGGGCCGTGGACCCTGGTCCCCGTCGCCGCCGCCATGCTCCTAATCCTTGCGGGAACAAGCCCCAAGTCGCCCACCTCACGACTGCTTTCCACCCGTCCCATGGTCAAGATCGGCGACTGGTCGTACTCCATCTACTTGTGGCACTGGCCACTCATCGTGTTCGCGGTAGTCATTTGGCCATTCAACTTCTGGGCGCCGATCATTGCGGCGGTGGTCGCATGGATTCCAGCAGTGGCGTCCTACCGCTGGGTTGAACAACCCATACGCGGACTGGCTGTCAGCGGAGCCGGACATATCACCATACTTGTGACCATTGTGGTCATCCCTCCCCTCCTGATTGCAGGGGCCGTCAGCACCGTGGCTTCTCGCTATTGGATTCCGCGATACGCGTCGAATGATGTCCTCGTCGTCAATGACGGCGACACTGAGTGGGCCAGTTTTCACCGTTACTTGAATGAGAATTTCTACCCGTGTCAAAACGCTAAGATCCGTGAATACGCACCAGAGTACGAAGGCATCACGAGATGTCGACAGTCCCAGGCGGGGCCTGATGTCGATGTTGCACTCGTCGGTGACAGCCACGCGGAACACCTGTTCTTGGGGCTTGCCGAGGCGCTTCCCGACGTCAACGTTGCTTTCTACATCCTCGGCGCTCTACCAGTAGAGGACGGCGCAGGCATGAGTCGAATAATCCATGAAGTTGCAGACGACCCATCCATCGAGACAGTCATCGTAAGCGCAAATTGGGCCATACAGGGCGTGCCGGAGCTGGCATTGACAGATACGCTGCGGTCGTTCGCATCCGCGGGCAAGCAGGTCTTCGTCACTGATGACGTTCCCTTCTACCCCTTCCCGGCAACCTCGTGCAAATACCAGCAGGGCCTACTCATCTCAAGGACCCAATGCAGCCAGCCAGCGGATAGATTCCTGACCAGGTACTCGCAGTACATGCCTCGATTGCAGAGCGCCGTAAACTCCGTTCCCGGTGCACACCTGCTTCCCACCGCTCTCTACTTTTGCAACGCCGATCTATGTGAAATGAGTAGAGATGGACAACTGCTCTATCGAGACGACAATCACCTGAACGACACCGGCAGCAGGTTCATCGCGGACAGACTTCTCGCCGATAATCCGGCCCTGAGAACGGCCATATTCGAGCACGATGGATCTGGTACGTGATGTGGCCAACGCAGCCGGCTCTCTCGGGCATTGACCCTGATTGGCTTAAGTGGAGTGGCATGGAACTTCTCCATACCCTGGGTTACACCTGTCCTTGACTTCGCGCGGACGCTCAGCCGGTAGTGGAGTCAACCTGCCGAGCACCTACGCTCGGCTGCCAAGGCTATGGAGAAAACCCACGACAGGTAGCGGCTGGTGGCGCAGGGGCATGCATCTGGGTGACGTCCCCGGTGGTGGTGGGTTTTCGGCCTTGAGCGTGGTGTTGTCCACGACGTTCAGGGCCATCGTGCAAGGGTCAGTGAGTTCGGGCTAACGAGACTCACGAGAGGACCTTGCACGATGGCTATGGACCAGTCTGCCCTGTTGGAACTGCTGGAGGCACTCAAGGCCGCTGGCGTGGACGAGCGCGTGCGGATGGCCGCGCAGAGCATGTATCAGGCGTTGATCGAGGCGGAGGCCGAGGGCGTGATCGGGTCCGGTTTCTGGGAACGCACCGAGGGCCGCAAGGCGGTCCGGAACGGCTCCCGCGCCCGGGTGCTGTCGACGACGGCCGGGGACCTGGAGTTGCGGATCCCGAAACTGCGGACGGGGTCGTTCTTCCCGAGCCTGCTGGAGCGCCGCCGCCGGATCGACCAGGCCCTGTTCGCGGTCATCATGGAGGCCTACCTCCACGGCGTGAGCACCCGCAAGGTCGATGACCTGGTCAAGGCCCTCGGCGCGGACACCGGGATCTCCAAGTCGGAGGTGTCCCGGATCTGCGCCGACATCGACGCCGAGGTCGCCGCGTTCCGGGACCGGTCCTCGGCGGAGACGACGTATCCATATGTGTTCCTCGATGCGACCTACTGCAAGGCCCGGGTGAACCACCGGGTCGTGTCGCAGGCGATCGTGGTGGCGATCGGCGTGACCGCCGACGGGCGCCGGGAAGTGCTGGGAATGGATGTCGGGGACAGCGAGGACGGCGCCTTCTGGACCGCGTTCCTGCGCGGCCTGAAGGCCCGCGGCCTGGGCGGGGTCCAGTTGGTCGTCTCCGACGCCCACTCCGGCCTGAAGCAGGCCATCGCAGCGGTTCTCCTCGGATCGAGCAGGCAGCGGTGCCGGGTCCATTTCATGCGCAACGTCCTCGCGGTCGTCCCGAAAGGCAACGCGGAGATGGTCGCCGCCGCGATCCGGACGATCTTCGCCCAGCCCGATGCCGAGCACGTCGAGGAGCAGTTCGACGTGATCGCCGGGATGCTCGGCCGGCAACTGCCCAAAGTCGAGGCCATGCTGCGCGAGGCCAAGGACGACCTGCTCGCATTCACGGGATACCCGCAGGTCCACTGGCGGCAGATCTGGTCCACCAACCCCCTCGAACGCGTGAACAAGGAGATCAAGCGCCGCACCGACGTCGTTGGGGTCTTCCCCAATCCGGAGGCCCTGCTGGGACTGGCCGGGGCCGTCCTGGTCGAGCAGCACGATGAATGGGCCGCCGCCGACCGTCGCTACTTCTCCGAGCGATTCATGACCTTGGTGACCGCCATCAGCGACAGCAACGAGGGGCAGGTGACACCACCGGAACTCATGACGGCATGATCAGAACACTGACCTGAGCGCGAAGAGCGAAAAGCCACCACTCAGGGGGACGTCACCTGAATCTGAGAGCGGCGCTCTGTGCCCACCCGATTTGGGTTCGCGGCCCCCGCCTTTTCAATGGCCCCGACAACCCTTGCTTGCACGATGGTAGAGGTCCGGCCCTGCCGCGCCTTTACCACTCGGCGGGTGGAGGATTCGACTGACCGTCAATCGGCACGCCGGACCAGACGGCGCACAGTTGCCTGGCACCTCAATACCTCGGGGTTGGATGAAGGGCTCAGGCGACACTAGAGGAGTGG
>JBEICA010000142.1:0-9077 GCA_040373665.1 Burkholderiales bacterium | reverse complement strand
CGCCGCGGCCCTGTCCATCAAGGGCGAAGCGAAGGCGGCGGGCGACGATCTGCTTGGCTCCTACGAGCGGGTCATCGATCTCGACCCGACGGACTCGCTCTCCGCGGTGGTGGCCAAGATCAAGGCCTCCGGGGCGGATGCCGTCATCTCGGGCAACTGGGGCAACGACATCGCGCTGCTCATCAAGGCGGGCAAGGATGCCGGTCTGCATGCAAAGTTCTACACCTACTACGCCGGCGGCCTGGGTACTCCGCCGGTCATCGGCGAAGCGGGTGTCGGCAACCTCAAGCAGGTGACGGTGTTCCACTCCAACATCGGCGGCAGCCGTACCAATGCCGAGGTGGAGGCCTACCGCAAGCGCTTCGCCGAATCGAAGGACGACTTCTACTGGACCTCCATCCTGGCCGCGGTCGACATGCTGACCCGTGCCATGGAGCAGACCAAGTCCGCCGACCCCGTCAAGGTCGCGCCAGCCCTGGAAAACATGAAGGTCGATCAGGTCACTGGCGAGGGCTACATGCGTGCCGACAACCACCAGTTGATCCAGCCCATCTTCGTGTCCACCTTCAGCAAGGCCAACGGGAAGGACGTGAAGTTCGACGTGGAGCGCACCGGCTTCGGCTTCAAGACAGACGCCCGGATCGAGGCCAAGGACACCGTGTTGCCCACGACCTGCAAGTTCCAGAAACCGAAGGCCTGAACACCCGAAGGACCGTGACAGGGGCGCGCCCGCGGCGCGCCCCTGTTTCGTCGACAGCAACCCGCGCCGGGACACGTCAGTGGAATTCTTTCTCGTCACACTCCTGAACAGCCTGTCCTATGGACTGCTGCTGTTCATGCTGTCCAGCGGCCTCACGCTGATCTTCAGCATGATGGGCGTGCTCAATTTCGCGCATGCCAGCTTTTACATGCTGGGCGCCTACTTCGCCTACCAGACCAGTGTGTACATCGGCTTCTGGCCCGCGCTTCTGGTGGCGCCGGCGGCGGTGGCGGCCCTGGGCGCGCTCACCGAGCGCTATGGCCTGCGCACGGTGCACAAGTACGGCCACGTGGCCGAACTGCTGTTCACCTTCGGTCTGGCCTACATCATCGAGGAGATCGTCCACCTCATCTGGGGTCGCGCCCCGGTGGAATACCGGATTCCGGCCATCCTCGATTTCTCCGCCTTCTCCATCTACTCCACCCAGTACCCGGCCTATCGCGTGTTCATGATGCTGGTTTCGGTGGCGATGCTGGCGGGGTTGTACCTCGCCCTCACCCGTACCCGCATCGGTCTGATCATCCAGGCCTCGCTCACCCATCCCGACATGGTCGAGGCACTTGGGCACAACGTGCCGCGCGTCTTCATGACGGTGTTCGCCGGTGGCGCGGCCCTCGCCGGCCTCGCCGGGGTGATCGGTGGCAATGCCTTCGTCACCGAACCGGGCATGGCCGCCAGTGTCGGCACCATCGTCTTCGTGGTGGTCGTGTTCGGCGGCATGGGCTCGCTCGCGGGCGCGTTTGCCGCCTCCCTGATCATCGGGGCGGTGCAGACCTTCTCGGTCGGGTTCGACTACTCCCTGCTGAACCTGTTCGGCAAGCTCGGAATCCAGGCCAACCCGGACTCGGGCTGGTATGACCTGTGGAAAGTGACCATCGCCCAGGCCGGCCCGGTGCTGCCGTACGTGCTGATGGTCCTCATGCTCATCTTCCGGCCCAAGGGCCTGATGGGCCCGCGCGAAGGCTGAGACCCTGCCAACCATGACGAACCAACGCTCCTTCCTGCACGGCAAGCGTGTCCTCACGTGGGCGGCCACAGCCGCCGTGATGATCGCCCTGCCGATGGTCTTCACCCAGAGCTTCGCCATCTCGATGCTGTCGCAGATGGGCATCGCGATCATCTTTGCCCTCTCCTACAACATGCTGCTCGGCCAGACCGGCATGCTGAGCTTCGGCCACGCCGTCTACTTCGGACTCGGCGCCTTCATCTCGGTACACACGCTGAACGCGATCGGCGCGGGGACGTTCCATTGGCCGGTCACCCTCATCCCGGTGATCGGGGGGCTGGCCGGGCTGTTCTTCGGCGTGATCTTCGGCTACGTGACCACCAAGCACTCAGGAACGCCGTTTGCCATGATCTCGCTCGGGATCGCGGAAATGGTGGCGGCCTGCTCGCTCATGTTCCCCACGTTCTTTGGTGGCGAGGGCGGCATATCCACCGATCGCGCCGCCGGCGAGCCCTTCATGGGAATCACCTACGGTCCAGGCATCCAGGTCTATTACCTGATCGCCGGCTGGTGCTTCCTGAGCATGGTCGCGATGTTCGCGCTTACCCAGACACCGCTCGGCCGCATGGCGAACGCGGTGCGCGATAACGCCGAACGCGCGCGCTTCGTGGGCTACAACCCGACCCGCGTGCGCTACCTGATGCTGATGCTGTCGTCCTTCTTCGCCGGCATCGCCGGATCGCTTGCCGCGATGAACTACGAACTGGTGACAGCCGAGAACGTCGGCGTGGTGGCCTCGGGCAACGTCCTGCTCATGGCCTTCATCGGCGGCGTCGGCCACTTCTTCGGCCCCATCATCGGCGCCACCCTGGTGACCTTCATCCAGTCCGCGCTCTCCAACTACACCCTCGCGTGGCTGCTGTACTTCGGCCTGTTCTTCCTCGTGATGATCCTGTTCGCGCCGGGCGGCATCGCCAGCCTGATCACCCTGCACAAGGATGCCTGGCAGGTGTCCCAGGTGCGCAGACTGATCCCCGCCTACATCGCCGCCGCCGTGGCTGGGCTGATCGCTCTGCTGGGTCTGATCGCGCTGATCGAGATGACGTATCAGGTCGAAACCAAGGCCGAGCAGTCCGGCACAGGAATGTCTCTGTTCGGCATCGCCTTCGACGCCGCCACACCCCTGCCGTGGATCACCAGCGCCGCCATCCTGGTCGTCGGTGGCCTCCTGCTGTGGGCGGCCTCGCGCAGGGTGCGCGCCAGCTGGACGGCGGTCGCCCTCGTCATCAACGCCCGCAGGAGTGCATGAGCGTGCCCGCTGCCCTCGAACTGCGCGCCGTGCGCAAGAGCTTCGGCAAGACCGCCATCATCAACGGCGTCGACCTCGCCATCGAGAAAGGCGAGCGGCACGCCGTGATCGGCCCCAACGGTGCCGGCAAGTCGACGCTGTTCAACCTCGTCAGCGGTCGCTTCCCCCTCACCAGCGGCAACATCCTGTTGAACGATCAGGACATCACGGGCCTGGCCCCCAACGAGATCAACCGCCGCGGCCTGGCGCGCAGCTTCCAGATCACCAACATCTTTCCCAAGCTGTCGGTGTACGAGAACATCCGCTGTGGCGTGCTGTGGTCGCTTGGCCACCGCTACTCCTTCTGGAAGCGCGTCGGCGCCCTGAAGGACGTGGCGGAGCGCTGCGAGGCCATCGTCGACAGGATCAACCTTCGCCGCCGCCGCGATACCCTGGCCGGAGTGCTGTCCTACGCGGAGCAGCGCGCCCTGGAGATCGGCATCACGGTGGCCGGCGGACCGGACGTGATACTTCTCGACGAGCCGACCGCCGGCATGAGCAACACCGAGACCGCCGACGCCGTCGCCCTGATCCGCAGCGTGACCGAAGGCAAGACCCTGGTGATGGTCGAACACGACATGAGCGTCGTGTTCGGGCTCGCAGACCGCATTTCCGTGCTGGTCTACGGACAGGTCATCGCCACCTGGACTCCGGAACAGATCCGAGGCAACAAGGCGGTGCAGGAAGCCTACCTCGGCACCGAACAGCACGAGTGACCGCCATGCTCGAAGTCCAGGACCTCCACGCCTACTACGGCAAGAGCCACATCCTCCACGGCGTCCACCTCAACGTGAAGCAGGGTGAGATCGTCAGCCTGCTCGGACGCAATGGCGTCGGCCGCTCCACCACCATAAAGGCCATCATGGGCCAGGTCAGCGCCACCGGTTCAGTGCGCTTCAAAGGCGAGGAGATGATGGGCCTCAAGGCCTTCATCGTCTCCCGCAAGGGGTTGGGCTACGTCCCCGAGAACCGCGAGATCTTCCCGGCACTGACCGTGCGCCAGAACCTCCTGCTGGGCCAGAAGGGACGCAAGGAATCCGGCCGCTGGAGCATGGAGGACATGTTCAACATCTTCCCGCGATTGCGCGAGCGGGCCGAGGCTCCGGCCGGCGTGATGTCCGGTGGCGAGCAGCAGATGCTCACCCTGTGCCGCACCCTGATGGGCGATCCGGATCTCATCATGATCGACGAACCCACCGAGGGTCTGGCGCCCAAGATCGTCGAACAGGTCGGAAACCTGTTCGACGAGATCAAGAACCGCGGCATCTCCATCCTGCTGGTGGAGCAGAAACTCACCATCGCCCTGCGCATCTCGCAACGCGTCTATGTGATGGGCCACGGGCAGATCGTATTCGAGGGCACGCCCGACGACCTGCGCGCGAATGAAGCGGTACGCAAGGAGTGGCTCGAGGTCTGAGCCTGGCCCGCCACCGCACGACAGTTCTTTCGAATCCGGAGGTTTTCCTTGTCCACCATCACCACCCCCAGCGGTCTTGTCATCGAGGACGTCAGCGTCGGCGAAGGCGCTGCCGCCGCGGTCGGCCAGCATGTCACGGTGCACTACACCGGCTGGCTCACCGACGGCACCAAGTTCGATTCCAGCAAGGACCGGGGCGACCCCTTCGACTTCCCTCTTGGCCGCCACCATGTCATCGCCGGCTGGGACGAGGGCGTGCAGGGCATGCGGGTGGGCGGGGTGCGCAAGCTCACCATCCCGCCGGATCTTGGCTACGGCGCACGCGGCGCCGGCGGCGTCATCCCGCCCAACGCCACCCTGGTGTTCGAGGTGGAACTGCTGGGCATCGATTGACCGGGTGCGGGGCTGGGGCTCCGCACGGATTCGCGGGTGTCACAGGCGACCGTTGAGCGCCACCAGCACCTGCCAGCGCTGGAACGAGTACAGGTCGATCGACGAGGCGTTGTCGTGGCGGGTGACGGACAGCGAGGGTGAGAAGCCCTGGATGTCCCAATCCCGTTTGGTCAGGACGAGGGACCAGGTCACGAGCCGGTCGTTGCGGTACTCCGCGAACAGAGGCTGCAGCCCCTCGAACTGCGTGAATGCGACGCGCACGGTGGCGGCCGTCGACAGCCCGACCCGCCAGTCCCTGAAATGCCCCGCGGTCCAGCCTGTGGCCTCCTGCCGGTACACCGCCTCGCGGGCGTCATCGCGGTAGTAGTCGATGCCCAGCAGCACGCTGGATACGGGATCCCAAAGGCGCCGCAGACCGGCGAAGCCCCAGATCACGTCACCGTCGCGCGCCGACTGCTGCGAATGTTCGAATCGCTGCCACTCGAGCGCACCCTCGCCCAGCCAGCGTGCGCTCAACTGCCCGCTGCCATCGGCGCGCACTCCGGTGGAACGGTTGAACACGTCGTTGCCGAAGCGCCGCTCCGATACGAAGGGGGCGATGCCCATCTCCCCCATGCCCCAGACGCGCCGCGGTCCCAGACCGGCGCGCAGGATCATGTCGTCGAAGCGGCTGTCGGCGTAGTCCCGGCGCAGCAGGCTGCCGAAGCCGCGCAAGCGCCAGTCCGTCCCCATGTGCACCGAGCGGGTGCCGGCCACAGACACCAACAGGCCCACGCCGGATTGCTCCCGCGCCTCCGAGGACAGGGTGAACGGCAGGCCGGCGATGGTCACGTACTGCTGATTGCTGCCGGTGTTGATGTTGCTGTCGGGCAGGATGCCGAAACCCAGATCCAGCGACCACATGCGCCGGCGACGGATCTGCTCCAGATAGCGCCTGACGTTGTCCTCCACCGCCTCGGGGAGCCTGGCACCCAGGGTACGCTCGAAGTGATGCCTCGCCGCGCCGTCCTCGCCCGCCCGGAACAGCGCGCGGGCGAGTTCGAGGCGCACGCGGACCAGATCGGGACGCTGGTCGAGGATGCGGCGAAAGGCCTCGATCGCCTGCTCGTCGCGCCCCTGTGCCGTGGCCAGCATGCCCGTCAGGAACGACACCTCCAGCGGATCAGCCTCGACACTTCCACGCAGTCGCTCGAGGATGGCGCCGGCCTGCGCCCAGTGGCCGGCCAGCAGCGCGCGGCGCGCCGCCTCCAGACCTTGGGATCCATCCTCGCCAAGCGCGGGCGCCGCATTCAGCCACAGGGCCAGCAGGCTGGCGCAGCCGCGCAGGGTCACCGTCCGCCAACGGCTCCTCACTACCTGCCCTTCCCGCCGGCGGGTCTTCCCTGCCCAGCCTGCCCGCTCTCCGCGACGCGCACGGTCACCGCAATCCCCCATGGTCCTGCCCGCGACGACAAGCAGCATGGATCCTGCCAAATGCATGCAGTGGCGCCACCGCGCATGCCGTTCCCAGCGCCGCCCCATGCTGGCAGACTCCCCGCCAACCTGCCACCGGATGAGTTGCGTTGAGAACCACCAGCGACCTGATCGTCGACACCCTGACCCGTCATCGAGTCTCGCGCGTGTTCTGCGTCCCCGGGGAGAGCTACCTGGGTCTGCTCGACGCCCTGCATGACCGCGACGACGTCGACACGGTGGTCTGCCGCCACGAGTCCGGCGCGGGCTTCATGGCCCTCGCCGATGCGCGGCTGACGGGAGCGCCCGGCGTCGCGCTGGTGAGCCGCGGCCCCGGCGCCGCCAATGCGGCCATCGCGGTGCACACCGCGCAGCAGGACGGCGTGCCTTTCCTGCTCATCGTGGGTCAGGTACCACGCGACCACCTGCGCCGCGACGCCTTCCAGGAGATCGACTACGGCCGCATGTTCGGTGGCATGGCCAAATGGACCGCCGAAGTCAGCGACCCGGCACGCATGGCCGAGACCCTGCTGAGGGCCTGCCATGTCGCCACGTCCGGCCTGCCCGGCCCGGTGGTCATCGCCGTACCCGAGGACGTCCTCACCGCCTCCTGTGACACCGCCCCGTCGGCGCCCCAGCCCGCCCCCCGGTCAGCGCCCCACCCCGACGACACCGCCCGCCTGCGCGACTGGCTCGGCGCAGCGCATCGTCCGCTGTTGCTGGCCGGCAGCGGCATCGAGCGCACCCCGGGCGGACGGGAAGCCTTGCACGCCTTTGCCGAAGCCTGGCAACTGCCGGTGCTGGTGTCCTTCCGGCGGCACGACCTGTTCTCCAACCGCCACCCGCTGTACGCGGGCGACATGGGGCTCGCCATTCCGGCAAGCCAGCTCGCACTGCTGCAGGAGGCCGACTTCCTGTTGGTCGCGGGCGCGCGATTGAGCGACATCACCACCCAGGGCTACCGCTTCCCGGCTGCCGTCCGCCCGGAGATGCGTCTGGTCCATGTCCACGCCGACCCCGCAGTCATCGGAACCCATTTCCCCGCCGACCTGGGCATCGCGTGCGATCCGGCCACCCTGTTGAGGATCCTGGAGGATCCCCCCGGGATACCGCTGGAACGGGCCACGTGGATCAACCGAGTGGTATCGGAGCGGGAGCGCATCAGCCGGACACGCACCTTCGAGGTCCACGACGGGATCGCCTTCGAGGAGGTGGTCGCACGCCTCGGTGCAAGCCTGGCGCCGGACGCCATCGTCACCGTCGACGCCGGCAACTTCGGCGCGCCGGTCTACCGCGTCGTCCCCTTCGAGCCACCCCAGCGCCTGCTCGCCCCCATCGCCGGCGCCATGGGTTTCGGCGTGCCGGCAGCCGTGGCCGCCGCGCTGCGCTGCCCGTCGCGCCAGGTGGTGTGCCTGGTGGGCGACGGCGGCTTCCTCATGACCGGCAGCGAACTGGCGGTTGCGCTCGAACGGCGCCTGCCGCTGAAGGTGATCGTGTCCGAGAACCGGGTCTACGGATCGATCCGCATCCACCAGGAACGCGAATACCCGGGCCGCACGACCGGCACCGGCTTCGCCAACCCGGACCTGCTGGCCGTGGGGCGCGCCCATGGCTTCAATGCCACCCACCTGCGACGCTGCGCCGATCTCGAGCGTCTGCCAGAACTTCTGGCCAGCCCGGGGCCGGAGTTCGTGGTCGTGGATACCAGCCTCGAGGCCGTCCTGCCGGCGAGAAACCCTCCCCGAGTCGCCGACTGAGGCCGGGGCCCTCCCCCAGGCGGCTGCCACCATCCACGGGCTGCGGCACAATGCGCCCGCCGTCCCGCCGGGGCGGCACATCAAGGAGACACCCGATGCCCGACATCACCCTCGAACAGGCCCAGCGGCTGGCCGCTGCGGCCATGGCGAAAGCCGCCCAGGACTACGGCCGCCCCATCTGCATCGCCATCTGCGATGCCCGCGGTGTCCTCACCGCCTTCGCCCGCATGGAGGGCGCGCCGGTGCGCAGCATCCAGATCTCCCAGGGCAAGGCCTACACCGCCGCGCGCATGGGTGTGACCACCGAAGCCCTGCTGGCGCGGCTGCACCGCGAACAGATCGAGGTCGGTTACTTCTGCGACCCGCTGTTGACCGCGCTGCCCGGCGGATCGCCCCTGAAGGATGCCGGCGGTGCGCTGGTCGGGGCAGCCGGCGTCAGCGGTCTGACCTCGGCCGAGGACCAGACCATCACCGACCACCTGGCGGCTCTGGTGCGCGACGGCGGGGTCTGAGGCGCGCCCACCGGCGGCCGGACGGCCGCAACGCCCCCCCGCTGCGACAATCAACACGCCAGGCGCGGGACCGCCCGGCGCGGCTGCGGGCTCAGCGGCCTGCCAGCCAGTGCGGCAGCCCGGTCGCGAGCCCGGGCACCAGGGCCACCAGCAGCAGCATCGCCAATCCCATGAGCACGTAGGGCGTGACGGCGCGGAAGATCTGCCCCATGGCGATCTCCCGCGGCGCCACCCCGCGCATGGTGAACAGCAGCATGCCGAAAGGCGGCGTCAGCAAGCCCAGCTGCATGCAGATCAGGAACAGCACCCCGAACCAGAGCGGGTCGAAGCCGTAGTGCTGCACCAGCGGCATGTAGAAGGGCAGTGTGATCAGCATCATGCTCACCTGGTCGATGAAGCAGCCCAGGAACAGCAGGATGCCCATCATCACCGCCAGCACCGCCCAAGGCGGCAGCCTGGCGTCCTGCACCAAGCCCACCAGGCCATTGGTGG
>JBEICA010000113.1:0-10251 GCA_040373665.1 Burkholderiales bacterium | reverse complement strand
TCCTGCAGCCACAGCGCCGGCAGCATCGATGCCTTGAGACTGCCTGGATCCGCATCGACGCGGGTCAGTCTGAGGCCACCCCGGGCGGCACACTCGTCCAGCAGGTCAGAGGACATCGCCCTCTCGGCGCCCACCGGCAGCCCGGTCATCAACTGGCGCGGGTCCAGGCGTCGGCCGAAGTGCTTGGCCAAAAAAGCGAGGGCCGCGATGGCGGGAGGCAGGGCGGCGCCGGTCTCGGCTGCGGTCGGTTCCTGCTCCTCGGCCGCCTTCTCCGGCGGGGGCAGCGCGCCGCCGGTGCCGTCGTGCAGCCTGTCGACCTCTTCGGGCGGTGAAGCCGGGTCCGGCAGCGGTTGGCCGGTGACTGGGCGGCTCATCGGGACCATACCCCGGAGTGCTTGCAGCTTTTCCATCCAATGGTTCGGCGTCATTTCTTCGGCGAAAGGCGGAGAGTTGGTTTTCACGACGTCTCAAGACCCGATCGGCATCTGCCGTTCACGCTTGGGTCGCGGTTGTTCCGCCAGTGGCCGTCCCTCCATGTTCTCGAGCACCATCCGCATTCGTCTGGCCGTCGGCGTGATCGCGCTGTTGGCGATGCCTGCGCCAGCCCTGGGTCAGTCGCTGCCGCAACTGCTACCGCTTGTCATCGACCAGCATCCGGACATCCTGAGGGCGAGATCGGCCCTCGAGGTGGCTCAGGAGGTGGTCAAGCAGTCGTATTCGGCCTTTCTGCCCCGGCTCGGGCTGCAGCACGACGAGGCACGGGCAACCAATCGGCCGCTCGGCGTCACCCGGGCGCAGGAGACCCGCCAGACCGCTGTCTTTCTGCAGTGGAACCTCTTCAACGGTGGTGGTGATATCGCCAGGCTGAATTCCACGGAAAGCGGACGCGACGCCGCTCGAGCGGATCTCGACAACACCCGGGAAGAGCTCGCGCTCGTGCTGACCGAGCTCTACGTGGCGGTTCTCACCGCGGAACGACAGGTGCGTAACGCGACCTTGCTGGTGGAAGACCTCAAGGTGTTGTCGGACATCGTCCGGGAGCGGGTCAATCGCAGTGCCAGCGCGGAGAGCGAACTGTGGCAGGCGACTTCCAAGCTGCTGCAGGCCAAGAACGTGCTGGCGCTTGCCCAGGGCAGGCTCGCAGGCGCCCGTAATCGCCTGGCTGCGGTGGTGGGTGGGCGGGTCGACCGCGTCGACGATCCCGACCTGGCCGGGGATGTCGTGACGAAGCGCCTCGATCAGCTCGTCGACATCGCCACCCGCGTCAACCCACAGGTGCTGAGCGCACGCTCGCGCGCGCGGGGCGCGACGGCAGACGCCCGGGTCGCCGAGTCGGAGTGGCTGCCGAAGGTGCAGTTCGAGGCCCGCAAGAACGTCACTCTGGACGGTCCGGTAGCGCTCCAAAGCGGCCTCGAGCGCGAAAGCCTGCTCAGTGTTTCCTATGTCATCCCGCTTGGCGGGGCCACCTACTTCCGCTGGACGGAGGCGCAGGCCCGTCGTGCGGCCGCCGATGCCACCATCGAGTCCGTGAAACGCCGCATTCAGGCGGAACTCGGGGAAACGCGTGAGGTGCTGGCGGAGCAGCGGGCCATCGCCCGCCAGATCGAGGAACGTGTCCAGGCGACCATACGAGTGCACATGGCCTACCGCCTGCAGTACGAGGCCGGAAAGCGGTCACTGCTGGACCTCATCATCGTGCGCGAGGACCAGTATTCGAGCCAGGAGGCCCTCATCGTCAACCTTTCCGACCAGCACCTCGGTGCTGCGCGCGTGCACCGCAACCTTGGTCAGTTGCGAAGCGTCATCGTCGATCCCGAGGGCGCACGACGCGCGCTCCTGCCCCAGTCGCAGGCCCTGCCGCCGTGCGCGGACTCAGGTCAGGGCGTCTCCGTTGTCCGGCCGTGCCCAGGGGTGGGCGCCGGAGGCTAGGAAGCCACCGTCGACCGGGAGTACCGTGCCGCTGACGAAGGAGGCGTCCTCGGAGACGAGGTAGGCCACCGCCGCAGCGACTTCCTCCTGGGTGCCGTAGCGGGCCATGGGAATGGCGGAGGTGTAGTTGCGGCGGAACTCCGGCGAGTGCAGGACCTTCGTCATGGGGGTGTCGACCGGGCCCGGTGCCACGGCATTTGCCGTGATGCCATGCTCCGCCAGCTCGACGGCCATCTGGCGGGTGAGGCCGATCACCGCCGCTTTGGAGGTGCCGTAGCCGGTGCGACCGACGCCTACGGCCCGCATGCCGGCGACCGAGGCAATGTTGACGATCCGTCCCCAGCGCTCGCGCATCATCAGGCGCGCACCGTGCTGTGAACACAGCAGAACGCCTGTGACGTTGACGTTCAGGTGGGCCTGCCAGCTCTCCAGCGGGAAATCGACGAACGGGAAGGTCTTCGCGATGCCCGCGTTGTTGACCAGGATGTCGCACCGGCCCCACGTCGCGTCGAGCTCCGCAAATGCGCCCGCCACCGAGTCGGCGTCACTCACGTCGAGCCGGACGGCCGAGGCGTGGAGCCCTCGGGCTGCCAAGGCGTCCACGGTACTGCGAGCGGCACTGTCGTCGATGTCGCCGATCACCACGTGATTGCCGGCGAGGGCGAGACGCTCCGCAATGGTCGCTCCGATGCCCTTGGCGGCACCCGTGACCAGTGCCAGTCGCCTCGTCGGGGCAGGTTCGGTCATGCCAGTCTCCCTTCTTGTCGTCTCAGGCCAGGGGACCGGTGTACTTCTCCAGACGCGACCAGGCGTCGGCACCGAAGGTCGCCTTCCAGTCCTTGTAGTAGCCAGCCTTGGAGAGCACGGCGCGGAACGCTGCCGGGTCGGTCTTGTTGAACACCATGCCGGCGGCGCGCAGTTTCCCCTCCGAGGTCGAGTTCAGCTTGACCATGTCCTCCTGCTCCTTGAGCGCGCCGGCATTGATGTTCCGGGCGATGATTTCCTGCAGGTTGGCTGGCAGCTTCGCCCAGACGCGCCCATTGATCAGGAAGAAGAAGCCGTCCCACATGTGGTTGGTGACCGAGACGTACTTCTGGACCTCATAGAGCTTGGCGATCTCGATCAGCTGGATGGAGTTTTCCTGGCCGTCGACGATGCGGGTCTGCAGGGCCGAGTAGACCTCGTTGAAATTGATCGACGTCGGCGACGCCCCAAGTGCCCGGAACAGGGAGGTCCACTGCGGGCTCACGGGCACCCGGATCTTGAAGCTCTTGAGGTCCTCCGGCGTGCTGATGGGCTTGGTGCTGGTGGTGATCTGGCGGAAACCGTTGTCCCAGACCTTGTCGAGGGTGTGGAGGCCGATCTTTTCGATCACGCCGCGGACGTAGGCGCCGAGCTCGCCGTCCATGGCGCTCCAGACGTGCTGGTAGTCGGCGAAGGCGTAGCCGACTCCGAAGATGGCGGTCGGCTTCGTGAGTGTCGCCAGGATGTTCCCCGACAGGGTGAACATCTCCAGTGCGCCGGAACGCAACTGGGCAAGCATGTCGGTATCGCCTCCCAGCTGGTTGTTCGGGAACATGCGGATTTCCACCCGTCCGCCGGACTCCTCGAGAATCTTCGCTGCCGCCTCCTTCATGCGTACCGAGATCGGGTGCGTGGCGGGGACGTTGTTGGCGTACTTGAAGGTGAACTCCGCCGCGTGGGCATGGCGGCTCAGGCCGGTCAGGCTGCCCAACGACAGGGCGGTGGCACCCTGGACGAAACGGCGGCGACGGATGTCGGACATTTCAGGTCCTCCTTTTTCAGTGTGTGTTCGGAGTGTCAGTCGAGGAAGCCGATGGAGATCCAGGGTACGGCCGCCACCACGATCAGGCCCGCGACGAGCGCCAGCAGGTAGCCGACGATGGGCTTCATCCCCTCGTCCGGTGAGGCGCGTCCCACGGCACACGCGGCGTAGTAGCCGACGCCGAAGGGTGGGGCAAACAGACCCACCCCCATGGCCAGGATCACCACCATCGCGTAGTGGATCTCGTGGACCCCGACCTCGCGGGCGATCGGGAACAGCAACGGGCCGAACAACACGATCGCGGGAATACCCTCGAGCACGCTGCCGAGCACGATGAACACGACGATGGAGACCGCCAGGAACCCGGCCGCCCCCCCGGGAAGGCTGGCCATGATGCGCGTCAGGTCCTGGGAGAAACCCGACTGGGTGAGCGACCAGGCCATGGCGGTTGCCGCGCCGATGATGAACAGGATGGCGCCCGACAGCGATGCGGTCTCGACCAGCATCGGCATCAGGCGTCGCCACGCGAAGCGCCGGTAGATGAGCAGGCCCGCGAGTACGGAATAGACGATGCCGATGGTGGACACCTCCGTGGCAGTGGCCACTCCGCCGACCACGGCCGAGCGGATGACGAAGGGCAGGGCCACGGCAGGGGCTGCCACCAGCAGGCTCCTGAGGATCTCGGCCCCGGTCGCCCGGCGCACGCCGGAGAGGTCTTCGTTCCGGTAGCGATACCAGACGACGTAGCAAAGCGTCAGACCCAGCACCAGCCCGGGCAGCAGACCACCGGTGAACAGGGCCGCGATGGACACCCCGGTGACGGAGCCGATGGTGATGAGGACCAGGCTGGGGGGGATGGTCTCGGTCTGGGCGCCGGTGGCCGAGAGCAGTGCGACCAGATCGCCGCGCTTCGCGCCGCGCGCCTGCATCTCGGGAAACAGCACCGGCGCGACCGCGGCCATGTCGGCGGCCTTCGACCCCGAGATGCCGGATACCAGATACATCGAGCCCACCAGCACGTAGGACAGGCCGCCGCGCACATGGCCCAGCAGGTTGCCGAGGAAATTCACCATCGCCCGCGCCATCCCGGTCATCTCGATCAGCAGACCGAGGAACACGAACAGGGGTACCGACAGCAGGATCAGGTGCGACATCCCTTCGTCCATCCGTCCCACCACCACCGGCATGGGAACGTCGGTGGTGATGGCGAGGTAGCCCACAGTGGCGAGACCGAAGGAAAAGGCGATGGGCACACCCGAGAAGACGTTCAGCGACACCACGCCGACGAAGAAGATCAGCAGGTTCGCATTGCCCAGGTCGTGCAGGACCGGTCGGAGGGCCACGCCGGTGCCGATCATCAGGCAGGCGACGACCGCGGCCGCGGCCACGCGGCGCCAGTCGCCGAAGCGCGCCAGCCGCACCAGCGCCGTGAGGATCATCAGCGCGGTTCCCACAGGCAGTGCCGCGGCACGCCAGGCGTTGGAGATGTCGAGCGCAGGCGTCGAGATCATGGTCTCGTCGCGGGCGAACTCCCAGGCGGGCTCGGCGATCAGCAGCAGGAAGGCCAACGAGGCGCAGACGGAAAACACTTCCAGGAACGCCCGGGTCGAAGGCCCGACCATGCCCACCACCGCCGTCATGCGCATGTGCTCGTTGCGCCGCAGGGCCACGATCGAGCCGATCATCGCCAGCCAGAGGAACAGGATGGACGCGAGTTCGTCACTCCATACGAGGGGGGATTCGAGCAGGTAGCGGGACACCACCCCCGCGAAGAGGATGATGATCTCGGCCACCACGAGCAGCGCGACCACGGGCTCGGTCACCCAGCCGATGCCGCGGTCCAGAAGGGCCAGTGGTCCACTGGCGGGGCCCGCGGCCTGTGATTCCGTTTGTACCTTCACGTGTCGTCCACCTCGTTCGTGGCCCGAAGGCGCCCGGTCCCGGAGGTCGTGGCGCCCTCAAGCCTTGCTCTGCGGCGGGATGGTACTCCACCCGCTCCGGGCGGCGTCCACCCCTCCGGCGGCGCGCCGGACGACCGATATGAAGGCCAGTGAGGCGGCGCCAAACTGCCTACATCGCACTGCCACCGTCGACGTTGTAGACGTGCCCGGTGACGAACGAAGCCTCGTCCGACGCGAGGAAGGCAACGACTGCAGCCACCTCGGAGGGCTGGGCAGGTCGCCCCATCGGCGTCATGGCGACCACGCGCTCCAAGGTGCCTTCCGGCAGCCGGTCGAGTTGCCGTTGCGCCAGCGCAGTCATGGTGAGACTGGGGGACACCGCGTTCACCCGTATGCCGGATTTTGCAAACTCCCGCGCGAGGCCCTTGGTCATCGCGATGACCGCTCCCTTGGACGTGGAGTAAGCCACGGTGCCGAGCAGGCCGCCACCGCGTTGTCCTGCCACCGAGCTCATGTTCACGATCGCGCCCTTGCCCTGGCTCAGCATGACGGGAATGACCGCCTGGCAGCAAATCCAGAGGCTCGTCGTGTTCACCCGCATCACGCGCTCGTAATCCTCGAGGCTGATGTCGAGGAAGGGTCGCGGGCTTTCGACCCCCGCGTTGTTCACGAGCACGTCGATGCGTCCGAACCGCGTCAGCGTCTGCTGCACCATGGCGTCAACGCTGTCCGGACGGGTGACGTCCACTTGGACTGCTTCGGCCTCCAGCCCGTCGTCCGCCAGTCGTCTGGCGCACGCCTGCGCGGCATCCGCGTCGAGATCGGCAATGACCAGACGGTGGCCGCGGGCCCCGAGAGCGCGCGCCGTGGCTTCGCCGATGCCACCGGCGCCGCCGGTGATGATTGCCACTGGATGTTCCGTTCGCACTTCGCGTCCCGTAGAGAAGAGTCGGGACAGATTCTACGACGAGGGTACGGAAGCAAGCCGAGGCGACGCATGGTCGCCCCGGCGGAGAAGTCATCGCCGCGTCCTGGAGATCGCGGCGCCAGGGACGGCTGGGTGTTGCTCAGCCCTCGGTGCCGATCTGGTACAGCTCCTGCTCTTCCTCCAGCACCTTGCCGGTGATCGCGTCGACCTCGACCTCCCACTCCTGGCCGTTGGCGTCCCGGATGTCGAATTCGTAGGACGGCGTGCCGTCCGACTCGATCTCGTACTCGATCTCGACGATCTCGCCGGCCCGCTTCGCCAGTGCGAGCTTCTTCGCCTCCTCCAGGGAGATCTTGGCCTTGTCCTTGAACACGGCCGCCTCGGCGTTGGGAACTTCCTCCTCGGTCTCGGTCAGTTTCCCGGTCTTGGCGTCGCACTCGACCTCGTGCTCGACCCCGTCCTTGCCGACGATGTCGAACTCGAAGATTCGACGACCTTTCTCGATCTCGGCCTCCATGGTCTGCACGTCACCGGGGAATTTCGCGAGCGCTGCCTTGAGGCAGGCCTCGAGTTTTCCGCCGTGTGAATCCGCGAGGGCGAACGGGGATGCGGACAGGGCGGCCAGGAAAAACAATGCCTTTTTCATGATGATTCCTTTGAGTGAACGATTGAGCCGACTGCATGGCAGAGGCGGCGGGTGGCGGCGACGGATGGTGTCCAGGGGAGGGGATCCATCGCCTGCCGGGGGTGTCACGGAGTTGCGGTTCACCCGAGGGCGTTTTTTTCGACGCTGATCGTCAGTCCTGCATGGTGATGCTCGTGATGCGAGGTTGCCGTGCCGCCGTGCTTTTTGTCCATGACAAAAGGAGTATCGTTTGAGTGCGCGCCTGACTCAATATTCCTGCCTCAAAACGCCAAAAACTCCCTGTGTTTTACGGGAAAAATTCCCGATTTTCCGCCACTGTCTTCGCGTATCTGCCGAGGGCTGCTTGCGCGATGGTGCTGGAAGGGCTTGGTCACCGTCAGTGGGGTACGCCTGCGGAAGCCTGTCTTGACGGCGGCACGACACGACGGTCGCACCACTGGTGGCGCCTGGGCCGATGCGAGGGGCCCGGCTCAGCCCGGATATTTCCTCAGGTCGCGGGATGAGCCGGGGCACGTTGCGAGGCTGGCCGTGCGTCCTGCCCTACACCCGTAGTCAAAGGGAATGTCTGGCCGATGTGCGCGGGGGCGTGGGATGACCGCAAGGCGCCCGTCAGCGCCCTTGGAGGCCGGCAGACCCAATCGTATCGACAGCCGATTCGCGGCAAACCCGATGAACATCGATGCGCAGCGCATTTTCGGGGCCGACCTGGTGAAATTTCCGCGTTAGTGGTACGTCCAGTTCAGGCCCAGCGACAGCGCGCTGTAGTCCATGTCGCCCGAGCGCCCCTGGAACCAGCTCAGTGACGGCCCGAATGCACCCATCGCACCCGCGGTGAAGTCCCAGCCGACGCCGAAGCTCAGGCCCCAGCCGTGGGAGTCTCGGCCGCCGCGGCGGTTCGACCAGTGGTCTGCATAACCAGCGCCCGCCCGGATGTAGGGCCCCTCGCGACGCGGTCCGGGGTACCACTGCGCAATGGCGAATGCGTGGCTGATGCCCTCGCCCTTGGCCGGATCGTTGAGGTCCGAAGACTCTTCGGTAAATCCCCCAAGTTGCAGGCCGAGCAGCAGACTCGGCGTCGCGATCAGGCCACCCCGAAACGCCAACGCGAAACGACCGCTGCGGTCGCTCAGCGCTCCCTCGCTCGTGTGTACGGACGCGGCGCCGGCTTCGACGCCAATCCACCATTTGCCTGGTGACCGCTCCTCGGCCATGCAGGGCCCGCCTGCCGCGATGAGCATCGTCGCCAGCCCAATGTGGCCGAAGCGCACCCGGGACAACGGTGTGTGCTTCACGGATATCCTCCGGGTATGCATGCCGTGCAGTCGAGCTTCCCCCGACGCCAGAGCCATGTCTTTGATCCTGATCATCTCGCCATCAGAATGGCTCGAACGATGCCGAACGGGGCCTGACCATGAAAGAGCCCTGATCCTGAGCCGCACGGGGTCGGACCACGAAAGACCTCTGTGCCGACTGAGAAAAATGCGGCTGGAACGCGTGCCGAGGTGTCGTGGAGCCCGGTTTTCGACACCGAAAGCGCGGAGCGCTGCCCCCGGAAGCGCCACGGCGGTGCCTTCGACCGCTGCCTTGGCTCACGCACTGGGCTTCGTCCGCCCACCTGCGTCGACACCTTCTGCCGGTGCGCACCCGCCTGTGCAACCCAACGGCCAGGCAGCCCAGGGGAACCGGCCCGATGCCAACCTCCATCCCCATGCAGGTCGCCTGTGCGATGCTCTCGGTTCGAGCGCAGGAGCTTCCATGGACAATTTCAGTGCGTCATTGCAGGTCGGCAAGGCGGGAGTGTCGTCGCCAGGCGGCGTGGTCGCCGCCCAGCATCGCCGGGCGGCGGAGGTCGGAGCGGCCGTGTTGGCAGACGGTGGTGATGCGGTGGACGCGGCCATCGCCACGTCGTTTGCGCTCGGGGTGCTCGAGCCCTGGATGAGCGGCATCGGCGGCGGCGGGGCCATGGTGCTCTACCGTGCAGCGGAGCATCGCTACAGCGTCATCGATTTCGGTATGCGGGCGCCGGCCTCTCTGAATGTGGCTGACTATCCGACGACCGGAGATGGCGTGGCGACGGACATCTTCCCTTGGGCGCGAGTGCGGGACGATCGCAACATCCACGGGCCCTTCGCCATCGCCGTGCCTGGCGTGGTGGACGGCATGCGCGTGGCCCACGAGCGTCATGCCACCCGGCCGTGGCGCGACCTGCTGGCGCCGGCGGTGGAGTTGGCGCGCGCGGGGCTGTTGGTCGACTGGGTGACGACCCAGCACATCGCCTCGGCGGCTGCCGACCTGCAGCGCTATCCCGCGGCGACAGAGACGTACCTGATCAATGGTCTGCCGCCGGTGGCGGCGTGGACGGCGCGAGGCGAACTGCGCCTGCCGCAGGAGCGCCTGGCCGACACGCTGCACCACCTCGGAGAGGCCGGGCCGCGCGATTTCTACGAGGGCGAACTAGCGACCCGCATCGCGGGTGAGATCCAGGCTCTCGGCGGGCGGTTGTCGGCGGATGATCTGCGGGCCTATGCGGCCCAGGTGCGTGAGCCCCGCATGATCGAATACCGCGGTGCCCGGGTGGCGGCTACCCCGGAGCTGACCGCCGGGCCGACCCTCGCGCATGCTCTGCGGCTGCTGGAGTCCCGCCTGCATCCTGCAGGCGTGCCCGATCCGGGCGCCTACATCGCCTATGCCCGCGCGCTGCAGGAGGCGTACGGCCACCGGCTTTCCGCCATGGGCGACGTGGACGGCGCACGAGCGCCGGACTGCACCACGCACTTCTGTGTCGTCGATCGCCACGGTAACGTCGCTTCGGTGACGCAGACGCTGTTGTCGATCTTCGGCTCGCGGGTGAGCCTGCGCGACACCGGCGTGCTCATGAACAACGGCATCATGTGGTTCGACCCCGAGCCCGGCCGCCCCAACTCGCTCGGCGCCGGCAAGCGCTGTCTGACCAACTACTGCCCCATCGTCGGCGAGCATGGCGGGCGGCGCTTTGCCATCGGTGCCTCGGGAGGACGGCGCATCCTGCCGGCCGTGACCCAGTTGTTGTCCTTCCTGGTGG
>JBEICA010000290.1:0-4608 GCA_040373665.1 Burkholderiales bacterium | reverse complement strand
TTACACCGACTACCGCTATGGCTGGAGTGAGCTGGATGTCGGGCTCACCTTGGGCTTGGTGGGCGTGTGCAATGCGCTGGTGCAAGCCTTTCTGGTGAAGCGCTTGGTGCCGAAGCTGGGCGAGCGCCGCCGCAGGTCCACTGCGACGTCGAACACGCTGCCGGCCACCACACGCACCAGCTTTCCCTGGGGCTGGCGGATCTGGTAGTGCAGCCCGCGCAGCACGCCGCGGGCGGAGCGCGAGTGGTTGTCCTGCACGAAGGCGGCGTCCACGCCGGTGAGCTCGTGGAAGACGCGGGCGTTGAAGCTTTCGAAGAAGAAGCCGCGGGCGTCGCCGAACACGCGCGGCTCGAGCAGCACGACACCGTCCAGGGCGGTTTCGACGATCCTCACGGCCGCCGCGCGCCTCAGAACACCCGCTCGCGCAGCACCTGCATCAGGTACTGCCCGTAGCCCGATTTCGCCAAGGGACCGGCGAGTGTCTCGAGCTGGGTGGCATCGATGTAGCCCATGCGGTAGGCGATCTCCTCCGGGCAGGCGATCTTCAGCCCCTGACGTTTCTCCACGGTCTGCACGAAGGTCGAGGCCTCCACCAGCGACTCGTGGGTGCCGGTGTCCAGCCACGCGTAGCCGCGGCCCATGGTCACCACCGCCAGTTCCTCCCACTCGAGGTATTGCCGGTTCACGTCGGTGATCTCGAGTTCGCCGCGCGCCGAGGGCCGCAGCGCCCTGGCCACCGCCACCCCCCGCCGGTCGGAGAAGGACAGGCCGGGCACGGCGTAGCGCGATTTCGGCTGTGGCGGCTTCTCCTCGATGCTCACCGCCCTGCCCTGCGCGTCGAACTCCACCACGCCATAGCGCTCCGGATCGGTCACCGGATAGGCGAACACCGTGGCGCCGGCATCCTGTTCCGCCGCGCGCCGCAGCGGCGCCACCAGATCGTGGCCGTAGAAAATGTTGTCCCCGAGCACCAGGGCGCTGTGGTCGCCGCCGATGAAGGACTCACCGATGATGAAGGCCTGGGCGAGTCCCTCGGGCGCCGGCTGAACCGCGTACGAGAGCGAGATGCCCCAACGCGCGCCATCTCCCAGAAGGTCCTGGAACCGCGGCGTGTCCTGTGGAGTGGAAATGATGAGGATGTCCCGCATCCCCGCCAGCATGAGCGTGGTCAGCGGGTAGTAGATCATGGGCTTGTCGTACACAGGCAGCAGCTGCTTCGACACCACCTGGGTGGCGGGGTAGAGGCGCGTACCGGAGCCACCGGCCAGGATGATGCCCTTGCGGCGGGGGGCGGAATCGGTCATGGGGAAGTCCTGCTTGCGTATGAACGGGGGTGACGCGCGCGCTCAGCGGGCGCCGTAGTTGAGGTCGACCCAGTTGCGGTACTCGCCCGACTTCACGGCGCGCACCCATTCAGCGTGGTCGAGATACCACCGGACCGTGCGGCGGATGCCCTCGTCGAACCCGACCGATGGCCGCCACCCGAGCTCGGCGGTGATCTTGCGGATGTCGATGGCGTAACGGCGGTCGTGGCCCGGCCGGTCGGTGACGTGGCGGATCAGTCCGGCGTGGGGCCGATGCGCGCTGGCAGGCAGCAGTTCGTCGAGGATGGTGCAGATGGTCTTCACGACCTGGATGTTCTGCATCTCGCTCTCGCCGCCCACGTTGTAGACCTCGCCCACCCGGCCGCGGTCCAGCACGGCGCGAATGGCACTGCAGTGGTCGGACACGTACAGCCAGTCGCGCACGTTGGTGCCATCGCCGTAGACCGGCAGGGTGCGACCCTCCACCGCGTTGCTGATGATGAGCGGGATCAGCTTCTCGGGGAATTGCAGCGGGCCGTAGTTGTTCGAGCAGTTGGTGGTCAGCACGGGCAGACCATAGGTGTGGTGCCACGCACGGACCAGATGGTCGGACGACGCCTTGGACGCCGAGTACGGGCTGTTCGGAGCGTAGGGCGTGGTTTCGCTGAACGCCGGATCCTCCGGACCGAGAGAGCCGTAGACCTCGTCCGTCGACACGTGCAGGAAGCGGAAGGCCTCGTCCCGGCCGAGCGCGTCGCGCCAGTGGCCGAGCACGGCCTGGAGCAGGTGGAACGTGCCCACCACGTTGGTGGCGATGAAGTCGCCGGCACCGTGGATGGATCGGTCGACGTGGCTCTCCGCCGCGAAATTGACCACCGCCCGCGGCCGGTGCTCCGCCAGCAGGCGCTCCACCAGGGCCTGGTCGCCGATGTCACCCTGAATCAGAAGATGCCGCCTGTCGCCCTGCAGGGCAGCAAGATTGGCCACATTGCCGGCATACGTGAGCTTGTCCAGGTTGACCACCGGCTCGTCGCTCTCGGCCAGCCAGTCGAGCACGAAATTCGAGCCGATGAACCCGGCGCCGCCTGTGACCAGAATCGTCATTTTTCGTCCTTGCAGATGCGTGGAGACCGCCGTTGCGCGGCCCGCCGCGGCGCGGGAACCCTGTCGGCCGGGGTGCGACGGACGCCCCCGGGCTCGTCAGACCTGCCCCGCACCCCGCATACGCAAGTAGTCTTCCAGCGAGCGGCGGATGCCCTCCTCCAGCCCGACCACCGGGCGCCAGCCCAGGGCGGACATGCGCGAGGAATCCATCAGCTTGCGCGGCGTGCCATCGGGCTTGGAGGTGTCGAACACCAGCCGTCCGGTGAAGCCGACCACCCGCGCGGCCGTCTCCGCCAGCTCGCGGATGGTCACCTCGGCCTCGCAACCGACGTTGACCAGCGGCGGCTGGTGGCGCGCCAGCAGGGCCGAATAGTCCTCCTCGGGCAGAGCGAGCAGACGCAGACAGGCGTCGGCCATGTCGTCGCTGTAGAGGAACTCCCGCCGGGGCGTGCCGGTGCCCCAGACCACCACCTCGGCGTCGCCGCGCTCGCGCGCCTCGAGCATCTTGCGAATCAGGGCGGGCAGGACGTGCGAATTCTGCAGGTCGTAGTTGTCGTTGGGGCCGTAGAGGTTGGTCGGCATGACCGAGAAGTAGCGCGTGCCGTACTCGCGGTTGTAGGCCCAGCACATCTCGATGCCGGCGATCTTGGCCACGGCGTAGGGCCGGTTGGTCGGCTCCAGCGGGCCGGTCAGGAGGTGCTCCTCCTTCATGGGCTGCGGGCAGTCGCGCGGATAGATGCAGGACGAGCCGAGGAACAGCAGCCGGTCCACGCCGTGGCGCCAGGACTCGTGGATGACGTTGTTCTGGATCGCGAGGTTGCGGAAGATGAACTGCGCCGGGTAGGTGTTGTTGGCCAGGATGCCGCCCACCTTGGCCGCTGCGAGGATCACATGCCGCGGCCGCTCGGTCTCGAAGAAGGCCCGCACCGCCGCCTGATCCTCGAGGTCCAGCTCGGCATGCGTGCGCAGGACGATGTTGCGGTGACCCGCCTGCTGCAACCGCCGCACCAGCGCCGAGCCCACCAGCCCGCGATGACCCGCCACGAACACCTTGTCGTCAGGACTCACACCCCGCCTCCACGCAACCCATCCTCATCACCCATCGCCTGTTGCCCATCGCCGATCGCCTACTCGTTGTAGTCGTACGCCGAATAACCGTGCCGCTTCACCAGCTCGTCGCGCTCCGCGGCCTTGAGGTCCTCCCGCACCATCTCGGCCACCAGCTCGCGGAAGGACACGCGCGGCGCCCAGCCGAGCTTCGCGTGCGCCCTGGCGGGATCGCCCAGCAGGGTCTCGACCTCGGTCGGGCGGAAGTAGCGCGGATCGACCGCCACCAGCACGCGGCCGGAGGCGTCCAGCCCCTTCTCGTCCACTCCCCGGCCCTGCCAGCGCATCTCGATGCCGAGTTCGGCGGCCGCGACCTGCACGAACTCGCGCACGCTGTGCTGCTGGCCGGTGGCGACCACGAAGTCCTCGGGCGCGTCCTGCTGCAGCATCAGCCACATCGCCTCGACGTAGTCGCGGGCGTGGCCCCAGTCGCGCAGCGAGTCGAGGTTGCCCAGATACAGGCAGTCCTGCAGGCCGAGCTTGATGCGCGCCAGCGCGCGGGTGATCTTGCGCGTGACGAAGGTCTCGCCGCGGATCGGAGACTCGTGGTTGAACAGGATGCCGTTGCAGGCGTACATCCCGTAGGCCTCGCGGTAGTTGACCGTGATCCAGTAGCCGTAGAGCTTGGCGGCCGCATAGGGGCTGCGCGGGTAGAACGGCGTGGTCTCCTTCTGCGGGATCTCCTGCACCAGGCCGTAGAGCTCAGAGGTACTGGCCTGGTAGAAGCGGGTCTTCTTGGTCAGGCCCAGGATGCGGATGGCCTCCAGCAGGCGCAGCGTGCCGATGCCGTCGGCATCGGCTGTGTACTCGGGCTGCTCGAAGCTCACCGCCACGTGGCTCATCGCGCCGAGGTTGTAGATCTCGTCGGGCTGCACCTCTTGCACGATGCGGATGAGGTTGGTGCTGTCGGTGAGGTCACCGTAGTGCAGCTTGAAGCGGGCGTTGTCGACGTGCGGGTCCTGGTAGAGGTGGTCGACGCGGTCGGTGTTGAACAGGGAGGAACGGCGCTTGATGCCGTGCACCTCGTAGCCCTTGGCGAGCAGCAGTTCGGCGAGGTAGGCGCCGTCCTGGCCGGTGACGCCGGTGATGAGTG
>JBEICA010000296.1:0-4506 GCA_040373665.1 Burkholderiales bacterium | reverse complement strand
GTTCGCCGCGGATCCGTCGGACGCCGAAGCCGCGGAGCGCCTGTCGTCAAGCCCCACCTGGACGCCCTATCTGCGGACCACCTGCGTCGCCACCATGATCAACGGCG
Source organism: Burkholderiales bacterium (assembly GCA_040373665.1). Lineage (GTDB taxonomy): Bacteria > Pseudomonadota > Gammaproteobacteria > Burkholderiales. Next base: position 4,399 of record JBEICA010000296.1, on the reverse strand, counting down.
GTCACGCCCCCAACGCCCTGCCGCAACGGGCGGAGGCCACGGTCAACTGCCGGATCTTCCCCGGGGCGTCCTCGGAGGCGGTGCGAACGACCCTGGTCGAAGTCCTGGCCGACCCGACCCTCTCGGTCACCCGAAACGACGACGGCTCCATCGACAGTCCCCCCTCGCCTCTGCGGCCGGACGTCGTCAAGGCTGTGAGGCGGGCGGTGCATGCGGTCCATCCGGGCCTGGAGATCGTGCCAGCGCAGTCGGCGGGGGCGACCGACAGCATGCACTTCCGCGCCGCCGGCGTGCCGAGCTACGGCGTCTCCGGTCTGTTCTCCAAGGCGGGTGACACCTATGCCCACGGCCTGAACGAGCGGGCGCCCCTCGCCGCCATCCCGGGGGCGCTGGTGCACTGGGACTCCCTGATCCGCGACCTCGGCCGGTAGCCTCTGGCGCAACCGGCGTTTTCGGTCCTAACCTGACGGAGGGGGCGACCCTCGACGGGAGGGCGGGATGAACGAGACGGGTTGCTGTGGGCTGACCCCGGCCATCGGCGCCAGGGCCCGGGAGGGCCGGGCCCCCGCGTTGTCCTCAGCGCCCGGCCGACCTGCGGACCTCGAGCTGATCTCCCTGCCGGGCGGTGACTTCCGCATGGGCAGCGACGCCGGCGAAGGCGAGCCCGCCGATGGCGAGGGACCGGCGCGCCCGGTCTGGCTGTCGCCGTTCCGCATCGCACGCACGGCCGTCACCAACCGCCAGTTCGCCGCCTTCGTGGAGGCCACCGGCTATGTGACCTATGCCGAGGAAGTCGGCTCCAGCTTCGTCTTCGGAGGCCTGTTGCCCGACGACTTCCCGCCCACCCGCGGCCTTCTCGATGCGCCCTGGTGGCGCGAGACGCCGCAGGCCTGCTGGCGTCAGCCGGAAGGGGCCGGGTCAGACTGGCGCGGGCGCGAGGATCACCCTGTCGTCCATGTGAGCTGGCACGACGCCCTCGCCTTCTGCAGGTGGTCAGGCCTGCGCCTGCCGACCGAGGCCCAGTGGGAATACGCAGCCCGCGGCGGACTGCAGGGCGCCCGCTACCCCTGGGGCGATGAGCTCACTCCCGGCGGTGAACATGCCTGCAATGTCTGGCAGGGGCGCTTTCCCATGCAGAACGACTGCGCGGACGGTCACGTGGGGACCGCGCCGGCGGACGCCTATCCGCCGAATGGGTTCGGCCTTCACAATGCCTGCGGCAATGTCTGGGAGTGGTGCGCCGACCGGTTCAGCGTCACCCATCCCTCCGGACCGCTGCGCGATCCCGCGGGCCCGACCGCGGGCGAGCGGCGGGTGATCCGCGGCGGCAGCTATCTTTGCCACGAGAGCTACTGCTTTCGCTTCCGCGTGGCGGCGCGGAGCGCAAACCTTCCCGACGCCACCGCCGGGCACATGGGCTTCCGCTGCGCCGCAGAGGCCCTGCAGGACTCCCCTGCCCGCGATCCCTCCCGAAAGGACACCCCATGAGCCAGACGCCCAACCGGAATGGCCTCGGTCTCACCGCCAGCGAGTCCCGGCCGTACTGGCCCGAGCCGGCCAAGGCGCCTCCCGGCGCGCCCAACGTGGTCTGCATCGTCTTCGACGACCTCGGCTTCGCGGACCTCGGCTGCTACGGCTCGGAGATCGCCACGCCGAACATTGACGCCCTGGCCGCCGGCGGCCTGCGCTACACCAACTTCCACACCACGGCCCTGTGCTCGCCGACCCGCGCCGCCCTGCTGACGGGACGGAACCATCACTCGGTGGGCATGGGCGGACTGGCCGACTGGGACCTGGGATTTCCAGGCATGCGCGGCCGCATCGCCCGCAGCGCCGGCACCCTGGCCGAGATGCTGCGGCCCGCCGGCTACAACACCTTCGCCACCGGCAAGTGGCACCTGACGCCCACCTTCGAGACCTCGCAGGCCGGCCCGTTCGACCAGTGGCCGCTGCAGCGCGGCTTCGACCGCTACTACGGCTTTCTGGAGGGCGAGACCAGCCAGTGGCATCCGGAACTGGTGCTCGACAACCATCACATCGAGGCACCCGAGCGCGAGGGCTACCACCTGACCGAGGACCTCGTCGACCAGTCGATCGGTTTCGTGCGGGCGCAGCAGGCGGTAGCCCCGGGCAAGCCCTTCTTCCTGTACCTGTGCCTGGGTGCGCAGCACGCGCCGCACCACGCGCCCAGGCAGTACATCGACCGCTACGTGCCAGTGTTCGAGAAGGGCTGGGACCGCACGCGCGAGGACAGGCTGGCGCGGCAGAAGGCGCTGGGCATCGTGCCGCCCGAGACCGCGCTGCCCGAGCGCAACGCCGGCGTGAAGGCCTGGAGCGAACTCGGTGATGACGAGCGCCGGCTCGCGGTGCGCCTGCAGGCGGCGTTCGCCGGCATGCTCGAGCATGCCGACGCGCAGCTCGGCCGGCTGGTGGGCTGGCTGCGCGAATCCGGCTGCCTCGACAACACGCTGCTCGCGCTGATCTCGGACAACGGCGCAAGCCAGGAGGGTTCGCCCTTCGGCACGGTCAACGCGCTGCGCTACTTCAACGGCGTGCGCGACACGCTCGCCGACAACCTGCCGCACATCGACGCGATCGGCCAGGCGCATCTGAACAACAACTATCCGCTGGGCTGGGCGATGGCCGGCAACACGCCGCTCAAGCGCTACAAGCAGAACACCCATGGCGGGGGCATCCGCGATCCGCTCATCGTGCACTGGCCCGCCGGCATCGCCTCGGGTGGTGGCGTGCGCCCGCAGTTCCACCACGTCAGCGACATCACGCCGACGGTGCTCGAGGTGGCCGGCGTCGCGCCGCCCGCTGCGATCGCCGGCGTCGCGCAGCAGCCGATCGAGGGCACGAGCTTCGCCTACACCTTCGCCGCGCCCGGCGAGCCTACGCGCAAGCGCACGCAGTACTTCGAGATGCTCGGTCACCGCGGCATCTGGCACGAGGGCTGGAAGGCCGTCACGTTCCACCGTCCCGGCACGCGCTTCGAGGACGACCGCTGGGAGCTCTACCACCTCGACACCGACTTCAACGAGAGCCGCGACCTTGCCGACGAGCAGCCGCAGCGTCTGCAGGCGATGATCGCGCGCTGGTTCTCGGAGGCGGGCGCGTGCAACGTGCTGCCGCTCGATGACACGCTGAACCGCTTCGTCAGCTCCAACCCGCACAGCATTGCCGCGCGCCGCCACTGGGTGCTGCTGCCAGGCGCCGGCCGCATCCCGCAGGCGGCCGCACCCGACATCCGCAACCGCTCGTACCGGATCGTCGCGCACGTCGAGATACCGCCGGGCGGCGCCGACGGCGTGCTGATCGCGCAGGGCGACTGGTGCGGCGGCTATGCGCTCTACGTGCGCGACGGGCATCTGGTGCACGACTACAACTTCGTCAACCGCCACTACGTTGCACGTTCGGCGCAGCCGGTGCCGGCCGGCGCGCGCGAACTCGCCTGGGAGGTGCGCAAGACCGGCGAGTACCGCGCCGAGGGTACGCTGAGCATCGATGGCGTGCCCTGCGGCGCGGTGTCGCTGCCGCAGACCTATCGCGCGCAGTCGTCTTTCATCGGTCTCGAGGTGGGCCGCGCGCCCAGACCCGCGGTCGGCGACTTCGAGGCGCCGTTCCCGTTCACGGGCAGGCTGCTGCGCGTCGAGGTCTTCCTCGGCGACGACCAGCGCACCGACGCCGCAGCGTCGCTCGAGGCGGCGCTGCGCCGCCAGTAGGTCGCGCGCGGCAGGCGCCGCGGCCCGTGGCCGCGGCGCATCGGTTGCGCAGGCAACCAATAAACGTCCTGGACAAACGCTTGCCATCGGGCCGTCGGCTGGGCCCGCGGGCACCCCCTTGACGTTTGTCAATGCACCGCAGCATCGCGGTGGCTAAGGTGCCTGGGCTGGCGGGGTTCCCGTCGGTCGATGCCATCGAAAAAGAACGGGAGAGGCACCATGGGCAGTCAGCCTGTCGCCCCCAGCACCGAAGCCTACAACTACGGAGTCGTGCGCCAGTTCGCGGTGATGACCGTGATCTGGGGCATCGTCGGCATGCTGGTGGGTGTGATCATCGCCGCGCAACTCGCGTGGCCGGCCCTGAACTTCGACATACCCTGGCTCACGTACGGCCGCCTGCGTCCGCTGCACACCAATGCGGTGATCTTCGCCTTCGGAGGCTGCGCGCTGTTCGCAAGCTCCTACTACGTGGTGCAGCGCACCTGCCAGGCCCGGTTGTTCGCGGGGCCGCTCGCCACCTTCACGTTCTGGGGCTGGCAACTGGTTATCGTGCTGGCCGCGGTGTCGCTGCCGCTGGGCTACACGTCGGGCAAGGAGTACGCCGAGCTCGAGTGGCCGATCGACCTGCTGATCGCGGTCGTTTGGGTCAGCTACGCGATCGTGTTCTTCGGCAC
>JBEICA010000407.1:0-2368 GCA_040373665.1 Burkholderiales bacterium | reverse complement strand
GCGACGTGGTCAACAACCGCGTGCGCGAGGCCCTGGGCCTTGAGAAGCTTCCCGAGCCGGAGCCCCCGGCGCCGGAGCCCGCGGCCGACGACACCCCGGCTGCTGAGGAGGCCGCGAAGTGAACGTCAGCGTCGAGTTCATCATGACCGGGTTGTTCGTCTTCGCCCTTGCGGGTTTCCTGGGCTTCGAGACGATCCGTCGTGTGCCGCGCCTGCTGCACACCCCGCTCATGGCCCTCACCAACGCCCTGTCGGCCATCTCGCTGGTGGGGTCCATCGTGGTGCTGGGCGGTCAGTACACCGCCTACACGACGATCCTCGGCTTCGTGGCCGTCATCGCATCGATGATCAACGTGGTCGGCGGCTTTCTCATCACCGACAAGATGCTCAGGATGTTCAAGCCGCGTGAGAAGCCCAAGAAGCCTGAGCCGGCCGAGGCAGAGGTGGCGTCGTGAGCGAATTCCTTCCCCTGGCCACCTCGTTCTTCCCGGATCCGAGCACCGAGACGGGCCTGTACATCCTCATCAGCCTGCTGTACCTGGCCGGTGCCCTTGGATTCATCCTCTCGCTGAAGTGGATGTCCGACGCCAAGACGGCGCGCAAGGGCATCTTCGCCGGCGAGATCGGCTTCGTGCTGGCCATCATCGGCACGTTGCTGCTGCCGGTCATCACCACCACCGGCTACATCTACATCGCCGTGGCCATGCTGATCGGTGCCGCAATCGGCGTGCCGCTGGGCCTGCTGGTGCCCATGACGGCCATGCCGCAGCGCATCGCGCTGTCGCACGCCTTCGGCGCACTGGCCGCCGGCCTGGTGGGTATCGCCAAGTTCTACGACGCCACGCCGGACATCGGCTGGTTCGTCATGGCGGTGCTGGGCATCGAGATCGTGCTGGGAGCCCTGGTCTTCACCGGTTCGCTCATGGCGGCCGGAAAGTTGCAGGAGGTCAAGTGGCTCGCGCAGCGGCCCATCGTGTTCCCGCTGCAGAAGACCCTCAACTTCGCCATCCTGGCCGTGGCGGTGGCCGGAGTCATCATCCTGGCCGCCGACCCGTCGCAGATGTGGGCCGTCCCGGTCATCATCGCGGCCGGTCTTGCCTTCGGCGTGATGCTGATCATCCCGATCGGCGGCGCCGACATGCCCACGGTCATCGCGCTGCTCAACGCGTACGCCGGCATCGCCGCCGCGCTGCTGGGCTTCGTGCTCGAGAACAACCTGCTCATCGTGGCCGGTGCGCTCGACGGCATGTCGGGCCTGATCCTCTCGATCATCATGTGCCGCGCCATGAACAGGTCGTTCCGCAACGTGCTGTTCGGCGCGTTCGGGGCAACCGAGCAGGCGGCGGGCGACCAGGAGATCGGGTCCATCCGCTCGGCGTCGTTCGACGAGGCCGGCGACCTGCTGAAGATGGCCCGCCTCGTGGTGATCGTGCCCGGCTACGGCATGGCCGTCGCCCAGGCCCAGCACAAGGTGCGCGAGTTGGCCGACACCCTCGAGAAGGAGGGCGTGGAGGTCAAGTACGCCATCCATCCGGTGGCAGGGCGTATGCCGGGGCACATGAACGTGCTCCTGGCCGAGGCCAATGTGCCGTACGAGCAGCTGCTGGACATGGAGGACATCAACCCCGAGTTCCCGCAGGTGGACGTGGTGCTGGTGCTGGGTGCGAACGACGTGGTCAACCCGGCCGCGCGTCACGACCAGAGCAGCCCCATCTACGGCATGCCGATCCTCGACGTCGACAAGGCGGCCACGGTCATGGTGGTCAAGCGCTCCATGCGGCCGGGCTTCGCCGGCGTCGAGAACGAGCTCTTCTTCAACGAGAAGACGCTCATGGTGTTCGGCGACGCCAAGGACGTCATGGGCGAGCTCATCACCGAGGTCTCGGGCAACCGCGACTCGATCAACGTCTGACGGTTTCCGGCGCTTCGCGCCGTTCCGTGGTTCCACACGACGCCCCGGCCATCCGCCGGGGCGTCGTCGTCTGGTAGCACTGTCGCATGGCTGAACGCACTGCCCTGCCCGACCTGATCTCGCTCGAGGGGAAGGTGGCCCTGGTCACCGGTGCCGGTCGCGGCATCGGGCGCGCCATCGCCCTCAGGCTGGCCGAGGCCGGCGCCGCGGTTGCGGTGGCCGACCTCGACGCCGACCTCGCCCTGGCCGTGACCGACGAGATCCGCGCCGCGGGCGGTACCGCCGAGGCGGCTCCCGCCGACGTGTCTGACGAGGCCGACGTCAAGTCGGTGGTGCGCGCGTGCGTCGACAGGATGGGCGGGCTCGACGTGCTGGTGAACAACGCGGGCATCTTCCCCACGTGCCCGGTGCTCGAGATGGAGACGGCCGACTTCGACCGCGTGGTGTCGGTGAACCT
>JBEICA010000008.1:0-32234 GCA_040373665.1 Burkholderiales bacterium | reverse complement strand
GATCGCCAAGCAGGCGGTGATGCGTGCCGGGCAGTACGCGTATCGTGATCGCCGCAACCGCAAGCGCGTGTTCCGCCGCCTGTGGATCGCGCGGATCAATGCCGCCGCGCGTGAACTGGGTGTCGGCCTGACCTACAGCACCTTCATGAACGGCCTGAAGAAAGCCGCCATCGAGGTCGACCGCAAGGTGTTGTCCGACCTTGCGATCTTCGACAAGGCAGTCTTTGCCCAACTGGCCACCCAGGCCAGGGCCGGACTGGGTCGGTAACAGCGTTCGGCCGAGCCAGAAAAGGAGGCCTGCGGGCCTCCTTTTTTTCGGACTGACCGGGCGGGCAGCCAGGCTCCGGCGGCCGCGGTCTTTCTCTTGCGGCCATGATCAAGGATGGGACAAGACATGGATGATCTCGACAGCGTGGTGGCGGAAGCCCGGCGCGCCTTCGCCGAGGTGAATGACGCGGCCCTGCTCGAGCAGGTGAAGGCGCGCTTCCTCGGCAAGACCGGTGTGCTGAGCGAAGCGTCCAAGTCTCTCGGCCGCCTCGAGCCTGCCCTGCGCAAGGAGGCCGGCCAGCGCATCAACGCGGCCAAGGACGAGGTCGAGGCGTTGCTGGCACGCCGTCGCGAGGCCATCGCCCAGGCGGCACTGGATGCCCGCCTCGAGGAGGAGGCGGTGGACGTCACCCTGCCGGGTCGCCGGCGCGGCAACGGCAGCATCCACCCCATCATGCGCACCTGGCAGCGGGTCGAGGAGATCTTCGCCTCCATCGGTTTCGACGTGGCGGACGGTCCGGAGATCGAGACCGACTGGCACAACTTCACTGCACTGAATCAGCCCGAGAATCACCCGGCGCGCTCCATGCACGACACCTTCTATGTCGAGGGGGGGCTGCTGTTGCGTACCCACACCAGCCCGATGCAGGTGCGTTACGCGCGCATGCACGCGCCGCCGATCAAGGTGATCGCGCCCGGGCGCACCTATCGCGTCGACTCCGACGCCACGCACTCGCCCATGTTTCATCAGGTCGAGGGCCTTTGGATCGGCGAGGACATCAGCTTCGCCGACCTGAAGGGGGTATACACCGACTTCCTGCGCCGGTTCTTCGAGACCGACGCGCTGAACGTCCGATTCCGGCCCTCGTTCTTTCCATTCACGGAGCCCTCGGCGGAGATCGACATGGCCTTCGACACCGGACCGCTGGCGGGGCGCTGGCTGGAGATCTCAGGCTCCGGGCAGGTGCATCCGAGCGTGATCCGCAATTTCGGTCTTGACCCGGAGCGCTACATCGGCTTTGCCTTCGGGTCCGGCCTGGAACGTCTGACCATGTTGCGCTACGGCGTCGGGGATCTGCGCCTGTTCTTCGAGGGGGACCTGCGCTTCCTCCGCCAGTTCGCCTGAGGTGACACCATGCAATTCCCGGAACGTTGGTTGAGGACCCTGGTCGATCCGCCGCTGGACACCCCGGCTCTGGCGCATCTGCTCACCATGGCCGGCCTCGAGGTCGAGGAATGCGAGCCGGTGGCGCCACCCTTCGAGGGTGTGGTGGTGGCGACGGTACTGGAGGCGAGCCCCCATCCGAATGCCGACCGCCTGAAGGTCTGCCGCGTCGACGCCGGCGACGGACGCATCCGCAACATCGTCTGTGGCGCGCCGAATGTGGGCGTCGGCATGGAGGCCCCGCTGGCCCTCGAGGGCAGCCGCCTGCCGCAGGCCGACGGCGGTACCCTGGAAATCCGCCGCACCACCATGCGCGGTGTCGACAGCGAGGGCATGCTGTGCTCGGCGCGCGAATTGGGTTTGTCCGAGGACCACAGTGGGCTGCTGGTCCTCGATGCCGCAGCACCGGTGGGGCGTGCCGTGCGCGAAGTGCTGGATCTGGATGATCAACGGATCACCATCAAGCTGACGCCCAATCGCGCCGACTGCCTGTCGCTGCTGGGCATCGCCCGGGAGGTCTCGGCCCTGACCGGCGCGCCCCTGCAACCGCCTGACGTGACGCCTGTGCCGGCGGCGAGCGATGCCGCCCACCCCGTGCGTATCAGCGACCCCACGGGGTGTGGCCGATTCACCGGCCGCGTGATCCGCAATGTCGACGCCACGGCGCCGACGCCCGAATGGATGCGGCGTCGGCTCGAGCGGGCGGGGCAGCGTTGCATCTCGGCGCTGGTGGATGTCACCAACTATGTGATGCTCGAACTCGGCCGCCCTCTGCACGTGTACGACGCCGACAAGCTGCGCGGGCCGATCGACGTGCGCTTCGGACGCGAGGGCGAGACGCTCGAACTGCTCAACGGGCAGACCGTTGCGCTCGCGCCGGACGTCCTCGCCATCACAGACGATCGTGGTCCCATCGGCCTGGCCGGCATCATGGGGGGCGAGAGCACCAAGGCCGATCTCGACACCCGCCACTGTTTCCTCGAGGCGGCGTTCTTCTTCCCGGACGCGATCGCCGGTCGTGCGCGCCGCTTCAACTTCGGCAGCGATGCCTCGCACCGCTTCGAGCGTGGCGTGGACTTCGACAACAACATCGCCGGCATCGAGCGCGCGACGCGTCTCATCCTGGAAATCTGTGGTGGCGAGCCCGGGCCGGTGCAGGACGTCATTGCCGCCTTGCCTGAGCGACGGCCGGTGGCGATGCGCACCGAGCGCGCGCGCAAGGTCATCGGTGTGGGCATCAGCGACGAGGAGATGGGGGACATCTTCCGCCGTCTCGGACTCGCGCACGTCTACCGGGCGCAGGGGCAGGGTGGCGTGTTCGACGTGACGCCGCCGTCGAGCCGTTTCGACATCAACATCGAGGAAGACCTCATCGAAGAGGTCGCCCGAGTCCACGGTTTCGAGCGCATTCCCGCTCTGCCTCCGGTGGCGCCGGCCGCGATGCGCTCCCGGCCCGAGGCACGGCGCCCGGTACATGCGCTGCGCGCCGCCCTGGCGCATCTCGGGTACCACGAGGTGGTGAACTTCAGCTTCGTCGATGCCCAGTGGGAGGCGGACTTCGGCGCCGGCGCCGATCCCATCCGCGTGCTCAATCCGATCGCCGTCCACCTGTCGGTGATGCGCACCGGTCTCGCAGCCAGTCTGGTCGACAACATCCGCTACAACGTCAACCGCAAGCTCGGCCGGGTGCGCGTGTTCGAGGTCGGTCGGGTGTTCCTGCGCGACACGGCTGCGCCCGAGGGCGAACTCGAGGTGGCAGGGCTGCGCCAGCCTCTGCGGGTGGCCGGCGCGGCCTTCGGGCCGGCCCATCCCGAGCAGTGGGGGGAGCCGCGTCGTGCCGCGGACTTCTATGACGTCAAGGGCGACGTGGAGGCGCTGCTCGCGCCGCGTTCCCCGGAGTTTCGTCGCATCGACCATCCGGCGCTGCATCCCGGGCGGTCCGCCGAGGTCATGCTCGATGGTCGTGCGGTGGGCTGGCTGGGCGAACTGCACCCGCGGCTGCAGCACAAATACGATCTGCCGGGACCCGCGATGCTCTTCGAACTCGAGGCCGAGGCCTTGCTGGCAGCGCCGCTGCCGGTGTTCCGCGAGGTCTCGCGGCTGCCCGCCGTGCAACGCGATCTGGCGGTGCTGGTGGACGCGTCCGTGCCGGCGTCCGACATGGTCGCAGCCCTGCGAAGCGAGTTGCCGGCCATTGTCGAAAGCGTCGAGGTGTTTGACGTATATCGCGGAAAAGGCATGGAAAACAGCCAGCGCAGTCTTGCGTTCCGAATCCTGATGCAAGATACTCATCGGACCCTGACTGACGTCGAGGCCGATGAGGTGATGGGCTTGGCGACATCGTTGCTCGAACGCCGGTTCGGCGCTCAGTTGAGGAAGTGAGGCACACCATGACCCTGACCAAGGCGGAGCTTGCGGACCTCCTGTTCGAGCGGGTCGGCCTGAACAAGCGCGAAGCGAAGGACATGGTGGAAATGTTCTTCGAGGAAGTGCGGGCCGCCCTCGAAAGCGGAGACGGCGTCAAGCTGTCGGGGTTCGGCAACTTCCAGTTGCGCGACAAGCCGCAGCGTCCCGGACGCAACCCCAAGACCGGCGAAGAAATCCCCATCACGGCCCGTCGCGTCGTGACCTTTCACGCGAGCCAGAAGCTGAAGGCCATGGTGGAAAAGAACTACCATGGAAGCGCTGAATAACGCGGAGTCGTCGCTGCCGCCGATCCCGGCGAAGCGTTACTTCACCATCGGAGAAGTGAGCGAGTTGTGTGGCGTCAAGCCGCACGTGCTGCGCTACTGGGAACAGGAGTTCACCCAGCTGAAGCCGGTGAAGCGCCGGGGCAACCGTCGCTACTACCAGCATCATGAAGTCCTGCTCATCCGCCGCATTCGCGAGTTGCTCTACGAAGAAGGCTTCACCATCAGCGGCGCGCGCCACCGTCTGGCACAGGGGGAGGAGCCGGCGCCCCGTGGTGATGGCGCTGACGTCCTCGAAGAAGTGCGCACTGAACTGCGCGCCATCATCGCCATGCTCGACGGCGGTGGTTAGCCCGGATGCTTCGTCAGGCCGCGGGATGAGCGCAAGCCCCTGCGAGCGCCCACAGCGGCCCGCACACCAGAACGCACCGACCGCGAATCCGTCCCGTACCCGATGGGCATGGGTGAGCAGCGTATTTGTTCGGGGCCGACCTGGTGACATATCCGGGCCGGATGGTGAGGTGGCGGGCGGTGGGTCGCGGGTCGGTCACGCCAGCGCATTGCCGCGGAAGGCCCGGGCATCTATAATTCGCGGCTTCGGGGCGTAGCGCAGCCTGGTAGCGTACCTGCATGGGGTGCAGGTGGTCGGAGGTTCAAATCCTCTCGCCCCGACCAATTTGATGTCATGCCGCGAGGCGGGAAGTCCTCCGGACAGCGGCATTCTGAACGAGCCCTTCAATGTCTCCCGCCGCCGTAAGCCGTCCGGCTTGCGGTGCACGGGCACATGACGCGGCATCCCTTCCGTGGTCTCTCCTCCGGGCGTGTGAAGCGGCGGCCCGGATCGACCGGCAGACTCCCGGCCGCGCCTTGGGCAGTCGACCGGGCAACGCATTCCGATGGTTGAGCCGTGGCATGCCCGATGCGCAGCGATGCTCGGCGTGTCCACGTGGCTGACTCGCGGAAACGCACGGGCGATGCCTGCGTTCGGTCCCGCGGACTCACTGCCCCGGTGAGTGCTTCCGCCGGGTCTGCCCGGTCTGCCGCAAGACCTCCCTCGCAGCCCTGAGACCGCTCTCCACCGCACCGTTGAGGAAGCCCTGCCAGGCCAGGGACGTGTGTTCTCCCGCGAAATGGCACCGCCCCTCCGGCTCGGGCTCGATGCCCAGCACCGTGGTCACGTAGCCCACGGGATAGTACGCGTACGACCCGCGGCTCCACGGGTGTGCATGCCACGCATCGCGGATGACGCGCTGATTCCAGGCCTCCGCTGGAATCTCGAGGACGCGACCGAGCGCGTCGAGAGCGGCGCCGGCCGCAACGGTCTCTGTCGGGGCCGCCGCAGCGCGGGCGAGTTCGCCGCCGCTCCAGAAGTTCAGGAGGCCGTGTCGCCCCGCCTGCGCACGCGTCGGCTCCCAGGTGCTGTGGAACGGGGCGCCCGTCATCGCGACCATGCCGTTGCTGCGTTGCCGGTTCCAGAAGCGCTCCTCGAACTGCAGTTGCAGCTTGGTGCTCGATCCCATGGGCAGTTCCCGGATGGCGCGCATCTTGAGCGGGCGGAAGGCTGCCTCCGAGAGATCGACCTCCCGCAGCGTCGAAAATGGCAGCGCCAGGACAACCCGGTCGAAGACTTCCTCCCGGCGCCCTGCCGCATCCTCCAGGCCGAGCCGGACATGACCATCGCCCGATTGCGTCACCGCGGTCAGGCGGGTCTCGAGATGCAGGTGTCCCCCCAGGGCCTGCGCCAGGCGTGCCACGATGCGGTCGTTGCCACCCCGGACGTGAAAGCGCTGGTCCGAGCCGGCGTACGGTTCGAACTGGCTGGCCCTGGCGGCTGACAGCGTCGTCACGAGGCTCACGGCGGAGATGCGCGTGGTCTCGACGGCGAACTCCTCGGTGTAGGCATCGTCCAGGGTGCGGCCCAGGCGCGACGCCCGCCCGCCTGGCACGTGCCTGTCGATCCACTGGGCCACGCTGATGGCATCCAGAGCCCGCGCGCTCCGGTTCGCGTGCCGGTATCCGAGGTCTTCGCCGATCGCCCGCGCCTGACGCTGCACGATCGGATACACCGGTTGGAAATCGCGCGTCGCCTGCCGGGTACTGTAGGGAGCACCGTCGATCCATGTCAGCGCCGCGGTACCGGGTGCCTCGGCGGCCAGCACGTCGTCGAGCGGAAGGTCGAGAGTCTTGCAGAGCGCAATGATCTCGTGGTGCACGGAGTCGATGAATTCGCCGCCGCGCTCGGCGACCTGTCCCCCGACGAATGCCTCGCGCTCGGATCGGCAGCGGCCACCGGGACGGTCCGACGCTTCGAAGACGCGACACTCCACGCCGGCACGATGCAGCGTCCAGGCGGCAGTGAGGCCGGCGAGGCCCGCGCCGACCACGGCGACACGGGGCGTCGGGCGGGTTGTTGCGGCCACGGCCCATCGGGGCGCTGCGGCGAGGAGTCCGAGGGCTGTTCCTTCGAAGATCAAGCGTCGGCGCCCCGCGTCACCGTGCGGGACCGCCAGAGCGTTGGCGATGCGTTGGAGCGAATTCAGCAGGCGGGTGCGAGCCATGGGATACCTTTGGGGTCGTGTCGTCCTCAGCCGAGGATCCAGGACTGGGTCATGCGTCCCCCGCACAGGGTGGTGGTGAGTTCGACCCACCGCGCCAGGGCACCCTCGAGCATGGCGGCCGGCGTTCCCGCGTGTCCCTGCAGGATGCAGAACACATCGCGTGTGGCCGTGGTCACGCGGGTCCGTTCGCACTGGCGGTATTCAAGCCGGCACAGGATCTCGCCGCTGTCGTCGATGTAGGCGTACTCGCCGGCGGGTACCTGCTCGGGCGCACCGGCGCCCAGTGCGAGGAAGCCTTCGTTGCCCTCGGTCATGCACAGGCGGATGTCACCGTGGATGTACCGCACGTCGTGAGCCCCCAGGGACAGCCGGGTTTCCAGGGATACGAGGTTGTAGATGTCCACCACCGGGTTGATGCGAGGCACGATGCCCTTGCGCTGGTACAGGCCCACCAGCGACTCTGCGGAGGACGGGAAGCGACGGTTGGATCGACCGACTGCATCGTGGAGGCGGCGAAAGCCCTGCAGGACCGGGTCGGCCTCGACGAAGCCCGGCACCAGTTCCTGCGCGAGACGCGCCTCCACGCTGGCACGCACGGCGGCGAGCCCCCCGGGTTCGCTGTCGTTGTCCAGCCCCTCGACCACGGCGAAGGCACCGCGAACGCCGATGGCGAGCACCGCATCGTCGATGGAAAAGCGCAGCCGGGACATGCCTGGGTGGTTGACCGACTCCGGAGAGCCGGGCGCAGTGGGGATCAGCGCGACAAGATACCCGAACGAAGGCTTCGCGATGTCCTTTCGTGTGGTGACTGCAGCGGCATCAGGGATCGGGCATGGGAGTCACCCCACTGCCGGTTGACCCCGCCCGCCTGGGGCAGACGAGACCAGCGACCCGTCACGGTGCCAGCGAACCGGGTTCCGGTACCGCGCCCGCCATCTGGCGGCGCAGTTCCCGGCCCTGGAGCAGACCGAGGATCTGGTCGAAGGGAACGGGTTTGCGCAGCAGCAGCACCCCGGGAGGAAGGCCGCCACGGCGCTCGATCTCCGCGTCGTCCAGCCCGGTGATGGCAACGATGTCCATGCCGTCCAGATCACGGTTCATGCGCAGGGTGCGGATCATCTGGAAGCCGTCGATGCGTGGCATCGCGAGGTCGGCCAGCAGGACGTCGGGCGGGAGCTTGCCGATGGCCACCAGCGCATCCATGCCGTTGTCGACCACCGTGATCTGCAGGCCCAGCTTCCAGGTCGACAGCTTGGACTGGTACAGACGCTGCAGCGCGAGATCGTCCTCGGCGATCAGCACACGCGTCGGGCCGGAAGCGGCGGCCACCTGACGCAGGGCGGCGCTCCGAACGCCGTTGTGGATATTGGCCAGGTTCTCCAGCGCCTCGGCGGGAATGCGGCGATGGCCTCCGGCGGTCTTCCAGGCCGGCAGTTCGCCGTTCTCCACCATCAGCTTGACGGTGGTGGGCGACAGCCCGAGCATGTGTGCAGCCTGATGCGTGCCCAGGAACCGGCCTCGCGCGCTGGGCGCCTTCAGCATCTCCTCCAGCTTCTTCCTCGCCATCGCCCCCCCTCTGGCGTACAGAAAGGCCGTGTCATTGCCCACGCTGTCAGCCTGTCGGCTTCTTCTGGTGCGAGGACAGGCCGGTGCCCGAATGGCCCTCTCCGGCGGCGCCGGAAATAAAAACAACGAAATCCATGTTACGTGTGGGCCCGGGGCTGCGCAAGGCGGGCAAGGGCCGGAGACACATTCGACGGAACCCGGCTGCATGCCACCCGCCGGGTGCCGCGGGCGCCCCGGGGGGTGAAATCCGCTCAGGCTGCGGCCGCGGTGTCCGCTTCGCGCAACAGGAGGCCGGCGAAGTCCGCCGCCGGCATGGGCTTGCCGAACAGCCAGCCCTGGCCGACTTCGGCGCCCCAGTCGCGCAGCAGACTGGCCTGCGCTTCGTGCTCGATGCCTTCCGCCACCACATGCTTGCCCAGCGCGTGGGCCATCGAGACGATCGCCAGCGCGAGCGCCTGCGACTGCGCGTTGTCCGGAAGATCCCTGACGAAGGACTGGTCCACCTTGACGATGGAGACCGGCAGATGACGGAGGTGGGACAGGGAGGAGTACCCGGTGCCGAAGTCGTCCAGCGCCAGGGTGACGCCCTGGCTGGCGATGCGTGCGAGCAGTCCGACCACGGACTCGCCCTCGGCGATGGCCGACTCCGTGACCTCGAGTTCCAGCGCGACGCCGGCCTCGGCGAAGTCCGGGCGCGCCCGCGCGATGGCCTCCTCGAGCAACCCCGGATCGCGCAACTGGGCCAGCGACAGGTTGACGGCGAGGCTCTGCAGCCGACCACCGCGGTCACGCCAGTCCCTCACCTTCCGGCCGGCCTCCTCGATGGCCCAGGCGCCCATGGGGACGATGAGCCCGAGCTCTTCCGCCAGCGGGATGAATTCCGCCGGCGAGACCAGACCGCGCTGCGGGTGGCGCCAGCGCAGCAAGGCCTCGGCACTGACGAGGCGACGGTCCCGCAACGCCACCTTGGGCTGGAAGAACAACTCGAACTCCCCGCGCTCCAGGGCGATCTGCATCTCCGTCTCGAGCTGACGGCGTCGCGCGAGCACCTCGTTCATGCGCGCCTCGAAGAAGGCGAATCCGGCACCCGACGCCTTGCTGCGCTGCATCGCGAGGTAGGCCGCACGCAGCAGCTCGTCGTGCCCGGCGGCATCGGATGGGTGCAGGGCTGCGCCGACGGACACGTCGATGCTCACCGGACCGGCGGCCAGTTCGTGCGGGGGGAGAACGACCTCGCGCAGGCGCTGCGCAAGATCACCGGCCGTGGCGGCGTCGGCCCGCGGGAGGATGCAGGCGAACTCGTCTCCGCTCCAGCGGGCAAGGCGCGCCGCCGCCGGTATGGCCCCGCGCAGGCGGTCGGCCAGGGATACGATCAGCTCGTCGCCGCTGGCGTGCCCGAGGCTCTCGTTGACGTTGCGGAAACGGTTCATCCCGATGAACAGGATGGCCAGACCTTCTCCACGGGCGCGCGCATCGACGATGCCCGATGCCACGAGGTCGCGGAACGAGGCGCGGTTCATCAGGCTGGTGAGTCCGTCGTAGTGGGACTGCCGGTAGAGTTGCTCCTCGCGCTTGCGCGAATCCAGCCCGACGGCCAGACGGTCCGCCAGATCACGGGCGAAGCGTCGTTCCTCCTCCTGCGCCTGCGCTCCGGATGGGTGGCCCAGCAGCAGGACGCCGGAGGTTTCGGGGCCGCGCCCGATCGGGTAGGCGAGAACCGCCCCGCAAAGGGCTGTGAAGCCCGCGGGCAGTCGATGCAGATGGGAGCCGTCCAGCATCAGCCCGTCCGGATGCGCGGCGATGCGGTCGATCTCCTGGTCGCACACCTCGCAGTCCCCCGCAGCCGACTGCAGCGCCCCGACCGGTCGCAGACCCGAGTAACGGAACGCGGCCGGCGCCTGTCCCGCGGCGCGCGCGAGCACGCCGAAGGCGGCCGCTCCGGAGGCCTCCGGCAGGCCGAGGCGCAGCGCCTCGAGCGCTTGTTCGAAGGGAGCGCGGGACAGGATCAACTGGTCGAGCCGCGACAGCAGTGCCATGGCGTGGAACTGCCGGCCGAGGCTGCCCGACATCAGGTTGAAGGCCTCACCGAGCTCGCCGAACTCGTCCCTGCGCGTCAGCTGGACGCGGCTCTCGAACCGGCCCCGGGCGAGCTCGCGGGTGGCCGCGATGAGCACGTCCAGCGGGGCCAGCAGGCTGCGGATCTGGCGCACCCCGAGCAGGCCCACCAGCCCCAGGGTGAGCAGGGCCAGCGGCAGGAAGGCGAGCGCAAAATCGCGCAGTGTCAGACCGATACCTCGTTCCACCGGGATCGACGCCGCCACCAGGTAGCGCTGGCCGGCACGACTCGCGACCGGCACGTCGCGCAGGTGGCCGATACGGCGTCCCGCGGCGCTGTCGAACTCCAGATGAGCCGGTACCGAACGCCCGGCCACTTCCCGGATGCGGGACAGCGCTTCGTCGCCAGGCTTGCCGGCGGAGTGCAGGTCCTCCCAGTCGCGCGAGAGCACGGCCAGTTGCATCTGGCTCGGCAGGGTGTCGTCGTCACCCCAGAGGTATTCCCGATGTGGCACGAGGATCAGGCTCGCCGACGCGTCAGCGGCCGTCGGCACGCGCTCATTCGACACGAGGGCCAGACGGGGGCCGTGGCCGCAGTGCAGCAGGACCGGGCGCGAGAATCGCAGCGCCACGAGCGGCTCGTCGGGCGGCGCGTCGGGTGCGCGGCAGCCCAGGGGCCGTCCAGCCAGGGTGCGCACGTCTCCGATCGCATCGATCGTCAGGACGGCGTCGACCGTGCCGGCCCACAGGCCGCCGCGTGCCTGCAGCATGGGCCGCGGCTGGCGCACCTCGCGGGCAGCGTCGGCAACCAGTCCGTCGACCACCAGCAGACGGTCCAGTGCCCCCTCGGCGAAAGACTTCGTGAAGGACGCAAGGAACGCGCGCTGCTGCTCGGCCACGGTGCGCTGCACTTCGAGCAGGGTGTAGGCGGCGAAGATGCCCACGGGCACGAAGGCGCACACGATCAGCATGGCGAACACCCGCCGCGCGACGCTGCTGCCGAATGTGCGGCGCTGGAGCTTCAACGGACCGCGCTCCAGACACGGAGTGTTCGCGCCTTCCGGCGGCGGACGCCCGAGGTCTGTGGGGGGCGGACGTCACGCGTCGGCAGGGCAGGCGCTACGGTCACGTACACGTCACGGTCAGGGATCGAGGTCAGCCACCTTGGCGACAACACGGCCGTCGTAGGCGCGCACGATGTCGTCGCGGCTCATCGAGGCGGTGACGGGCGGCCGGCTGTCCTTGTCCGGTCCCATGCTGTAGAGGTCGTAATCGGTGTTCAGCGGTACCAGGTTCTTGTCCTTGCGCGCCTGCCCGTTGCCGTTGATGTCGTCCAGCGGCAGGTACTGATAGGGCGTGCCCCACGGGTCGAGCAGGCCGCTGCTGCCGAGTTCGGCGAGTGTGCGGGGCAGACGGCCGCCGTTGTCGGCGGCAAATCGCTCGATCGGCACCTCCAGCGAGCGGATGTCGGCGGCGGCCTGGGCGATCTGGTTCTTTTCCTTGTGACGCGCCCAGGAGGGCATGGCGAGTGCCGCGATGATGGCCGCCATCGCGGCCACGATCATCAGTTCCAGCAGTGTGACGCCGGCGCGGCGGCGTCGGAGGCCGCGCGGGCCGCCGGGGATCTTTCCGACTGGAGACATGGGTGGCTGGAGTCTGCTGCAGTGCCCGATAAAACCGATCCGATCTGCCGAGGCTGACGGTTTCGTACCTTTATCGGAAGGTTTACGGCAGCGTTCCGGCGGCGTTGAGGCCTGTTGTTCCCCGCCGCCTGCAGACCTGCCTTCAAGAAATCGCCGTTCTGGTCGTTGTCCGTGTCGTGACCCAGCGACGGTGTGCGGCAGGCGAGGTGCCGGCCACCGGCGGCGTGCTGGGAGTAACTCATCTGCAGTGGGCCGCCCGGTCAATGACCGGGCTGGAGGGCGGGCGCGCATGGAAGAACAGATCACGAAACAGCCACTGGCGACTCTGAAGCCGGTGAGTCAGGCACTGTCCCCGGCCGGCTTTTCGCCGACCAACCTGAGTCAGGCCTCGGTACTGTCCCCGGTATGGGACGTCAACGGCAACTGGACAGCGGTGCTGGCACGCGTTCCAGGCGGTGAACTGCCGGAGGACCTGGCATCGGCCTCGGTCCCGTGGTTCGTCAGTGAGTCGCGCTGGCTGGACCACACCATTCCATGTGTCGCGCTGCCGGTCGGACCGACGCCCCGGGGGCGGCCGGCCGTACCCGTCATCGTGCCCTGGGATCTGTCTCTTCAGCACGTGTCCAATCCGATCTGGCGTACCGGAGCCGACGACACCGAGCGCTGGCGCAGCGTTCGCCAGCGCGGGGCCGCGGGTGCCACCGGTTTGTTCTGGCGGGCGGTGACGCCCTCGGCGGGACTGCACCACCACCGCATTGTGCTGCTCACGCTGCTGGATCTGCTGAAGAACGACCGCGACGACGGCGAAATCACCGAGGCCATGCGCCACGATCCCACAGTGGTGCTGGCGGTGCTTCGCATTGCCCACTCGCTGCGCCTGTCCCACGGCATCGACATCCGCAGCCTCCACGACGCTCTTGTGGCCCTGGGCCGCAAGCAGCTGTATCGCTGGGTCCTGCTGATGCTGTTCGCCCGCAAGGACAGCCAGATCGCAATGCTCGAGCCTCAGATGCTCATGGCGATGCATCGCGCCAGCCTGATGGAGCTGGTGTGCGAGGCCGCGGGCGGTGAACTCGCCGGTCTGGCCGAGGAGGCCTTCCTCGCCGGGACCGTGTCGCTGCTCGACGTGGTCCTGCTTAAGTCCCCGGCCGAGATCGTCGCCATGATCTCCGCCGGGGAGGCGACCCGCGACTGCGTCGTGCGCGAAGCCGGCCCGCTGGCACGCGCGCTCGCGCTGGCGCGGGCGATCGAGGAAAGCCGCTTCGAGGCGGCCGGGGAGATCGCCGCCGCCCTCGGGCTGTCGCCGGCCGCTCTGCTCGGCTGCCAGCTCTCGGCGATGCGCTGGCTGTGCCAGGTCAAGGAGCAGTCCTACCTGTGACCGGCCATCGGAGCAGGGCTGGTCCATGGGCACCGATCCGGCGAACCTGAGGCACGAACCGGCGCGGGATGACGCATCACGGCCGTTCCGGACCGCATCCGGCGCCTTGCAGCTGGGCACCGGCGCCGGGCGCGGCGAGCGCCCCGTGTCAACGGCTGACGGTGGGCGGCGGTGTGTCCACTTCGGCATCGGGTGCCTCACCCGCGAACCCGGCGCACCAGCGAGCCACTTCGTGACCGTCCCGGATCCGCAGTCGGGCTGGTGACCCGCCTCACCCACTCGGTGGGGTCCCGTGCGTGGTGTGTGGTGTACGCGGGGAAGATCGATTCCGTCCTGGCTTGACAAATGCTTTTGCGGTCTCCGGATAAAACGCCAAAAGCGTTAAATTCGATACTGCGGTATGGGCTTTGCTGGCTGGAAGGAGTGGATCCGATGCTTCAAGCGATGTTCTTTCCCAAACCCGCCCCGGCGCGCCTGCGCGTGCCCTCGACGGTCATGCTCGCCATGTGCGAGGAGGCCCCGTCCCGGCGCTTCAGTCTCGTGATGCGTGCCGCCGGTGCGGCCTGCCTGCCGGCCAGAGCGAAAACCGTCGACGAGCTCCTGCGCGAGTACGCCGAGTACACACCGGACGTGCTGATCGTCGATGCCGGATTTTCCGAACTCGGCGGATACGAGGCCGTGCGCCGACTGATCGAGAACTTCCCTGCCGCCCGCGTGCTCATGGCTGGCGGGGCGACAGCCGCCGTGGACGTGGCCTGTGCAGTCGGGGTCGGTGCCGGCGGCTATGTCACCCTTCCCGTGTCGGGGGAATGCCTGGCCGAGGCGGTGCGCAGCGTGTTCCAGGGCCGCCGCTACATCGGCCCCGAGGTGCTGGAGGCGTTGCGTGCGCGTGGCGTCGACATCCGTTTCCACGGACTGACCGTGCGCGAGCTCGAGGTGCTGCGGCAGCTCGCGACCGGCCGCCCGGTCAAGACCATCGCCGAGCGGCTCGATCTCTCCATCAAGACGGTCTACAACCATTTCCGCAGCATCCGCGCCAAGCTCGGTGTGGAGACTGCCACGGAAGCGGTCACCGCCGGGTCGCGCCTCGGCTATCTGCGGCCGGCTCCCGAAGTCGACACCGTTCTCCGCGCTCTCGGTGCCCGCGTCCGCCTGGCGCCCACCTGATCCGGACGCGCGCGTCCCGTCCAGCCGGACTGACCTCCACCCGGTCCCTCAAGAAAGCCTCCCCGGCGACGTAAACCTTGATGGGACGCGGGCTTCTCGCCCGCCGCCGGCGCGGCCGTGTCCGACGGCCACGGGGCAGACGGAGGAATGTGAGCGATGGAAGGTGGACGCAACGCGAATTACTGGCCGGGTTTCGTCGACGCCCTGGGCAACACCATCATCGCGATGATCTTCGTGGTCATCGTGCTGGCCATCTCGGTGGCCATGTATGTGCGACTGCTGGCTGAACGACAGGCCGAGCGCCTCGTTGCGCAGCGTTGCGCCCAGGAATTGAAGTCCCAGGCCACCGGGCCCGTGCCTGCGGTACCCGTTGCCATCGCGAGCCGCTCCACCTCGCCGGGCGTGCCTTCGGTCGGGGCCACCGAGGTCGGTGGTGGCATGGCCATGCCGACCAGGGTGCTGCAGGCCGCGCAGACAGCCGGCGCCGAGGATCCCGCCATGGCATCCGTGCGCGACAAGGGGGGCGTGATCGAGGTGCTCTACGGCCAGCAGGTGTTCGACATGGACGAAGCCGGACGAGCGGAATTCAAGTCTCTCGTCGAGCGCATGCGCAAGGGTCCGGAAGACCGTGTCGAGATCCTCGTGATGGCCCCCGACATGACCTACACCGAGAACCAGCGGGCCGCCTACACGCGCGCCATGACTCTGCGCAACCAGCTGCTCTCGCTGGGTTACTCGCCCGCCAACATCAAGGTGCGCACGGCAACCGCGCCGGGCCGTCCTGACGAGATGGTCGCCCGCATCGTCAACCTGAGCAACTGACCCAAGGCGTGGCCATTCCAACCGGCGGGGGATGCTCCGTCGGGCGGGTGTGGGCGGGCGTTTTCGGTGGGCGTGTGTCTTCGGTCGATCAGGTGTCGCCTCGGACTGCATTGCCAGCGATCGTTTTCCAGTGCTCCTCTCCCTGACGGATGCGATGCACCGTCACCTGTCAGCCCCGCATCGCGAGGACATGTCCTCACCGCACGGATGACGCGCAGTTCGCGTGATCGGCCGTGCAGTTGAACGGCATCCCAAACGCGTGTGGATGCGCCCGTGGGAATGTCTTGCCTACCGTGAAAGCGACACGGCCGTCCCGAGGGACGGCCGTGTCGTGTCGGAGGCGACCGCTTCAGCGTGCCGCCTGACGGCCCGAGCGGGACTTCTTCTTCCTGGTCGTGGCGGCCGTGCCTGCGGGCGCGGACGGCGACCGGGTCTTGGCCGGGCTCTTGCGGGCCGGCACCGCGCCGACGTCGGGCACGGCGACTTCGGCGGTCGCGACCGCCTCGGCGATCCTGACCTCGGAAGCGTCGTCCGGCGCAGCGGTCTGCAGCTCTGGTGCCGCAGGTTCGCCCGCCGCGGTGGCCGGACCCGCGAGACCGAGCACCCAGTCCATCTGTCCGGGCAGGCAGATGGTGGCGAGGTCGAAGCGGGAGACCACCGCGTCGCGTGCGCGGCGGCCGAGCGCCGTACGCTCCGAAGCCTTGCCGGCGAGCAGTCCACAGACCGCGCCTGCCAGGGCGCCGGCATCGAAGAAGTCCACCAGCCGACCGGTCTCGCCCTCACGGATCACGTCGCGCACCGGACCGGTGTCGCTGGCCACGATGCAGCAGCCGGCGCTCATGGCTTCGAGCAGGCTCCAGGACAGGACATAGGGGTAGGTGAGATAGGTGTGGACCGAAGACACGCGCAGCACCGACAGGTAGTCGGCGTAGGGGATGCGACCCAGGTAGTGAATGCGGGACATGTCGACGCGGTCCTTGACCTCGTCGAGGAACACCTGCTTCCAGGTGGTGCCGTCGGGTGCACGCCGGCCGTAGCTCACGTCGCTGCCACCGACGATGACCACCTGCGCCTTCGGGCGGCGGGCCATGATCTCCGGCAGCGCACGCATGAAGGTGTGGTAGCCGCGATAGGGCTCGAGATTGCGGTTGACGAAGGTGATGACCTCGTCGCCGCGCCCCAGCTCGCGTCCATCCGGCAGTCGCAGGCGCGCTGTGGCGTCCGGCGTCACGGTGCTGGTGTCGATGCCGTCGTGACACACGGTGATGCGGGAGCGGAAACGTTCCGGGAAGGTGTCGGCCTGCCAGGTGGTCGGCGACAGTCCGGCATCGGCGGTCTCGAACTGCATCAGGTTGTTGGCGTTCTTGAGGTCGATGCGGCAGTCCTCGCCCGGGTCGGCGGGCTGGAACTCGCGGTCGAAGTTCCAGTCTGCACCGTGCACGCGATAGAAGAATTCGCAATACAGGCCCAGGGTCGTGTCCGGCCAGACCCGTTTCACGAACAGGCTCTCGCCCCAGCCAGGGTGGGCCACCACCACATCCGGACGATAGCCGCGCGCGGCCATTGCCTGCATGGCGCGGAACGCAGCCTCGGCGCGCACCACCTTGGTTTCGATGTCCACCACCCAGGGGTGGATGCCCGGGGTCGAACTGCGCTGCGGCCAATACGTCACCACTTTCACGCCCTGCCACTCGGCAGGCGCGGTGCGTGCCAGGCGCAACCCGGTCACTTCATGGCCTGCAGCCGCGAGGGCTGGCGCCAGATGACGATACTGGCCGGGAAAATTCTGGTGGATGAATAAGATGCGCATGCCCTTGGCTCCATTATGAGACGCCCGCCATCAGGGCGGCGCGTACGCAGGGGTGCGCGACCAGCGCCGCGCGTCCCGTCCTATTACGGTTGCGCGCTGCAGGGTCTTTAGGATTGCCATTCGACCAGCGCGGGTTGCATGGCCCTCCCGTTGCCCGAACGAAGGTCGAGATGTGCGGGCTAGGAATTTCCGCGTTCGGCGAGACAAGACCCTGCCGCCTAAAGTGTCGCCGTTGACGCACCGATAACCCCTTTGATGGATCGCCAAAGTGGCCTGTCCCGCAGGCCCTTCCCTCAGGTCGATTCCTGCTGCACCGCGCAGCCCCGCGTTTTCCCCTGTCACCCTTCAAGTCTGGAATTTCCCGGCCGTTACTCGCTGACGTGCTGGAGTGTCGCGCTTCACATCGCCCCTTCGATAGCAGGGAAACGACGCGCGACAGGCCCGGCACGCTCACGTCAAGAGAGGCCTGGTGATGCAAGTATTGCGGCTGGTGGGTAGCGAACTCGAAGTGCCGGTGGCACGCGCGGAACTGAAGTCCATTTCCGTCGTGGGCGCCGACATGGTCCTGACCAAGCAGGACGGGTCGATCATCCTGCTCAAGGGATTGGCGCTCGAGGCGGTGGTCGGCGACGGCGCCACGCGGGTGGTGTTCAAGGATGGCGCGGTGCCAGCCCAGAGCCTGCTCGGCGAGGTCGGCGAGGTCACCCTGGATCGCTCCATCGTGGCGCGCAAGACCGTCGTCAGCAACGACGTCGAGTCAGACAACCGCCCGGTCACGCCCAACCAGAATCCGTCTCCACAGCCGGAGGCGGTGAAGATCTCCAAGAGCACTGCGGTGCAGATGCCGGACGCGGACTCCACCAGGCCCGCCGTCGGAGAAGCGCCCGCTGTCCCGGCGCCGCCGCCGCCGCCCACCCCGATCCTGGAGGCCCGCAAGGCGCCGCCGCCCACGCCTGCGGCGCCGCCCGCCATGGCCGCCCCGGACGCGGTGCCGTTCATCGAGACGCCGCCAGACCTGTCGATCCGTCTGCTCAACATCGCCGGCCAGAGCTCCAGCGAGGTCGATGGCGTGACCAACGTGTTCGGCACCGGCGGTACAGCGGTGTCCGCGCTGGTGTCCACGCCGGAGGCGCAGGCTGCGCCCGAGTCGATCCTCGGCACCGAGGGTGACGACCGCATCGTCGCCGACGATCCCGCCCTCATGGGCGGTGGTTTTGCCAAGGTGATGGAGATCCAGAGTGAGGCGCGGGCCAATGCGAAGCTTGCCTCGATCCGCATCACGGGCATGCCCGACGGTTTCGAGATCGTCGGCGGCACCCAGGACGGCGATGCCTGGACGATCGAGGTCACCGAAGGCAACAAGATCGGCGACACCGGCGTGCGTCTGGTGGTGCGCTATCCGGTCGATCCGGATCGCGAGCACTTCCAGCCCAAGGAATTCAGGATGCAGGTGGAGGCCACCCTCGAGCGCAGCACCGGGGGTGTACTTGTCGGCAAGGACGAGTTCTCCGCCGTCCTGCGGGACGTGAAGACCGCGCAGGACGCCAACTACGAGGACGCGGATGGCAACCCGGGGCTGGTGTTTCCGGCCTTCGGTCTGGCCAACGACATCAGCGCCGGCGACGGCGCCGACTGGATCTTCGGCAACGCCGCCGACGACACCATCCGTGGTGGTGCCGGCGACGACACGCTGGAGGGGGCCGCAGGTGCAGATACCCTGGAGGGCGGTTCCGGGGTCGACGTGGCGGACTACGCCAGCTCCCGGGAAGGTGTGGAGGTCTCGCTGCAGGAAGGGGTCGGCCGCGGCGGTGACGCCCGGGGCGACACCCTGGTCGGGATCGAGGGTCTGGCCGGTTCGGTGCACAGCGATCGCCTGACCGGCGATGGCGGGAACAACCGGCTCGATGGCCGCCTCGGGGACGACACCCTGAAGGGGGGTGCGGGCGCCGACACGCTGGTCGGCGGCGAGGGTGTGGACACGGCCCTGTACACCGACTCGGATGCCGGCGTCGTCGTCGATCTGGAGGTCGGCGAGGGCAAGGGCGGGCACGCCGAGGGCGACCGGCTGGCCGAGATCGAGAACGTGCAGGGTTCCGCCTTCGCGGACAGCCTGACCGGGGATGCGCGCAACAATTCCCTGTCGGGTGGCTCCGGTGACGACACCCTCGAGGGTGGGGCCGGTGGCGACACGCTGGCCGGTGGTGGCGGCATCGACTGGGTGTCCTACGATTCCTCCGACGACGCGGTGACGGTCAACCTCGCGGCCGGTCGGGGTGCCGGCGGACACGCCGATGGCGATGTGCTCAGCGGCATCGAGAACGTGCGCGGCTCGGCCTTCGCCGACCGCCTGATGGGTGACCAGGGCGACAACTTGTTCATCGGTGGCGCCGGTGCCGACACCATCGAAGGTGGTGGCGGTCGCGACGCGGTCGACTACCAGGGCTCGGCCGGCGTGACCGTGGACCTGCGCACCGGCACGGGCAGCGGCGGAGACGCCGAGGGCGACCGCCTGATCGACGTCGACGACGTGATGGGCTCCGACGGTGCCGACGTGCTGCTCGGCAGCGACAGCGCCAACCGCCTGGTCGGCGGCAGCGGCAACGACCGCTTCGAGGGACGCGGCGGTGCCGACGTGCTCGAGGGTGGTGCCGGTATCGATGAGGCCGCCTATGCCGGCTCGCTGGCGGCGGTGCAGGTCGACCTGGCGACCGGTCGCGGCAGCGGCGGTGATGCCGAAGGCGACCGCCTGACGGGGATCGAGAACCTTTCCGGTAGTGCGCTGGGCGACCAGCTCGCCGGTGACGCCAACGACAACCGGCTCGACGGTCTCGCCGGGGACGACAACCTGTCCGGCAGTGCCGGGGCGGACACCCTCGTGGGCGGAATGGGCGCCGATACCCTGGTCGGCGGTGAGGGCATCGACGTCGCCTCCTATGCTGGCTCTGCGGCGGCGGTGGACGTGGATCTCGCCCGGGGGCGCGGCCTGGGCGGCGAGGCCCAGGGCGACACCCTGGTCGAGGTGGAGAATCTCGTCGGGTCGGCGTTTGCCGACCGTCTGGCCGGTGACGCAGGCACCAACCGCCTGGAAGGTGGTGTCGGCAATGACACGCTCGAGGGTGCGGCGGGCGCCGACACCCTGATCGGTGGTGCCGGCGAGGACAGCGCGTCCTACCGGTCTTCCAACGCCAGTGTCGACGTCGACCTCTCCACCAGCACCGCCACCGGTGGCCACGCCGACGGCGATGTGCTCAACGGTATCGAGAATGCCATCGGCTCGGCTTTCGACGACCGCCTGACGGGTGATTCCGCGGCCAACGTCCTGGACGGTGACGCGGGGGACGATGTTCTGGTGGGCGGCGCGGGCGCCGATACCCTGGTCGGTGGCAGCGGTCTGGACACGGCCAGCTATGCCAACGCCGCCACCGGTGTGGTGGCCAGTCTCGGCGATCCGGCGCTCGGCACGGGTGACGCCGAGGCTGATGTCTACCTTGGTGTGGAGCGGCTGCTCGGCAGCGCCTACGCCGACCGCCTCCTGGGCGATGGCGCCGACAACGTCCTCGAGGGTGGCGCCGGGGCCGATACCCTGTCCGGCGGTGCGGGCGCCGACAGCCTCATCGGCGGTTCGGGCATCGACCTGGTCGACTTCAGTGCGGCGGGGACCGCGGTCGAGGTCGACCTCCTGTCCGGCACCGGTCGGGGCGGCGAGGCCGAGGGAGACCGCTACAGCGAGATCGAGAACGTCGCCGGCTCGGTCTTTGCCGACCGGCTGGCCGGCAACGCCGGTGTCAACGTGCTGCGTGGTGGCCTGGGAGACGACACCCTTACCGGCGGTGGCGGTGCCGACGTCCTGGAGGGCGGCGCCGGACGGGATACCGCGGATTACTCCACGGCCGAGGGTGCCGTGGTGGCGAGCCTCGGCAACACGGTGCTGAACACCGGGCATGCCGAGGGTGACACCTACACCGACATCGAGGATCTCGCCGGCAGCGTCTACGGCGACGTGCTCATCGGTGATGCCGCGGCCAACCGGCTCGACGGCGGCGCGGGCGAGGACACGCTCGAAGGCGGTGTCGGGGCCGACACCCTGGTCGGGGGCGAGGGCAGCGACACAGCGCGCTACACCGGGTCCCTGGAGGCAGTAAGCATCGACCTGTCGACCGGTCAGGTCAGCGGCGGGGACGCCGCCGGCGACATGCTGGTGGGCATCGAGCATGTCATCGGTTCGGGTCTGGACGACGTGCTGATCGGCAATGCGCTCGGCAACGCTTTGGCGGGCGGCCTGGGCAACGACACCCTGGAGGGTGGCGAGGGTGCCGACCTGCTGGACGGTGGCGCGGGCGTCGACACGGCGTCCTACGCACGGTCTGCAGAGGCCGTGACCATCAACCTGGGCGACGGTGTGGCACTGGGCGGCGACGCCGAGGGCGACACGCTCACCCGCATCGAAAACCTGCTTGGCTCGTCCTTCGACGACACCCTGCGCGGCAGTACCAGCGCCAACCGCCTCGAGGGCGGTGCCGGCAACGACATCCTCGTCGGTGGTGCCGGTGCGGACCTGCTGATGGGGGGGGCCGGTGTCGACACCGCCAGCTATGCCGACTCCGCCACCGGGGTGAACATCGACCTCGCGCTGAACCAGTACTTCGGCGGTGATGCCGATGGCGACATTCTGTCCGGCATCGAAAATCTGCGCGGATCCCAGCACGCCGATTTCATGCGCGGCAATGCCCAGGCCAACATGCTGGAAGGCCTGGCGGGTAACGATTCGATCGAGGGTGGCGGCGGCGCCGACGCCATCGACGGCGGCGAAGGCATCGATACCGTGTCCTACGCCGGTTCGGGACTCGGGGTGACGGTGGATCTGTCCACCGGTATCGGCCAGGGCGGAGACGCTGCCGGCGATACGCTGACTGGGGTCGAGAACCTGGTGGGTTCGCTGCACGATGACGTGCTCATCGGCGACGCCGGTCTGAACCTGCTGCGTGGCGATCTCGGCAATGACGTGCTGGTGGGAGGCGGCGGTGGCGACACCCTGGACGGTGGTGCCGGCAACGACACTGCGAGCTACCAGAACGCGCTCGGTGACGTGCGCGCCAGCCTCGCGGATGCATCCACCAACACACTCGATGCGGCCGGTGACGTCTACGTCGGCATCGAGAACCTGCGCGGCGGCGACTTCGACGACACCCTCACCGGTGACGCTGCCGCCAACCGCCTCGAGGGCGGTGTGGGCAACGACACCCTCGCCGGCGGGCTCGGTGCCGACACCCTGGCAGGTGGCACGGGCTCCGACACCGCGGATTACGCCGCCTCGCTGGAGGCGGTACGCATCGATCTCGCAGCCGGCACGACCAGCGGTGGCAGCGCCACGGGTGACGTTCTGCTCGACATCGAGAACGTCACCGGTTCGCACTTCGACGATCGCCTGCAGGGCGATGGTCGCGCCAACGTCCTGTCCGGTGGTGCCGGTGCCGACCTGATCGGCGGCGGTGCCGGGGACGATGCCCTGCTCGGCGGCACCGGGGACGACACCCTGGAAGGGGGCAGCGGCGGCGACACGCTGTCCGGCGGACTCGGCAGCGATCTGGTCACCTACGCGGGGGCACAGTCCGGCGTGGTGGCCAGCCTGGCCGATGCCTCGCGCAACAGCGGCGATGCCCAGGGGGATATCTTCGATGGCATCGAGAACCTGCAGGGCAGCGCACACGCCGACCGGCTCTAGGGTGATGCCGCCGTCAACCGTCTCGATGGCGGCAGCGGCAACGACACGCTCGAGGGCGGTGGCGCCGGCGACGTGCTCGTCGGCGGTGCAGGGTCCGACACCGCGGCCTACACCCTGGCCACGGCGGCCGTGCGGGCAGAACTCGGCGATTCCTCGCTCAACACCGGCGATGCCGGCGGCGACAGCTACGACGGCATCGAAAATCTGCTGGGCAGCGGGCACGGCGACGTGCTCGGTGGCGATGGTGGGGCCAACCGCATCGATGGCGGCGCGGGCGACGACACGCTTACCGGCGGGCTCGGCGCCGACACCCTGGTGGGCGGCGCCGACAACGACACCGCCGTCTACAGCGCCTCGGCCAGCGCCGTCACGGTCGACCTCGCCGCCGGGACCGGCAGCGGTGGCGATGCCGAGGGCGACATTCTGCTCGGGGTCGAGAACGTCACCGGCAGTGCCCGGGCGGATGTGCTGCGTGGCGATGGTTTCGCCAACCGGCTCGACGGTGGCGCGGGCGACGATACGCTGCAGGGCGGGTCGGGTGCCGACGTGCTCCAGGGTGGCGCGGGTGCCGACACGGCCTCCTATGAAACCTCAGGTGCCGGCGTCAACGTGAATCTGCTGTCCGGCATGGGGTCCGGGGCCGATGCCGAGGGCGATGCCCTGGCCGGCATCGAGAACCTGACCGGCAGTGCCTTCGCCGACACGCTGGTCGGTGATGGTTCGGGCAACCGGCTGACCGGTGGCGCGGGCAGCGACACCCTGGAAGGCGGCGCGGGCGCCGATACCCTGGTTGGCGGTGCGGGTACCGACTGGGCCTCGTACGCCGGCGCGGCGCTCGGAGTCGAGGTCAACCTCCGGGACGCCACCCGCAACACGGGTGACGCCCAGGGCGACCAGTTCGACAGCATCGAGAACGTGCTGGGCAGTACCCAGGCCGACGCGCTCACCGGCGATGCACAGGCCAACGTGATCGATGGCGGCGCGGGTGACGACACCATCGCCGGTGGTGGCGCGGCCGACACCCTCATCGGGGGGCAGGGCAGCGACTGGATCTCCTATGCCGGCTCATCCACGCGGGTCAACGTCAACCTCGGCGCAGGCGCCGCCAGCGGCGGCGATGCGGACGGCGACGTGCTCGCCGGTTTCGAGAACGCCCTCGGCAGCGACTTCGACGACACCCTGACCGGTGATGCCGAGGCCAACGTGCTCGACGGCGCGCTCGGCAACGACATGCTCTTCGGCGGTGCAGGGGTCGACGAACTCCGTGGCGGTGCCGGCAACGATACCCTCGAGGGCGGCACTGGCGGCGACGCCCTGGTCGGCGGCGCGGGTGATGACTGGGCTTCCTACGCCGGTGCCAGCGGCGCAGTGCGGGTGAATCTCGCCGACGCCAGCCAGAACGCCGGCGACGCGGGTGGCGATACCTACCAGCAGGTGGAGAACCTCCTGGGATCCGGCTTCGCCGACGTGCTGACCGGTGATGCCGGCGCCAATGTCATCGACGGTGGCATCGGCAACGACACCATCGCCGGCGGCGCCGGCGCCGACACGCTGATCGGCAGCGCGGGCTTCGACACGGCGTCCTACGCCGCTTCCGAGGCGGCGGTGTCGGTCAATCTCGCCACCGGCCTGGCCTCCGGCGGCGAGGCCGATGGCGACGTGCTCACCGGCATCGAGGCCCTGGTCGGCAGCCAGTTCGGTGACGTGCTGGTGGGCGACACCGGGGTGAACCAACTGTCCGGTGGTCTGGGTGACGACACCCTCGCAGGTGGCACCGGCGCCGACGTGCTCGACGGCGGCGAGGGCATCGACACCATCACCTTCGCCGCCTCCTCGGCGGCGGTGAACGTCAACCTGCTCGCCGGGACCGGCGGCGGCGGGGATGCGCAGGGCGACAGCTACGTCGCGGTCGAGAACGTCATCGGCAGCGGCATGGCGGATGCGATCGTCGGTAACGCCGACGACAACCGGCTCGACGGCGCGGTGGGCGACGACACTCTCGAGGGTGGTGCCGGTGCCGACACCCTGGTGGGTGGGCTGGGCGCGGACACCGCCTCCTACGCGGGTTCGGCGAGCGCGGTGACCGCCCGGCTGGGTGATGCCGCCCGCAACGCGGGCGACGCGGCCGGCGACGTCTACAGCAGCGTCGAGAACCTGTTCGGCAGCGTCCACGCCGACGTGCTTGCCGGCGATGAGGGGACCAACCGCATCGACGGCGGTGTCGGCAACGACACCCTGGACGGTGGTCTCGGCAACGATACGCTGGACGGCGGCAGCGGCAGCGACTGGGCGTCCTACGCCGACGCCACCGGTCCGGTCAACGTCAACCTGTCGGTCGGCACTGCGCAGGACACCGGTGCGGCGGGCTTCGACACGCTGGCGTCCATCGAGAATCTGGCGGGATCGGCGCATGCCGACACCCTCAGCGGTGATGCCCAGGCCAACATTCTCGACGGCAACGCCGGCGACGACCGGCTCAACGGTGGTGCCGGCAACGACACGCTGCTGGGTGGTGCCGGGGACGACGTGCTGTGGGGCGCCGCGGGGGCGGACTCGCTGGTCGGCGGTGCCGGCAACGACACCGCGCTCTACACCGGCTCGAGCGTCGGCGTCACGGTGGATCTCGCCGCGGGAACGGGGGCGGGCGGCGACGCCGAGGGCGACAGGCTCGCCGAAATCGAGAACGTGGTCGGCAGCCTGCATGCCGACCGCCTCGTCGGTGATGCCGGGGCCAACACCCTCGACGGTGCGGCCGGCGACGACACCCTGGAGGGTGGCGCCGGTGGCGACAGCCTGATCGGCGGCTCCGGAACCGACTGGGCCTCCTACGAGAACGCGGCCGAGGCCGTGCGCGCCAACCTGGGCGATGCCACGGTGAACACGGGCGAGGCGGCGGGCGACCGCTACTCGGGCGTCGAGAACCTGCTGGGCAGCCAGCACGACGACCTGCTCGAGGGGGATACGGGCGCCAACGTGCTGGACGGCAGCCTGGGAGACGACACCCTGCGCGGTGGCGCGGGTGCCGATACCCTGGCGGGCGGCGAGGGCGCCGACTGGGCCTCGTATGGCGGCTCCGGTCTGGCCGTGGATGTGAACCTGGCCACCGGCGCAGGATCGGGCGGCGATGCCCAGGGCGACGTGCTCACCGGCATCGAGAACCTTCTGGGCGGTGCCCAGGGCGATACGCTGACCGGCAACAGCGGCGACAACGTGCTCGACGGCGCCGCCGGTGACGACACCCTGGAAGGCGGCAGCGGTGCCGACGCGCTGATCGGCGGCGCCGGCATGGACACCGCCTCCTATTCCGGGGCGGGCAGCGCCGTGGTGGCGAATCTCGCCAACGCGGCGACCAATACCGGCGACGCCTTTGGCGACAGCTATTCCGGCGTCGAGAACCTGCTCGGCGGCATCGGCAACGACCGCCTCACCGGCAACACCGGTGACAACCGGCTCGACGGCGCTGCGGGCAATGACACCCTCGCCGGCGGATTGGGCAACGATATCCTGGTCGGCGGCGCGGGCAATGACTGGGCCACCTATGCGGACGCTGGCTCTCCGGTCAGCGTGAGCCTTGCGATCGAAGGGTCGCAGGACACCGGCGGGGCGGGCATCGACGAACTCACCGGTATCGAGAACCTGCTCGGCTCGTCCCTGGGTGACCAGCTCACCGGCGACGGACTGGCGAACGTGCTCGACGGCGAAGCCGGCAACGACCGGCTGGCCGGCGGCGCGGGTGCCGACACCTTGCTGGGCAGCATCGGCGACGATTCGCTCGAAGGCGGTGCGGGAGCCGACTCCCTGTCCGGCGGCGCGGGGACAGACTGGGCGACCTATGGCACGTCCCAGGGTGCGGTCAACATCGATCTCGCTCTCGGTCTGGCGGCGGGCGGCGATGCCGAGGGCGACGTGCTCTCGGGCATCGAGAATCTCGGCGGCACGCGCCAAGCAGACCGTCTCACCGGCGACGCAGGCGCCAACGTGCTCGACGGCGGTGTCGGCGACGACACCCTCAGCGGCGGCGCCGGCGCCGATACGCTGGCAGGCGGTGACGGTACCGACACGGCGCGCTACGACGATTCGGCGCAGGGCGTGACGGTGAACCTGGCCCTCGGCACCGGTCAGGGCGGGGATGCCGCTGGCGACCGGCTCAGCGGCGTGGAGAACGTGCTGGGCAGCGCGCAGGCCGATACCCTGATTGGTGACGGTCAGGCCAACATGCTCGATGGCGGTGTCGGCGACGACACCCTCGAAGGGGGCGGCGGCGCGGATGCGCTGGTGGGTGGCGCCGGCACCGACTGGGCCTCGTACGAGGGCGCGGGAGCGGCGGTGCGCGCCAGCCTGGCGGCGCCTGGCAGCAACACCGGCGATGCCGCCGGCGACAGCTACAGCGGGATCGAGAACCTGCGCGGCGGCGCCTATGGCGACGCGCTGACCGGAGACGACGGCCGCAACGAACTCGCGGGTGGAGCGGGTGATGACACGCTCACCGGCGGTGCATCGGCCGATACGCTGTCCGGCGGGCAGGGAGCCGACTGGGCCTCCTACGCCCAGTCCGGTACGGCGGTGAACGTGAATCTCGCGCTGGGTACGGCCACGGGCGGTGACGCCGAGGGCGACGTGCTCACCGGCATCGAGAACCTGCAGGGCTCCGGCCTGGGCGACGTGCTGGTCGGCGACGCCGGGGTCAACGTCCTGTCCGGCGGCGCCGGCAACGACACGCTGGAAGGCGGCGCCGAGGGCGACGTCCTCCAGGGGGGGGCGGGCGTCGATGCGGCATCCTATTCCGCCGCCCAGGACGCCGTCGTGGCGAGCCTGGCCGATGCCTCCGCCAATAGCGGCGATGCGCGCGGCGACAGCTACGAGAACATCGAGAACCTGATCGGCAGCCGACAGGGCGACCTGCTCATCGGCGATGTCGGCGTCAACCTGCTCGACGGTGGCGAGGGTGACGACACCCTGGCCGGCGGTCTCGGGGGAGACAGCCTCAGGGGCGGCGACGGCAACGACTGGGCCTCCTACGCGCAGGCCGGCAGCGGTGTCAGCGCCAGTCTGGCGGATACCGCGCTCAACACCGGCGAAGCCCAGGGCGACAGCTACAGCGGCATCGAGAACCTGCTCGGCAGCGCCTTCGAGGATGCGCTGCAGGGCGACGCCGCCGGCAACCGTCTGGACGGCGGCGCCGGGGCGGATACCCTGGCCGGTGGCGCGGGTGCGGACACCCTCAGCGGTGGTCTGGGCATCGACACGGCCCGCTACGCCGGTTCCTCCAGCGGCGTCACGGTGAACCTCGCGGCGGGCACTGGGCAGGGTGGCGACGCCGAGGGCGACGTGCTGTCCGGCATCGAGAACCTCGGGGGCAGCGCCCACGCGGACCTGCTCCAGGGCGATGGTGGCGTCAACGTGCTCGAAGGGCAGGACGGGAACGACACGCTGGAAGGCGGGGGCGGGGCCGACGTGCTCAACGGTGGTGTCGGGGTCGACACGGCGTCCTATGCCGGCGCAGCCACCGCCATCACCGCCAGCCTGGCGAACCCGGCGTCCAATACCGGCGATGCCCAGGGCGACACCTATGTCGGCGTCGAGAACCTGACCGGCGGCAACTTTGGAGATACGCTGTCAGGTGATGCCGGCGTCAACCGCCTGGACGGCGGCCTCGGGGACGACACGCTGGACGGCGGCGCCGGTGGCGACAGTCTCGTGGGCGGTGCCGGAACCGACTGGGCCGCCTACGGCTCCGCCAGCGGCAGTGTCACGGCGAGCCTGCGCGACGCCGGCCTCAACAGCGGCGACGCGGCCGGTGACCGCTATGAGCAGATCGAAAACCTGCGCGGCAGCGGCTACGCCGACCGCCTCGAGGGTGACGCCGGAGCCAACGTGCTGGCCGGCGGTCTTGGCGACGACACCCTGGAGGGTGGCGCCGAGGCCGACACCCTCCAGGGCGGGGACGGATCGGACTGGGCCTCCTACGCCGGTGCGGCCGGCGCCGTGACTGCCAGTCTGGCCAACGCCGCCGTGAACACCGGCGAGGCGGCCGGAGACCGCTACGAGGGCATCGAGAACCTCCAGGGCAGTGCCTTCGGCGACGCGCTCATCGGCGACATCGGCGACAACCGCCTCGACGGCGGTGGCGGCGACGACGTGCTCACCGGCGGCGCGGGCGCGGACGCCCTCGTCGGCGGCGCGGGCACGGATACCGCGTCCTACGCCGGCACGACCGCCGGCGTCACGGCCAGCCTGGGCGATGTCTCGATCAACGCCGGCGACGCCCTCGGTGACACCTACGACGGCATCGAGAACCTCACCGGCGGCTCGTTCGCCGACACGCTGCATGGCGATGCCGGTGCCAACCTGCTGGAGGGCGGTGGCGGCGACGACACCCTGGCCGGCGGCGCATCGGGCGACACGCTGCGCGGCGGCTCCGGTGTGGACACCGCTTCCTACGCCGCCTCGGACGGCGCGGTCGACATCGATCTGCTGGCCGGCACGGCGTCCGGCGGCCACGCCGGGGGCGACGTCCTCAGCAGCATCGAGCGTCTCGTCGGCAGTGCCTTTGCCGACCGCCTGACCGGCGACACCTCGGACAACCGGCTCGACGGCGGCAGCGGCGACGACACCCTGGAAGGTGGCGCGGGCGCCGATGCGCTGATCGGCGGCAGCGGCGCCGACTGGGCCACCTACGCCGGCGCCGACGCCGGCGTCACGGCCAGCCTGGGCAACAGCGTGATGAACCAGGGCGATGCCGCCGGCGACACCTATGACGGCATCGAGAATCTTGCAGGCAGCGCTTACGCAGACCGGCTCAACGGCAACAACGGGGCCAACATCCTCGACGGTGGAGACGGTGCCGACACCCTGGAAGGCGGGGCTGGTGCGGACGTCCTGACCGGTGGCGAGGGCACCGACTGGGCCAGCTATGCCGGGTCCGGCGCGGGCGTGACGGTCAGTCTCGCCAGCGGTACCGGCAGCGGCGGCGATGCCCAGGGCGATACCCTCGGCGGAGTCGAGAACCTCGAGGGCAGCGGCTTCGCGGACCGCCTCACGGGCAACGCGGGCGACAATGCGCTGGTCGGCGGTGGGGGCAACGACACCCTCGAAGGTGGGGTCGGGGCCGACACCCTGGACGGTGGCACGGGTTCGGACTGGGCTTCTTATGCGAACGCCTCGGCCGGTGTGCTGGCCAGTCTGGCCGACGCCACCGACAACACCGGCGAGGCGGCCGGCGACAGCTACGCGAGCATCGAGAATCTGCTGGGCAGTGGGCAGGCCGACACGCTGCTCGGCGATGACGTCGCCAACCGGCTCGACGGCGCGGCGGGAGACGACTTCCTGGCGGGAGGCGCCGGCGCGGACACGCTGCTCGGCGGCACCGGTGACGACACCCTGGAGGGTGGCTTCGGCGCCGACTCCCTGTCCGGCGGCACGGGCACCGACACCGCGTCCTACGCCTCGGCGGAGGGCGGCGTCACGGCCAATCTCGGCAACGCCGGCGCCAATCTCGGCGAAGCGGCGGGCGATACCTATTCCTCCATCGAGAACCTGACCGGTGGAGCGTTTGCCGACGCGCTGACCGGCGATCTGTCGGCCAACCGCATCGACGGCGGTGCCGGTGACGACACCCTGGCCGGTGGCGCCGGGGCCGATACCCTGGTGGGCGGGATCGGCACGGACACCGCCTTCTACGGCGCCTCCGGTGACGGGGTCACGGTCAATCTGGCCCTGGGCACGGGCGGCGGTGGCGACGCCGAGGGCGACCAGCTCAGCGGCATCGAGAACGTCACCGGCAGCGGTCAGGCCGACGCCCTCACTGGCGACCTCGCTGCCAACGTCCTCGCAGGCGGTGCCGGCAACGACACTCTCGAGGGTGGCTTCGGCGCCGACACGCTGCAGGGCGGCGCCGGTACCGACTGGGCGTCCTATGCCGGCGCCGGTGCGGGCGTCTCCGCCAGCCTGGCCAATGCGGCCTCGAATACCGGCGACGCCCTCGGCGACAGCTACTCGGACGTCGAGAACCTCCTGGGCAGCGGCTTCGCGGACGTGTTGCAGGGCGATGGCGCCGCCAACGTCCTCGACGGGGCCAACGGCGCCGACGCCCTGGCGGGCGGCGGCGGTGCCGACACCCTGCTCGGTGGCGAAGGCAACGACACCCTCGCCGGCGGCGAGGGGGCGGATTCCCTGGTCGGTGGTGCGGGCAACGACTGGGCGTCCTACGCCGCCGCGACGGCGGGTGTGCGCGCCAGTCTGGCCGATGCCTCGGTCAACCTGGGCGAGGCCCAGGGCGACAGCTACGAGGGGATCGAGAACCTGCTGGGCAGCGCGCTCGGTGATGCGCTCATCGGTGATGCCTTCGGCAACCGCCTCGACGGCGCGGCGGGCGACGACACCCTGACCGGTGGTGCCGGTGCCGACACCCTCACGGGTGGCGAAGGCACCGACACGGCGGTCTATTCCGCCTCCGACGAGGCGGTGACGGTGGACCTCGCCGCCGGCACTGGCGACGGTGGTCACGCCGAGGACGACGTGCTGTCCGGCGTCGAGAACGTCACCGGCAGTGCGTACGGCGACCGGCTCACCGGCAGCGCGCTGGCCAACCGCCTGGTCGGCGGCGCCGGCGACGACACCCTGAGCGGCGCTGGTGGCGCCGATGTGCTCGACGGTGGCGACGGCGTCGACACGGCCAGCTACACCGCCTCGGTGGATGGCGTCATGGTCGATCTGGCGCTGGGCGTGGGCAGTGGGGGCGATGCCCAGGGCGATACCCTGTCCGGCATCGAACACCTCGTCGGCAGCGCGCAGGCCGACCGGCTGACCGGCGACATCGGCGGCAACCGCCTCGATGGCGGCGAGGGCAACGACACCCTGACCGGCGGTGCAGGCGCCGACACCCTGTTGGGTGGTGGCGGCATCGACGTCGCGAGCTACTCGGCGGCGTCCTCCGGCGTCACGGCGAGCCTGGCGGACGCCTCGGTCAACACCGGCGAGGCGCTGGGCGACCAGTACTCCGGCATCGAGAACCTGCAGGGCGGGCTGCACGCCGACGTCCTGATCGGCAACAGCGGCGCCAACCTGCTCGAGGGCGGCGCGGGCGACGACGTGCTGCGCGGCGGCTTCGGCGCCGACACCCTCGAGGGTGGCGCCGGACGGGACCGCGCCTCCTGGGCCGGGTCGGCTTTCGGGGTCAGCGTGGACCTCGCCACCGGCGCCGCGACCGGCGGTGATGCCGAGGGTGATGTGCTGTCCTCGGTCGAGGATCTCCTCGGCAGCGACCACGATGACGTGCTCACGGGCGACGCGGGCGCCAATGTCCTCGATGGTGGCAAGGGTAACGACACCCTCACCGGTGCGGGCGGGGCGGACACCCTGATCGGCGGCGATG
The DNA here is from genome assembly GCA_040373665.1 of Burkholderiales bacterium. Classification (GTDB taxonomy): domain Bacteria; phylum Pseudomonadota; class Gammaproteobacteria; order Burkholderiales. The sequence continues at coordinate 18 of JBEICA010000008.1, read as the reverse complement.
GCACCGACTGGGCCCTCT
>JBEICA010000321.1:0-3847 GCA_040373665.1 Burkholderiales bacterium | reverse complement strand
TCGACGTGGTGGTGACGGGCAGCATGAAGTTCGACATGACACCGCCCGCCGACGCCGTTGCCCAGGGACAGGCCATGCGACACCGCTTCGGCGCGGACCGTCCGGTGGTGCTCGCAGCAAGCACCCGCGAGGGCGAGGAGGCATTGCTGCTGCCATTGCTGGAGCGGCTGCAGCCGACTGACGCCCTGGTGGTGATCGTGCCCCGCCATCCGCAACGTTTCGATGAGGTGGCACAGCTGCTCGTCACGGCCGGGGTGCGATTCCAGCGGCGCAGCGAAACGGTCGAGGTGTCTGCCGATACGCGCGTGCTGCTGGGCGACAGCATGGGGGAGATGTTCGCTTACTACGGCGCGGCGGACGTGGCTTTCGTGGGCGGCAGTCTGCTGCCTCTCGGGGGGCAGAACCTCATCGAGGCCTGCGCCGTGGGCACGCCGGTCGTGGTGGGCCCGCACATGTTCAACTTCCAGGAGATCACCGCCCAGGCCTGCGCGGCCGGCGCGGTGCTTCAGGTGGCCGATGCCGAGGGGGTCGTGAACGCATTCGACAGGCTGTTGCGCTCGCCCGAGGAACGCGGACGCATGAGCGCTGCCGGCCGCGAGTTCGCGGCCGCCCACCGCGGTGCCACCGGGCGCGTGCTGGCCATGCTGCGGGACCAGTCACCCAGACTTCGATGACACCCCGCGGCCTCGCAATCGCGGAGTCTGTCTGAACTCGGACCGACGCCCATCAGCACAGCACCTTGACCAGCGTGGACCCGGAGTAGACACGGCAACGGTCCTGCGGGAAGACGTGCGGCCCGGGGTCGAGGATGGCAGCGCGGGCCCTTGCCTCGACCTCCTCCAGACCGGGATCGCTGGCGCGCACCCAGTTGAGCAACTCGGCAAGCCGTTGGTCATCGGCCGTGGGGCGCCAGATCAGCGGCTCGGACTTGCCGTGGCAGAACCCGTAGCAGCGCGAGCCGACCACCTCCCAGCGCGAGCCCTGGGCCTGGAGGACCAGATACATGGCCTTGGCCTCGCTGGGCATGACCCCCTCCGCGACCGAGGCCTCGTAGAACATGCGCTGGGCGTCCTTCCAGGTCTCGCCGCGACTCTGCGTGGCGTAGTCGTAGATCACCGCGGACTTGCGGAAGGAACCCTCGAAGGGTGCTCCGATGCGGTCCCGGAAAAGGGGGGGCATGCTCTTGCCCTCCAGCACCGTACCGCCCGGGACGCGCCAGAGCCGACCCTCCGCCTGACGGAATCCGAAATCCTGGACGATGCGCATGGTCGGCAAGAAAGGATTGTCGTCGAGCCACTCGACGACCACCCGGCCCTCGAAGTGCGCCGCTTCGTCGCTTTGCACCAGCGCGGGTGCCCACATCAACGCCAGCAACACCAGTGTCCGCCTCATGGCCACTCCCCCCGTTGCTCCACACCGCACCGGATCACCCGCCTGTCGCGGTTCCGATGCCTCCACCCGCCGCGCGACCCGGTGCCCCGGCGGGACGCCGCAGGCGTCGACCGCGGATGACGTGCCACCACATCAGCGGCACGATCGCGAGGCCGACGACCCAGTGGGTCCAACTGAGCACGGGACGCAGGGTTTCCGACCCCAGGTAGTACAGACCCCAGGCGCTGCCGATCAGGACCACCAGCACGCCCGCCACGAACGCGCCGCTGAGGCGATTGCGGTGAAAGTGCCACGCACGCCACGCGTGCCAGGGCAGTGCGGAGCCGATCACAAGGAGGCTGAGCATGGCGATGCCGCCGTGGACCTTGAGCCAGAAAGGCTCCCAGGGATTGGGCATCTCGGGGAATTCCGGATCGCCGCCGAGTACGAAGTGACAGCCAAGCCAGCCGGCACCGCTGAGAACCAGCAGGATGCCGACCGCGAAGATGGTCCGCCGGTGGAGGGCCGACAGGGCGATCGTGGGGGTCAGTGGCGTCGGTGTCATGCGGCCGACTGCCCGTCGAGTGCCCACCCGGGCGCCACCGATGTTCCGAGCACCTCGGCATGTCCACCGTGATGTATCACCACGGCGAGAGCCCCGAGCCTGCGCACGACCGGCTCCGCGCGCTCCGGGGCCAGCGCGACCAGCTTGGTGAGGGCGTCGGCCCAGATGCAACGCCTGGCGAACACGGTGACGCTCGGCGTGTCACCTGGCAGCACCGCACCCGAGGGATCGACGATGCCCGACCAGGGCGGCGCATCGTCCGCATAGGGTGCGGAGGTGGCCATGGCCCCGCAACCCAGCCGACCGAGTCGGTACACCCTGCCGGGCTGGACAGGGTCGCGCACATGCACAAGCTCCGCGGTGGGCGTGTGCAGGCGGAGGTCTCCGCCGGCATTGACGCGCAAGGACACGGCCCCGGCGCGGCGCATGGCGCGTATCGCGCGATCGACCGCGTAGCCCTTGGCGATGCCGCCGAGGTCGATCCACACCGGACGACGCATGCGCACCCAGCCGTGCCGCGACAGGTCGAGGTCGTTCCAGGAGGCTGCCGTCACCGGGTCCGGAGCGCCCTCGGGCCGGGGCAGCCGACCCTGCGCCACCAATGACCCTGCAACAGTCGGATCGAAACGACCATCGGTCGCGCGGTGCAGGGCGTCCGCCGCCCGCATCACCCTCCAGGTGTGGTGGTCGACCCGCACCAGGCGGGATGCCGCGTCCCGGTTGATCCGCGACAGCACGCTGGCCGGGTCGTGGAAACTCATTGCCTGATGCACATCGCGAATGGCCGCGAACCCCGCCTCCAGGGCCCGCGAGGCAAGGTCGGCGTCACCGGCGATCGCCTCGATCGCCACCGTTGTCCCCAGCCAGGGCCGGGCTCGGCGGCACTCAGCGAAGGGCAAGCTCATGGGTGATCAGCAGCCGGCGAACACCCTCGGTGATGTGTCGACACGACATCGTCGCGCCGCCGATGTTGCGGATGTCCTTGTCGAGTTCGAGCGTCGAGGCCACGGTCTTGCCGACGAACTGACCGCGCCAGCCCGGATGACGGACCTCGTAGCCGTAGCTCTCGCGATACTCGAGGATCTCGATGCCCTTGACCGCACCATCGGCGCGGATGCCGACGGCGTAGGTGATGAAGTCATGCTTGCCGATCACCTCGTCGACCACCACCACAGCCCCGTCGGGTGCACGCCAGAGCTTGAGTTCGGTGACGCGCAGGCGCGCGCCGAGGCGCTTCTCTATCGCGGCCTTCTGGTCTTCGGTGAGTTGCACCGGCGCAGCCTTGAACGCTACGCCCGGGAACAGCGCCTGCTGCGCCTGTTCCACGCTCAGATAGACGGCAGCCGAGGCGCACTGAGGCGCGACGATCGCCACGGGTACGAGCAGGAGGGGACGCCACGCGCTCACGATGTCTCCCCAGGCAGCCTTCGAACCGTGCCGGGCTGCGGACTGATCGCGAGCAGAGCGCTCGCCGGACGTGCGGCCGCCAAGAGCATTCCCCCCTTGCTTCCACGGTATGCCCGCGGACTGCGCATCCCCTGCAACCAACGCGCGCCGGCGAACCACCCGTCGTTATCGTCGTGCCCAGATGATAGAAGAACTCGCCCCCGCATGCACCGCCCCCACCAATCCCCAACGGGGTCGGACCTGGAATAGCCTATGTTTTTGTTGAAAAAAAAGCCAAAAATTAGGGATTTCGGGGGCTTAGAGGGTCATTTTCAGGGGTGAAAATCTCGGGCTCTGCCCCACACCGGTCCTTCGCCGGCGATGGCAACAGATTCCTCGACCGACACCTCTCACGGGGCGTCCGACCGGCGCGCTCACGCGGTCGGAGCGACCTGCCTCACGAGGACGCAATCCATCTCGATCACCGACAGGTCAGGGTTGCGCGATACGGGGAAGAGCCCGGAC
>JBEICA010000235.1:0-5727 GCA_040373665.1 Burkholderiales bacterium | reverse complement strand
GCCACAGCGGCATGCGCAGCGCGTGCGGCGCCAGCACCAGGGCGAGACACCCCACCAGCGCCAGCACCCGGTGAGTGGTGAGCGCCGCGTACTCCAGCAGCGGCGGCTTGCTGCGGCGCCTCATCGGCCGTACAGCGCCAGCAGTTCGAGGGCCTGATCCCGCTGCGCGGGGCCGTGGCCAGGCGCCAGATCGGTCCCGGGCATATGCAGCGACCAGGGGACACCGGCCTGCTCGGCCCGCAGGATCCACGCGGTGAGACGGGACAGGCGGGCTTCGGCATCCATGTCGTCCGGGCACAGGCGCCAGTCGATGCGGGCCGCGGCGGGCGAGGGACCGCCCGCGAATTCCTTGGTCGTCGGCGCGCCGGGACGGGCCAGGCTCTTGAGATAGATGCGCTTCAACGGGTCGCCCGGGCGGTACTCCCGCAGGCCCTCGAAATCCTCCTCGGTCCCCTGGCCCACCGTGCCGGTGCCGGATCCGAACGGGACCAGCGGCAGGGGCGGCGGGGCCGGCTCCGGGCGCGGGTAGACGAGCGCCCATTGCTCGAAGTGCATGTAGCTCCAGGCGCGAAACAGGCCGAGCGGATAGTTGGTCGCGATCTCCATGCGACCGGGCTCGAGCCAGCCGCGCTGCTTCGCCACCATCTCGACGAACGATTCAGCCTCGCCCCGCGGCCCGACGTTGACGAAGTGCGCCACCTCGTGGCCGCGGCGCAGCCCGATGGCGAAGCGCGCCAGACCGGTGGGGTTGCGGATCGACACCGTGAAGCGCAGGTGGTCGCCGGCGAACACCCGCTCGGGCCGGCCGGGACGAATGTCCAGTCCCGCGAGATTGCGCCAGGTGTGCAGCAGGCTCACCATGCCCAGCCCGCCGAGCAGGAAGGTCAGCACGTAGCCCAGACCGAGGTTGTAGTTGATCGACCCCAGCAGCATGAGGAACAGGGTCAGGCTGAATACGCCGCCCATGCGCGAGGGCATGACGTAGACGCGCTGCTGGGTCAGCACCACCGCGGCTTTGGTGGCTGCCGGAGCCCTGCGCTTCCAGGGCCCCAGGCCGGGCTTCACCACGGACGCCATGCCCGCGTCCGCCTAGGGGATCGGTACCGTGGCGATGACGCGCATGGCGGCGTCGTCGCCCGAGGTCGCGGTCTGGGTGCTGGCCGAGACCAGCCGGTGACCGGCGACGGCCGGGAACACGGTCTGCACGTCCTCGGGCAACACGGCGTTGCGACCGTCCATGAAGGCCCAGGCGCGCGCCGCGTTCAGAAGCGCCAGGCCGGCGCGGGGGCTCAGGCCGGTGGCGAAGTCGTGCGACAGGCGTGTGTGGCCCAGCAGTGCCTGGACGTAATCCAGCAGCGCTGGCGCAACGTGAACGGCGCGCACTGCCTGCTGCAGAGCCACCAGAGCCTTGGCGTCGATCACCGGCTTCATGGCCGCGATCATGGCCCGTCGTGCCTCGCCGGCCAGCAGCGCGCGTTCCGCCGCGGCATCGGGATAACCCATGCGGATGCGCATCAGGAAGCGGTCGAGCTGGGATTCCGGCAGAGGGAAGGTGCCGATCTGGTGCGACGGGTTCTGGGTGGCGATGACGAAGAAGGGCTCGGGCAGGCGCCGGGTGGTGCCCTCGACGGTGACCTGCTGCTCCTCCATCGCTTCGAGGAGGGCGCTCTGCGCCTTCGGCGTGGCGCGGTTGACCTCGTCGGCCAGCACCACCTGCGTGAACACCGGCCCGGGGTGGAACTCGAAGCCGCCGGTCTCGCGGTTGAAGATCGACATGCCGAGCACGTCCGCGGGCAGCAGGTCGGCGGTGAACTGGATGCGCTGGAAGTCCAGCCCGACCACCCGCGCGAGGGCGTGTGCGAGCGTGGTCTTGCCGACCCCTGGCAGATCCTCTATCAGCAGGTGGCCGCGGGCCAGCAGGCAGGCCACGGTCAGCCTGAGCTGGCGCTCCTTGCCGAGGATGATATCGCCGAGGGCATCGACGATGGGTTGTGTTTCCCGGAATGACATGGGGAGAGAATGCTCCGTGCGGATACCATGGTGCGCCCGTGAAGGACGCGCTGAACAGTCCCAATGATTTGCGGGTGCGCGGACGAGTTCTTTAGTCCGGCTCTCCTTCCGTCATTCGTTATTGGGGTCGGACCAAACGAAGACCATGTTTTATAGAGAAAAAAATGTGGAAAATCGCTGATTTTTCGCGCTTGGAGGAGGGTTTTTGGCCCCGTTTTCGTGGTGTCCGCTACCTGATCATTAAAAGGTATTACATGGTAATACTGTCCTCTGGCGAGACTTCTCCCGGAATGGCTGATGGTCAGGAAGGCCGGAGGCCTTGGAGATAAGGATCATCGTGCTGCCGTTGTCCGAAGCCCGCCCCGAGGGAGACCGGCCATGACCACGCTCTTCATCCATCACCCCGACTGCCGCGGCCACGACATGGGGCCGGGACATCCGGAAAGCCCGCAGCGCCTCGATGCGGTGTCCGATGCGCTGATCGCGGCCGGCGTCATGACGCTGCTGGAGGAGCGGGAGGCACCCCTGGTGGATCGGGAGTGCCTGTTGCGGGTGCATGACGCGGATTACCTGGACGAACTCGAGGCGCGTGTGCCGCCCTGGGGACGCGTCCAGCTCGATCCTGACACGGCCATGAACGCCGGGAGTCTGGCGGCAGCGCAGCGGGCGGCGGGAGCGGCGGTGCTGGCGACGGATCTGGTGGCCTCCGGTCGCGCCGACAACGCCTTCTGCAACGTCCGGCCACCGGGGCACCACGCGCTGCCGGGTCGGGCCATGGGCTTCTGCTTCTTCAACAGCGTTGCCGTCGCGGCGGCACACGCCCTGGCCGTGCATGGCCTCGCGCGCGTGGCGGTGGTCGACTTCGACGTCCATCACGGCAACGGGACCGAGGCCATGTTCGCGCACGACCCGCGGGTCATGATGGTGTCCAGCTTCCAGCATCCCTTCTACCCGCACAGCGGGGTGGAGGGACGCTCGGACACGATGGTGAACGTGCCGCTGCCGGCGGGCAGCAGCGGGGCGCGCTTCCGCGAGGTCGTGGAGCGTGAGTGGCTCCCGGCGCTGGCGCGCTTCCGCCCGGAGATGCTGTTCGTCTCGGCCGGGTTCGACGCTCATCGGGACGACGACATGGCGTCCCTTGCGCTGGTCGAGGACGACTACGCCTGGGTCACGCGCCGGATCATGGAAGTGGCATACACCCACGCGGCCGGCCGGGTCGTATCGGTGCTGGAGGGTGGCTATGAACTCGATGCTCTCGGCCGATCGGCCGTCTCTCACGTCAGGGTGCTGGCCGGGCTGTAGTCCGGGGGCAGGTGCGCGCTGGCCGCCGGTACGCCTGATTTCGCCGGGACGGCAGTCGCGCGGGGCGCCGGGGGTTCGCTCGGTACCGCCTCCCGCTACCGCAGGTCACGTGCGTAGCATCGAGTGCGAAAACACCCCCAAAAATGGCCTTCTAAGCGGAAAAACAGGGCTTTCTGGAGGCAAAAATAATTAAAAAACAATGTTTTAAATTGGTCCGACCCCGAGGATGAGGGTGGCGGCGACCTTGCGCCCTTCGGCCAGGAGGATGTTGTAGGTGCGGCAGGCGGCGCGGGTGTCCATGACTTCGACGCCGATGCGGGCGGCGGCGAGGGGGGCCCAGACGCGGGGGTGGATGAGGTGGTGGCGCGGGCCGGTGCCGATGAGGACGATCTCGAGCGGTAGCGGGGCGAGGAAGGCGAGGGCTTCGGCATCGATGCCTGCCGCGTCGGTGACGGGCCAGTGCTCGACGGGACGGTCTGGGAAGACCACCACGCTGGTCTGCCAGGCCTTGCCGTTGATGGCGACGTAGTCCTCACCGTAGCCGGTGAAGGCGTTCTGTCCCTCGAATCGGTCGAGATGCAGTTTCAATGCCGGAGCTCCCGTGGCGTTTGCGGAACATCCCCCGCGCCACTACCATTATCGTCTTTATTCAATGCGTCCCCCCTGGCCGGCGGCCCGGTGGGAGACCCCCGCCCCATGCACGAGTTCCCCCGGATCAAGCGGCTTCCGCCCTATGTGTTCAACATCACCGGCGAGCTGAAGGCCGCCGCCCGGCGCCGCGGTGAGGACATCATCGACTTCGGCATGGGCAACCCGGACCAGCCCACGCCGCGCCACATCGTCGACAAGCTGGTGGAATCCGCCCAGCGGCCCGACACCCACCGCTATTCGGTGTCCAAGGGCATCCCGCGCCTGCGCCGCGCGATCTCGCACTGGTACAGGACGCGCTACGACGTCGACATCGACCCGGACACCGAGGCCATCGCCACCATCGGCTCGAAGGAGGGCATTGCCCACCTCGCCCTGGCGACGCTCGATCGGGGCGACATCGTGATGGTGCCCAATCCGAGCTATCCGATCCACATCTACGGTCCGGTGATCGCCGGGGCCGACATCCGCCACGTGCCCATCACCCCGGGCGGGGATTTCTTCGCGGACCTCGAGCGCGCCATCCACGACTCCTGGCCGAAACCGAAGATGCTGATCCTCAACTTCCCGGCCAACCCGACGGCTCAGTGCGTGGAACTGCCCTTCTTCGAGCGCATCGTGGCGCTGGCGAGGGCGCACGACATCTTCGTCGTGCACGATCTGGCCTATGCCGACATCGTGTTCGACGGCTGGAAGGCGCCTTCGATCATGCAGGTGCCCGGCGCCAAGGACATCGCAGTGGAGTTCTTCACCCTGTCCAAGAGCTACAACATGGCGGGCTGGCGCGTCGGCTTCATGGTCGGCAACCGCGAGCTGGTGGCGGCGCTGGGTCGCATGAAGAGCTACCACGACTACGGCACCTTCACGCCCATCCAGGTGGCTGCCATCGTCGCGCTCGAGGGACCGCAGGACTGCGTCGAGGACATCCGCGGCATGTACCAGCGCCGTCGCGACGTGCTGGTGACCGGGCTGCACGCGATCGACTGGATGGTCGACATTCCCAAGGCGACCATGTACATCTGGGCCGCCATTCCCGAGCCCTACCGCGCCATGGGGTCGCTGGAGTTCTCGAAGAAGCTGCTGGCCGACGCCAAGGTGGCGGTGTCGCCGGGCGTGGGTTTCGGCGAGTGGGGTGACGGGCATGTGCGCTTCTCGCTGATCGAGAACGAGGCCCGCATCCGGCAGGCGGTGCGCGGCATCCGCGACATGTTCCGCCGCGACGGGCTGCTCGGGGCAGCCCCGGCCGCGCGGGCCGGATGAGGGTGGCCGGCGCCGACGCGATACGCATCGTCCAGGTCGACGGCCGGGGGCCGGGTGCACTGCCGCAGGGTCTGCTGTCCTCTGCCGAGGCGGTCCACCGCCAGCTTCGTCCCCATCTCGACCCCGATTACGCGTCACAGATGGCGCGCATCCTGGCCGGTGGCGCAGGGATGATCGTCGCCGTGTCCGGCGACCGGGTGCTCGGCGTGGCGGTGTTCCGGTGGTTCGAGAACACCCATGCCGGCCGGCGCTTCTACGTGGACGACCTCGTCACCGATGCCGATGCGCGGAGCACCGGGGTCGGTGCCGCCATGTTGCGATGGCTCGAGGCGGAGGGGCGGGCGCAGGGCTGCGGCAGCGTCGAACTGGAGTCGGGCGCGCAGCGCACGCGGGCGCACCGTTTCTACTTCCGCGAAGGATTTCTCATCACCGGATTCAGCTTCAAGAAGGCGTTGCAATGAAACCTGTACAAGTGGGATTGCTGGGCATCGGCACCGTGGGCGGCGG
>JBEICA010000163.1:0-7819 GCA_040373665.1 Burkholderiales bacterium | reverse complement strand
GCCCGCCCGGCCGCATCCCCCGCCGTCATCACGCGCCGCCTTCCGGAGCAGGCGCCGCCCGATGTCACCCCGGCCGCGCCGCCCGCCGATGGTCGGGTGCGGGTGTCCAAGCTCATGGCCGAGCGCGGCCTGTGCTCGCGGCGCGAGGCCGATGCCTACATCGAACGTGGCTGGGTGTTCGCCGACGGTGTGCGCATCACGGAGCTGGGCACTCGGGTCGATCCGGGCGCCAGCATCACCCTGTCGGAAGCGGCGCGCGGGCGGCAGTCGGCGCTGGTCACCGTCCTGCTGCACAAGCCCGTCGGCTACGTTTCCGGACAGGCCGAGGACGGCTATCGGCCGGCTGTGACGCTGGTCACCGCCCAGAGCCAGTTCCAGGGTGATGCCTCCGGGCAGAGTTTCTCGCCAGCCATGCTCAAGGGGCTCGCGCCCGCCGGCCGTCTGGACATCGACTCGACCGGGCTGCTGGTCCTGACCCAGGACGGGCGCGTGGCACGTCAGCTCATCGGTGAGGATTCCGGCATCGAGAAGGAATATCTGGTCCGCGTCGAAGGGCGGCTGGGACCGGAGGGGCTGGCCCGTCTGCGCCACGGCCTGAGCCTGGATGGGCGGCCGCTGGCGCCGGCGAAGGTTCGGTGGCAGAACGAGGACCAGCTCAATTTCGTGCTGCGGGAGGGACGCAAGCGCCAGATCCGGCGCATGTGCGAGCTGGTCGGGCTGCGGGTGACCGGGCTCAAGCGCATCCGCATCGGCCGCGTGCGGCTGGACGATCTGCCCCAGGGTCAGTGGCGTTTGCTCGGCGCCGACGAGCGCTTCTGAGGCAGGACGCGTCAGGCCGCATGTCAGGGCGCCGCGTCCGGGTTCCCGGGAAACGCCGCCAGCCAGTCCTCGAGTGACGGGGTGCCGAGGGGCACGAAGTCGTACCGCGCGCGGACCACGGGAATATCGTGACCGAGCACCCTCGACAGGTCGATGGGTGTACCGGCGATGACGGCGTCGACGGCGGCGTTGCCGATGCTGCGCGCCAGCGCGGCACATTCGGCCTCGGAGTAGCCCAGTGCCGGTAGCACCGCGCCGATGTGCGGGTAGCGCTCGAGCACGTCGCGCACGGCTCCCACGGCCCAGGGCCTCGGGTCGACGATCTCGGCCACGCCGGCGGCCAGGGCGGCGGCGTGGCCCGCCCCGGTGGCCATGCCGCCGTGGGTCAGACTCGGCCCGTCCTCCACGACCATGACGCGCAGTCCCCGCAGGTCGGTGCCCGGGGGCAGGGTGACCTCTGAAGCGCCAAGGAAGACCGGCACGTCGGGTCGCAGTGCATGCACATTTTCGACGGCCTGGCGCACCGCAGCTTCGGCGGCGGCGTTGGCCTTGTTGACGACCACGGCATCGGCCATCCGGACATTGGCCTCCCCCGGGTGGTGGCTCGCCACCTGATCCGGGCGCAGGGCATCCACCACCACGACGTGCCGGTCCGGGCGCACGAACGGAAAATCGTTGTTGCCCCCCTCCCACAAGAGCACGTCCCCATCGGCGGCAGCCGCAGCCACCACCGCCGGTGTATCGACCCCCACGTGCACCACGTGACCGGCCGCCAGATGCGGTTCGTACTCCTCGCGCTCCTCCAGGGTGCAGGCGGCGGCGTCGAGGTCACCGGGCACGGCGAAGCGCTGCACCCGCTGCCGCAGCAGATCGCCGTAGGGCATGGGGTGGCGCAGCACCGCGACGCGATGGCCGCGTGCCGCCAGACGGTCGGCGGCCCAGCGTGCGATCTGGGACTTGCCGCAGCCCGTGCGCACCGCCGAGATGGCGAGCACCGGGCGCCCGGCCGGCACCATGGTGCGGTCGGGACCGAGCAGGCGGAAATCCGCGCCGCAGGCGCGCGCGCGCGAGGCGAGGTGCATGACGGCCGGGTGCGACAGGTCGCTGTAGGCGAACACGACCTCGGTCACGCCGAGGTCGCGGCAGGCCTGCTCGAGTTCCCGCTCCGGCACGATGGGAATGCCCTCGGGGTAACGCGGCCCCGCGAGGGCGGCGGGATAGCGCCGGGCGTCGATGCCGGGGATCTGCGCCGCCGTGAAGGCGACCACCCGGACCGCCGGGTCGTCACGCAGCGCCACGTGGAAGTTGTGGAAGTCGCGCCCGGCCGCGCCGAGCACCAGCACCCGCGCGCTCATCATCACCTCACCCGTATCGATGCGGCGACTGTAGCACCGCCTGCCGGTGCGCCGATTTGATTTGGATGAAGCTTCCGTGCCGCGGATCGGGTTAGGCTGCTCTTCGAGCCACTGTCATGAGAGGGCGCCATGCCGTCAAGCGGGATTGCTGGCACCAGGGTTGCCGAGGGGCTGAGCCCGTTCGAGTTGAAGGACCACCTGCTCGCGCTGGCGCGCGAGACCGCCGTGCGCGATTCGATTCCGGTCCTCGATGCCGGTCGCGGGAACCCGGACTGGGTGGCGCTGGATGCCAGGCGCGGCTTCTTCCTGCTGGGCCAGTGTGCCTGCGACTGGCAGGCGACGACCGGTGGCGATGCGGGGAGGGCGTCCTCTTTTCTGCGCGCGTGGCTGACGCACCACGCCGGCAGTCCTGGCGCGGCGTGGCTGGCCGGCGCTCTCGACTGGGCCGGGGAGCATCTCGGCTTGCCTGACCAGGCCCTGGCCGGTCCGATGCTGACGGCGGTCCTGGGCGGGCGCTATCCCGAGCCGCCGGCCATCCTGCCCTGGGTCGAGACGGTGTGCCGCGCGCACCTCGCGAGCGTGCATGCCTGGCCCGGGGCGCTCGCGGCAGGCACCCGCCTGTTCGCCACCGAGGGTGCCAGTGCCGGGATCGTCCACCTGTTCGATGCCCTGGGCGCAAACGGACTGCTGGGCGCGGGCGACACCGTTGCGGTGGTGACCCCGATCTTCACGCCCTATCTCGAGATCGTCGGCGCCCCGACGCGCGGATTGCGACTCCTGCCGCTGCCGCTCGAGATCGCGGCCACGCCCCAGCTCGCGCCGGCCACGGTCGCGCGACTGCGCGATCCGGCGGTGCGCGCGCTGGTGGTGGTCAATCCCGGCAATCCGGTCGCCCGCGCACTCGACGCGGCTTCCATCGAGGGGATCGCGGCCATCGTGGAAGGCGGGCGCGATGATCTGCTGGTCATCAGCGATGACGTCTACGGGCCGCTGGCGCCAGGCTACGCGGCCCTGACGACGCGGCTGCCGCGCAACACGTTCGGCGTGTTCTCCTACTCCAAGTTCTTCGGTGCGACGGGCTGGCGCCTGGGTCTCGTCAGCATGGCGCAGGACCACGTCGCCGATCGCCTGCTTGCGGCGCCACCCGAGCACGGCGCGCGGCTGTCGCGGCACGTTACCGCAGCCTGGGCAGCGATCCCGCGGGGCTGCCGTTCCTGGAGCGGCTGGTGGCGCAGAGCCGGGGCGTGGCCTTCCACCACACTGCCGGCCTGTCCACCCCGCAACAGGTGCAGATGGCGCTGCTCGCGCTGAGCGCCCTGCAGGACGCGTCGGGCATGTTCTGCGCCGGTCTGCAGATGCGCCTGCACGAGCGCCGGGTGGCGCTGTGGCATGGGCTCGGCCTGCCGGTCCCTGAGGTTCCCGGCCACACCGGCTATTACGAGTGGCTCGATCTGGGCCGGCTCGCCGCCGCCTGGAGCCGCCCGGGTGCGCCTTTCGCGCTGGACACCACCACCGTCGAGCTGCTGGAGCGTCTGGCGCACGAACACGCCGTGGTGATCCTCCCCGGGGAGGGCTTCGGCGGCGCGCGCGGCACGGTGCGCGTGTCCCTCGCCAACCTCCCGCCCGCCGCGCTGGCGCGCCTGGGCGAGGCCGTGCGCACCATCGTGATGGCGGCGCCCTCATGAGCAGCGGTGCCATGGCGCAGGCGCGTGCCCTGGTCGAGCGCCTGCGCGATCCGGCGTGCCATCCGCATCCGGTCGAGACGGTCGCGGTGCTCGAGACCCACGTCTCCTGGGTGTTGCTGGCGGGCGCCTTCGCCTACAAGCTCAAGAAGCCGGTGTCATTACCCTTCCTCGACTACGGCGCCCTGGAACTGCGGCACCACTTCTGCGAGGAGGAACTGCGCCTCAACCGCCGCACCGCACCGATGCTCTATCAGGCCGTGGTCGCCATCACCGGTACCGTGGAGCGGCCGTGCATCGGTGGCGAGGGCCCGGTGCTCGAGTACGCGGTGCGCATGGCGCGCTTCGAGCAGTCCGCGCTGTTCGACGCCATGGCGGGGGAGGGGCGGCTGACCGTCGAGCATGTCGTCGCGTTGGGCCGGCACGTGGCGGCCTTTCACGCCAGCCTGCCACGGCAGCCACCACCGGGCGAGGCCGGCAGGCCGGAACTGGTGCTGCGTCAGGCGCTGGCCAACTTCGCCACGCTGCGCCCGGCGTGTCCGGATCCGGACACGGCAGGGCGTCTCGATCGGCTCGAGGCCTGGACCCGCGAGGCGTCTGCCCGCACGGCCGCATCGATGGCGCGACGCCTCGCCGATGGCCGGGTGCGCGAATGCCACGGCGACCTGCATCTGGGCAATGTCGCGTGGATCGACGGCGCGGCGGTGGCCTTCGACGGCATCGACTTCGACCCGGCGCTGCGCTGGACCGACGTGGCGGCGGACGTCGCCTTCACCGTCATGGACCTGCTGCACCATGGTCCGTCGGGCCTGGCCTGGCGTTTCCTGGATGAGTACCTGACTCTGACGGGCGACCACGACCTCATGACAGTGCTGCGCTTCCACCTCGTCTACCGCGCGCTGGTGCGGGCCGCAGTGGCCGCGGTGCGCGCCGCACAGACCGCAGATGCGGAGCAGGCGCGCGCGGCGCTTGCCAGCCATCTGGCCCTGGCGGAGGACCTCGCCACCGGCAGCGCACCGGTGCTGGTGCTGATGCACGGGGTGTCAGGGTCTGGCAAGAGCCACACCGCGGTGCGCATCCTGGAACGGCTCGGCGGGGCGAGGCTGCGCTCCGACGTGGAGCGCAAGCGCCTCGCCGGTCTCGGACCACTGAGCGCGACAGCGTCGGTGGACGACATCTACGGCCCGGCGTTCAACACCCGTGTTTATGACCGGCTCGCCGCACTGGCCGACGCCGTGCTCGGCTCCGGCTGGCCGGTGATCGTGGATGCCGCCTGCCTGCGCCGATCGGAGCGGGATGGTTTTCGCGCCCTCGCGGCGGGCCGGCATATCCCGTTCCGCCTGGTGCACTGCGAGGCCCCGGCCGAGGTGATGCGCGCCCGGCTGGCGCAGCGCGCGCTGGCGGGCGACGACCCGTCCGAGGCCACCGAAGCCGTGATGGCGCGCCAACTGGTCTTGCAGGAGCCACTGTCCCCGGACGAGCCGTACTTCGTGATCGCGGACGGCGGGGGTGTGGAGGCCCTGGCTGGGGAAGTTGCGCATCCCGACGGGGCCGCAGCGCGTGACCCCCGCGACGGCTGAGGCCCGTGCCGCGCCGGCGGCATGAAACCTGTTGCACGACTCTCCCGGCGACCATGGAACACCCACTGCCACGGCTGACCACGATCGCCGCCGCCTTCAGCGCCACGCTGTTCATCGCCGAGCGCCTGCGCACCCGCCAGGCGATGCGTCTGGCGCTCGCGGCCGCGATTCAGCGTTTCGTCGCAGCGCGGGCGCGCGGCGCCCAGCCGGGGCGATCGGCGCGCCGCACGGGCGGCTGCACCGTCCAGAATGGGCGTTCCGTGCGGGTCGATTCGACCACCACGAGATAGCGCCCGGACCATGGCGTGGGCGTGCGGTCCGAACGCAGTTGCCACACCGACCGCCCCTCGGCAATGGCGCGTTCGTAGTCGGCATCCAGAATGCCGAGACGATCCAGGAAGACGTTCGCCTCGGCGGGAATGCGGATGCAGCCCTTCGAGCACGCCGTCCCCAGGCGGTGCTCCAGCGCAACCGGGTCGGTGGCGTGCATCTGCAGGCGCATCTGGCCGGGGTGCCCGTCGCCCCAGCCGCGCGGCGCGGTCACCCAGCCGAAGTCGAACACCCGCATTCCGGCGACGCCGTAGCCGCGGATGCCCTGGTCGTTGAGGGTGCCCTCGGCGCGGAAATCCGGGTTCGCAAGGGTGTGGGCGAACACGCCCAGCGGTGTCTCGAAATACTCGTAACGCCCCGGCTTGCCTGTGGAGCAGGGGGCACTGCCGAGCAGGTACAGACCAGGGCCGGCAGCACCCCAGAAAAGGAACATCGCCTGGACGCGGGGTGATCGGTCCACCAGCACGAAGAACTGCGGCGGCAGATCGGCCAGCCCGTGTGCCCGCAGGGCCACGTCCAGACGACCGGCGTAGGCGGTACCCTCGTCATCGGGCAGGCTGAGACGGCGTGTGACGGCCACCGCCCAGGCCGCGCGCAGTTCCGGCACCGGCGCGGCGGCGGCCGGCAATGCCCACCAGACCGGCCAACACGACAGAAGCCAGAGCGCCACGCCGCCGCACGCCTCGACCCAGCGCGCACCGGCATCCGGGTGATGCGTCTGCCGAGATACGCACAGCCAACGCAGCTTGCGGCACGGAGCGGCGGACAAGACAGCCACCGCCCCATCCCTCAGCGCAGCAGTGCCAGCAGACAGTCGCGCGTGGCGATCCAGCGTGCCCAACGCGCCGGGTCGCTGCGACCCAGGGTCAGGGGCAGGACCATTGCATCCGGGCGCACCGCGGCCAGTTCGGCGAGACTGTCCTCCCAGGTCGTGGCCACGCCCTGATGCAGGCGCGGCCTCTCCGCCGTCGGCCCGGGCGGGGAGGCGAGGCGGAGCACGGCCTCACGCATCGCGGCGCCTGCGGTCGACGGCAGGACCACAGTCACCCGCGCCCAGCGGCGACCCGACAGGAGGTAGGCGGCGTGCAGCGCACGCTCGGCCAGCGTCAGATCGGTTTCGATGCCGACGACCACGCGCCCCATGGGCCCGGCGGCCCGTTCGCGCCGTGGCTCCACCAGCGCAAGGTCGGCCGCGGCAGCGCGGCGGAGGATCTCCTCCTCGCGGCGGCCGCGGAACACCTCGAAGCGATAGCGCGATCGCAGGCGCTGCGCCAGTGCCCGGGCGTCGGCGTCGATCTGCCGCGCCGCCCTCGCGAGCGCATTCTCGATGTCATGTTGTGCCAGATCCCGGGTGATGCCCGAGGCCAGGCCCACCTCGCGGGAAAACGGTAGGGCCGCCAGTCCGAGCAGGTCGGCATCCTCGAGGAACAGCACGTCCAGCGCCGCGGGTGCGGTCATGTCCGGATCGTCCAGCAGCGCGGGCAGGGCCACGCAGCGGCGCGACGAGGTGGCGAGCAACACGCGCTGCGTCGCGGGTCTGGCGGCGGGGGCGGAAGGCGTGTTCACGTTCCGCGCGGGTTGCGAGGCGGCGCTTTCGTCGCCGCCTCGCCCTTGCGACGTCCGCGCGTACCCAGATTGGCGTAGGCCTGGCGCAGGGCGGACCACTGTGCCAGACGCGCCGCCACGCGCTGATTCAGGCTGCCCTCCGAAAAGCGTCCGCCGCCCAGCGCCTCGCCCGCCGGCAGCCCGGTCAGCAGGGTGAAGGCCTGGTCGACGTGATCCACTGCGTGGATCGCGAAACGCCCCACCGACACCGCCTCCACAACGCGCTGGGAGAGCATCAGATGCGGCAGGTTGGCGGCCGGAATGATCACGCCGTGTCGGCCATGCAGTCCTCTCGCGGCACAGACATCGAAGAAACCCTCGATCTTCTCGTTCACACCGCCGATGGGCTGGACGCGTCCGTGCTGGTTGACCGAGCCCGTCACGGCGAAGCATTGGCGGATGGGCGCGTCGGCGAGCGATGAGATCAGCACCGCCAGTTCCGCCAGCG
>JBEICA010000346.1:0-3377 GCA_040373665.1 Burkholderiales bacterium | reverse complement strand
CCCAGCGCCGACGGGCGCATCGCCGCTCTGGACCTTCTCATCGAGTCCGAGCATGGCGCGGACTCCTCGGCCTACCTCGTGACCAGCAGCCCTGCAGTGGCGGCGGCAGCGCGGGAAGCGATTCCCGGCTTCTGGCGCCAGATGGGCGAACAGCGCGTCGGCTTCTCCTCGGCGGTGCTGTGCGGTCCCCGCGGCGGCATCGTGCTCGCCCCCGACATGGATGCGGCCTGCGCCTTCGTCAACGACTACGCGCCGGAGCACCTGCTGATCCACGGGGAAGAGTCATTCCAGTGGCTCGGCCGCATCGAGCACGCCGGCGAGATCCTTCTGGGGAAGAACACGCCCATCACCCTGGGCAACTTCGTGCTGGGGCCGAATGCCGTGCTGCCCACAGGCGGCTGGGCGCGGACCTACTCGCCGCTGTCGACCTTCGACTTCATGAAACGCACGGGTATCGGCTACGTCACCGCCGCCGGCTATCCCGAACTCGCGAAGCACGCGCGGGTCCTTGCCACGTACGAAGGCTTCGAAGCCCACGCCAACGCCGTGTCCGAGACCCGCGAACGCCTGCTTGGGCGGGAGTAGACGACTGCCCGGACCAGGTCTCTCAGGCGCTGGCCTCGGCCAGCGCCGCCACCGCGGCGCGGTCCAGCCCCAAAGTGACCGCGCAGTCGACGATCTCGCCCCAAGTCGTCGGATCGACGGGAATGCCCTCCGCGTTGCGCCGGGTGCGCATCTCGCGCTCCGGTTCGCCGGGGATGCGGATACGGTCCACACCCGGGGCGGTAGGGGTCTCGCGGACCCACCGGATCAGCCGTTCGGTCTCTGCGCGGTAGCTGTCTGCTCCTCCCAGCCTGGACGGGTCGATGAGGATCGACAACATGTTGTTGTCGATCACAGCCCAGTCGGTCCGGCCCGGCAGTGTGCCGGCACCGCCAAGGGCCCCGGCCAGCAGCTCATTGACGAAGGACAGCCCGTAGCCCTTGTGCTCGCCGAAGGGCAGGAGCGCTCCAAGAGGCTCGGTCCACATCACGGCGGGGTCGTTGGTCGGATGGCCGCCGGGGTCAAGGAGATTGCCGTCCGCCACAGGCACGCCGCGTTTCCAGGCGACACGCGTCTTTCCGTGTGCGATGCGCGAGGTGGCGAAGTCCAGCACTACGGGGGGCTCATCGCCGCGCGGAATGGCGATACACAGCGGGTTGGTGGAGAAGCGCGCCTGGGTGCCGCCCCACGGGGCCACCAGGGCTGGCCGTCCGATCACGTTGACGTGGTGGATCGAGACCAGTCCGGCGGCGGCCGCCTGCTCGCCCCAGTGACCGATGCGCCCCAGGTGATGCGTGTTGCGCAGGCTGAGCACGGCAACCCCGTGGATCCGTGCCCTGGCGATACCCAATGCCATCGCGTCATGACCCACGACCTGTCCCAGGCCCATGCCCCCGTCCAGGGTCAGTAGCGCCCCGGCATCCACGACGGTGGTCAACGGCAACCCTCTCGTCAGCAGGCCGCGGCCGGCCGAGTGCATGTAGCGCGGCACCATGCCGACACCATGGGAATCGTGGCCGCTGAGATTCGCCAGCACGAGGTGGTCCGCGGCGAGCATTGCCTCGCGCGGAATCCAGCCGGCGGCCTCGAACATGCGCCGGGTCAGGTCGGTCAGGGGGGCGGCATGGATCAGAACGTCAGGCTGCGTCGGGGTCATGATGACGATCTCCGGGGGACGAGTGTCACGCCCAGGGATTATTCCCGATGCCGGCCACGGGCGCGTGGGCCGAGTACGGTGGTACCGCTGATCGCCACTTGGTCCGGCTGGGGAGCGGTCGCGGTCGATCTCCTGTTACCCTGTCGTTCCACGCGGCGAACCGACGATGGCCATGGGTTTGCCAGAGCCGGGTCCCCGTGCGGCGCCGACACGAGGGCGTGTTGCCGAAAATGCGATTGATCGTCTTCAATGCATCTGCGGGAGGGCTGGTTACCATGATCGCCAAGGAGGGGCGGAGGGCTGCGCCCGGACTCCGGGAGGGCATGCGAGATGGCGGCCCGGCCGGCGCGAGGTACCGTCACGCGCCATCCGGCACAGGCATGCCCGACCGGTGAGCACGGATAGCCCTGTCGCGCCACGGGACCGCGGGCTGGCTGCGCTCGGGTTGCTGTGGCATTTCGCCACACCGTACCGCTGGCGTATCGTTGTCGCAGGCATCGCCTTGCTGGTGGCGGCCGCCTGCTTTCTGGTCATCGGCCAGGGCCTGCGCCATGTGGTGGATGCGGGCTTCGCCCAGTCTGATGCCTCCGCGCTCAACCGTGCCCTCGACAGCCTCTTCGTGCTCGTGGCCCTGCTCTCGGTCGCGGTGTTCGTCCGTTTCTATCAGGTCTCGTGGCTGGGCGAGCGCGTGGTCTCCGACCTGCGCCGGGCGGTGTTCTCGAAGCTTCTGGAGCAGTCGCCGGCCTTTTTCGAGGCGGCGCGCACGGGCGAGCTGATCTCCCGCCTCACCACCGACACGGCCCTGCTCGAGCAGGTGGTGGGCACCAGCGTCTCCATGGCGGTCCGCAATGCCGTCCTCGGAGGGGGCGCCCTGATCATGCTGGCACTGACCAGCACCAGGCTCACTCTCCTGGTACTGCTGGTGGTGCCTCTGGTGATGGCGCCGATACTGATTTTCGGGCGCCGTGTCCGCCGTCTGTCGCGCGCGAGCCAGGACCGGGTGGCCGATCTCGGCGCCTACCTGGACGAGACCCTGCACGAAATCCGCACCGTCCAGGCCTGCACCCACGAGGCGGTCGACCGACTGGCTTTCGGGGCGCGGGTGGAGCGCGCCTTCGACACGGCGCGGTCGCGCATCCGGGTCCGCGCCCTGCTGGTGGCGGCCGTCATCCTGCTGGTGTTCAGCGCCATCGGCATCGTCTTGTGGATTGGCGGCCACGACGTGCTCGCCGGCAGGCTCACGGCTGGTCAGTTGTCGGCATTTGTCTTCTACGCCGGGATGCTGGCCTCGGCCGTCGGCGCGATCAGCGAGGTGGTGGGTGACCTCCAGCGTGGCGCCGGCGCCGCCAGCCGTGTGGTCGAGATCCTGCAGGCATCCGCCGCCGTGCCCGTGTCCCAGGTGCCGATGTCACCCCTGGCGACCGCGCGCGGCGAGATTCGCCTGCGTGGTGTGAGCTTTGCATACCCGACGCGGCTGCAGTCACCGGCGCTGCACGATTTCGATCTGGAGGTGGCCGCAGGCCAGAAGGTGGCACTGGTCGGCCCTTCGGGCGCGGGCAAGTCCACCGTGTTCCAGCTCCTGCTGCGCTTCTACGATCCCCAGGCCGGAACGGTGAGCGTCGACGGCGTGGACGTGCGCGCCATGGACCCGCGGGTGCTGCGCCAGCGCCTCGCGGTG
>JBEICA010000251.1:0-5268 GCA_040373665.1 Burkholderiales bacterium | reverse complement strand
GGGCGCTGGCGGCGTGGGTCGGCCCGACGAGATGTCCAATCTCGTCTTCGCCTCCCGCCTTGCCATCGCCCGTTTCCGACTGCCACGCGACCCGCGTGATTTGATCAGACCTTCCTTAATCCGACGGCTGGCCCGAGGAAGTGCCCGGGCCGAGCCTGCGACGGAACAGGAGGTCCCAGACCTGATGACCGAGTCGCAGGCCGCGGGTCTCGAAGCGCGTGAGGGGCCGGCTCGCGGGGCGCTCGACGAAGTCCTGCCCCGTGTTCTCGAGCAGGGGCTCCGCGGACAGCACCTCGAGCATCTGCCGCGCGTAGTCCTCCCAGTCCGTGGCCAGGTGCAGGTGGCCGCCCGGGAGCAGCCGGGTTGCCAGCAGATGCACCAGCGGTGGCTGGATCATGCGCCGCTTGTGGTGACGCTTCTTGGGCCACGGGTCGGGGAAAAACACATGTACGCCCTGCAGGCTGTCCTCGGCCAGCATGTGGGTCAGGACCTCCACCGCATCGTGCTGGATGATGCGCACATTGGACAGTCCGCCTGCCTCCACCAGCTTGAGCAGGTTGCCCACACCCGGTGTGTGCACCTCGATGCCCAGGACGTCGATCTCCGGATGCCTGGCCGCGAGTTCCGCGCTGGACTCGCCCATGCCGAAACCGATTTCGAGGATGCGCGGCGCCTTGCGGCCGAAGGCCGCGTCCAGGTCGGGGCGCCGGGGTGCATAGGCAATGCCGAAGCGGGGCAATCCGGTCTCCACCGCGCGTCTCTGGGCGTTGGAGGTGCGGCTCTGCCGCAGCACGAAGCTGCGGATGGGGCGGTCGCGTTCCGGTGCGGCGTCCCGGCTGCTGCCGCCGTCCTCAGGCTGCACGGGGCGACGAAACCGGAGCGATCATGCCGGTCTGGGGCGAACTGGCGGCAGCCTGGTACATCTTCCTGGGCATGCGTCCGGCCAGGAAGGCCTCGCGCCCGGCCTCGACCGCCTTGCGCATCGCTCCCGCCATCAGCACCGGGTCGCGTGCCGCCGCGATGGCGGTGTTCATGAGCACGCCGTCGCAGCCCAGCTCCATTGCTATGGCGGCATCCGACGCCGTGCCGACGCCAGCGTCCACCAGTACGGGTACGCTCGCCTGATCGAGGATGATCTCCAGGTTCCAGGGATTGAGGATGCCCATGCCCGAGCCGATCAGGGAGGCCAGCGGCATGACCGCGACGCAGCCGATGTCGGCCAGCTGGCGGGCGATGATGGGATCGTCCGAGGTGTAGACCATCACCTCGAAGCCCTCGGCCACCAGGGTCCTCGCCGCCGCCAGAGTCTCGATCACGTTGGGAAACAGGGTTTTGGGGTCGCCCAATACTTCGAGCTTCACGAGGTTGTGGCCGTCCAGGAGCTCGCGCGCCAGCCGCAGGGTGCGCACGGCGTCCTCGGCGGTGTAACAGCCGGCGGTGTTGGGCAGAAGGGTGTAGCGTGAGGGGGGCACATAATCCAGCAGGCTGGGCTCCCCCGCGGTCTGGCCGATGTTGGTGCGGCGGATCGCGACCGTCACGATCTCTGCGCCGCTTGCCTCGATGGCCTCGCGCGTCTGCTCGAAATCCCGATACTTGCCGGTCCCGACCAGCAGTCGGGAGCCGAAGCTGCGCGAACCGATCTTCAGGGCTTCTGTCATGTGTCTTCCGTTTTCCGTCATCCGCCACCCACCGCCACCACCACCTCGAGCCGGTCGCCGTCCGCCAGCGCCGATGCCTCGTGCTGGCTGCGCGGCACGATCTCGCCGTTGCGCTCCACCGCCACCTTGCGGCCCGTCAGGCCGAGTGTGTCGAGCAGGCGGGACAGTGTCGCCCCGGAGTCCAGGGAGACCGGCTTGCCGTTGACGGAGATGGTGATCAAGGGAGGACTGGAACCATTGTTGCTCGTGGCAGAGCATCACGGCCCCAAGTATAAGCGGGCACGCCGGCCCTGCCGAGGGTGCAGGACGGCCCCCATTCATCGGATCACTGCTTCGCCCGGCTGCACCACCGGCTCCTCGTGACATGTCGACCGACCCCAGTCCCGGAATCGCCCGCAACCTCTGGATCCTCTGGATCGTGGTGGCCTTCGCCTGGGCGGTCCCGCTGTGTGGCGGGGTGCTGTGGCTGCTCACCTTCCAGCCGGGATCCTCCAGCGAAGCCGCCGCCATGCTGGTGCAGGCCATGACCCTGTGCATCATGGCCATGGCCCTGACGTCCACGCTGAACCTCTGGCTCTACCTCTGGCGCCGGCGTTCCAGCCAGTCGACCCGCTGGCTGGCGCAGGGCCTGGGCTGGAGCGTGCTGCTCCTGGTCGTGGCGGTTGCCTGGATCGCGCTGCTCTACTTGGGGGTGACCGGCGATCACAGCCACTCCGGGGCCTTCCTCGGCTGGTTCGGCTACGCCCTGATGCTGGTCGCCATGCTGTCCTTCAACGTCGGCCTGCTGTGGCAGCGCAGCAACATGCGCCGTCGTCGCCGGTCCTCACGGCGCGCAGAACCGTCGGCCGTCTGATCCCTCGTCGCCCTGCGCAAAAACGGCAGCACGGGACACGCTGCGTCCGCCGGCAGCGGCTACACTCCCCACCGGTGTTCGCAAGTGCGGGGACCAATCCACGACAGGGGGACCCATGACGCGTCCGATCAACCAGCAGTGGCGGCTCGCAGCCCATCCCGTGGGCCTGATCCGGCCCGGAGATTTCCAGCTCACCAGCGAGCCGGTGCCCGACCTGGGAGACGGAGAGGTGCTGGTGGCCAGCCGATTCCTGTCCCTGGACCCCACCAATCGCATCTGGGCCAACGGCGCCGAGAGCTATCTCCCCCCGGTGGCCATCGGTGACGTGATGCGCGGTGTCGGGGTCGGGGTGGTGGAGGAGTCGCGCAATTCCGCCTTCCCCGTCGGCACTGTGGTCGAGGGTGTTCTCGGCTGGCAGCGTTACGCGCGCTCCGACGGGCGCTTCCTGTCGCGCGCGGTGTCCTATCGCGATGTTCCGCTGGAACGCTACCTCGGCATCGCGCGCCACATCCTCCTGACTGCCTACTTCGGGCTGACGGAGGTTGCTCCGGGGAAAAGCGGCGAGATGCTGGTCGTATCCGCCGCCGCCGGTGCGGTGGGTTCGCTGGCCGGACAGATCGGCCGGCTGCGCGGCATGCGCGTCGTGGGCATCGCCGGCGGTCTGGCGAAGTGCCGGTGGCTGACGGAGCTCGGTTTCGACGCCGCCATCGACTACAAGTCCGAGGACGTCGACGCCGCCCTGCGCCGGCTCTGCCCGGGAGGCATCGACGTCTACTTCGACAACGTTGGCGGTGCCATCCTCGATGCCGTCCTGGGTCAGATGAACGTATTCGGGCGCGTCGCGATCTGCGGCCTGATCTCCGGCTACAACGCCACGGCCTCCCAGCCGGGGCCATCCAATTTTGCCAACATCCTGATGCATCGGCTGCGTGTGCAGGGGTTCATCGTCAGCGACCACTACGGTCGCATCGAGGCTGCACTGGCCGAGGTCGTGCCCTGGGTTGATTCCGGCATGCTGCGCTGGAAGATGGACGTGGTCGAGGGCATCGAGCGCATGCCCGTGGCCGTGAACAAACTGTTCGACGGCACCAACGACGGCAAGCTGGTCGTCAGGGTGTGACGGTGTCGTGCCGCGACCGGCCCGCCCCGATCCGGCGTGGACTCAGAGCGCGCGGTCTGCCACCAGGGTGCCAACCGTGAGTTCCGCGTAGCCTTCCAGCGCCTTGCGCAGGTTGTCCTCCCGGGAAGACTCGAAGCGCCCGGTCCAGACCACGCGCCCGTCGCGTGCGTCGAACAGATGCACCGTGGCGCGTCCCCACGCCGCACTGCTGTTGGAGCCTGCCATGCGTCTGGCCGTGCGCCACGCGTCCATGTAGACGCTGTGCAGGCCGCCCCAGCCCTCGAAGGTCACGACGGCGCCGCTGCACACACGCGCCTGGCTGTTCTCGACGCTGCCCGCCTGCGCCATGAGGATGCCGTCCACGCCAGACTTGCCGACCAGTTCGCGCAGGGCGTTCTCGTCCAGGAAGGTCGGCGCGGATTGGGATGCGTGGAACGGGACTGCCCTGACACCTTTCTTCGCGAGCTGCGCGACCGCGCGGTCCTCGTAGGCCTGCTGCATGGCGGCGTCCCCCGCCAGAGCCATGACCATGACGGTCCCGAGCGGCGTGTCCGCGTCCGCACTGGTCTTTTCGTGGAACGTGACGTTGTGGGTGGCACATCCGGTCACGGCGAGGGCCAGTGCCGTCAGGCAGAACGACTTCAGCAGGTGGCGTCGCATGGTGGGCGCTGCAGGCATGGCTTCTCCCTGTGTGACGGCGGTGTCCGGGTGGGGCGGCAACAAGGGGGCGGCATTTCCGACCCTGGCGCGCGATGTCGCGAGTCTACACGCGCGCAGGGTTTTGTTTGTGCCCGCTTGCGTCTGCCGCTCGTCTGGGCCGCGTTTCTGCATTGCCGAAAGAAGACAAGGCGGCTGCCTTGGTTCATGATCCGGACGCATCCGGCCGGTGGCCATCCCAAGGCACCGAGCCGCTCATCGATCCGGTCCGACCATGAGCACACCGCGAGCGACATCTTTCGAAGACGACGTCGTGCTTCGATCCGAGGCCTGGATCCTGCGCGGCCTCAGCAGCGTTCCCGGTGAGCTTGTGCTCCGCGGCGGGCGGCTGTCCTTCAAGGCCGACGGCATCGGCTCGGCCTGGCCGTGGCAGTTGCGCAAACTCGGCAGGGAGGTGGGCTCGGAGCGTCTTGCTGCCAGACTGGAGAGCGGCGACCGCGCGCTGGTCTTCGACTGGCCTCTGGACGACACGCACTGGTGGTTTCCCTGGTATTACTTTTCTGGCGGGATGAAGATCCGCCGCGCGGGCGTGGTGCTGCGGCTGAGCTTCGGCAAGCCGGCCAACATGCACTTCCCGATGCGCCTGCCCGGGATACCAGCCCCAGGGGCCCTCCAACAGCTGCCAGCCGTCCTGAAAGACGTCAGCACCATGCGAGGACTTGGGGTCGCGTGGCGCGAGGCACTGTCTCGAACCCGGCGCAACGACAGCGCATCCTGAGTTCCGGCCCCTCGCCTCACCCTTCGCCATGACGTAGAATCCGCCGCGTCGCGGGTGTAGCTCAATGGTAGAGCAGAAGCTTCCCAAGCTTACGACGAGGGTTCGATTCCCTTCACCCGCTCCAGGTCCTGAGGGGGCATCTGGCCCCCGCAGGACATGGATGGTGTGCAGGGATGAGAACGCTCCCGGGTTCGACGAGCCG
>JBEICA010000208.1:0-6358 GCA_040373665.1 Burkholderiales bacterium | reverse complement strand
TTCCTGGGGGATATGGCGTTGGCGATGGTCGCCACCGTCGCGGCAGGCGCTTCGCCCAGAACCGTGACCCGCTGGTCGCCAACGACCCGCGTGTAGATGTTGATGGCCCCCCGCTGGACAGGGCCTTCCGCTACCCTCGCCCGCGCCGGCTCGATGAATACCGACACCGCCGCGAGTCCGTCGGACAACACCATGTGGGTCACGATCGCCGAGGTGCCGCCGTCCTTGTGGCGTCGGACTTCCACGATCTTCCGGAAACCGGCGGGTGGCGACTTGATCACCCAGTCGGATTCCCCGACGGCCGGGTCCACCGACTCGGCAGCAGCGGCTGGCGACGACAGCGGGTGGCTGGGCTGGAGCCACTGACGTGGAATCGTCCCGCCGATCTGTACCTGAGTGAAGGCGAACTGCTCCACCACCTGGGCGCGTTCTCCGATCATCTTGGCCTTCAGCAGCAGACCGGTACCGGTGTCTGCCCAGAACTTGTGGCCGTAGCGCATGCCGTCCTTCGGCTCAAGCACCAGGGCTTGGGCGTCGTGCTCGGCCACCCGCTCAACCTCCGCCTTGCGGATGTGGTAGTGCTCCGTCACGGCGGTGAGCTGATCGGGCAGGATCTGGGGAAACGAACGCCCCACGCGGCGCCTATCCACCCGAACCGTCCGGGTGTCTGCCTGATACGAGAAGACGACGTCGTTGTTGCGCACCACCTCGCGCCGCGGACCGTCGAGAGTCTCGAGGCGCTCGATCTCGTTGCTGCCGTCGACCACGTGAACAATGCGCGAGGTTTCCACCTTGTCACCCTGCTGGTAGACGAAGGTGCCGGCATAACTCAACTGCCGGGCGGCGCCGGCGATGCGCTGCAGCCAGCCGAGCGCGTCGCTCTGGGACAGGTTGTCGGCCAGCGCCGAGGAGGCCAGCAACAGCCCCCCGACCACACCGACCACATGACGCCTCATGGCTCCCGGGACCCGCGCGTCTACCAAAGCGCGCTCAGCGCGCCGACACCGTGCGGACATAGCTCGCGACGCCGTGCATGGCGGCCGTCGGGGAGTACTCCTGATGCGCCATCATGTAATCGTTCACGTCTGAATCCGCCGCCTGAGCTGCCAACTCGGCCCGTGGCGCCACCGCGCCAGATTGCGCGACATCGAGGCGTCCGCCCGCACCGTCGCCCTGCTGACCGAGAACCATCCACACCACGACCCCGATACCCGCGATGGTGGCCGCCATGGACAGCGCGAAGGTCCGCATGCGCTGCACCGGCGGCATGACGGCTGCGCGGCCCGGCGCCAGGATCGTGGGCTCCGACGCCAGCGCCCGGGAGATGCCGGCCGCGAGGTCCAGCTTCAACCCCGGCTCGCGACGCAGTGATTCTCCGATCAGATGGTAGGTATCCCAGCAGCGCGCCAGCTCCCCTCCGTCGGCCGTCCGCTTCACCTGTGCCCCGAGGTCGGCCTCGTCGATCTCGCCGTCCATCAGCGCTGAAATGCGCTCGCGCTCTACCATCTCTTGTCCTTGCTCGTTCCCAACAAAGGTCTCAGCCGCTCGGCGATGGTCTCCCGCGCCCTGAAGATGCGGGAGCGCACCGTGCCGATGGGGCAGTTCATGATCGTGGCGATATCCTCGTAGGACAGCCCCTCGATCTCACGCAGCGTGATCGCCATGCGCAGCTCCTCAGGCAGCTCGAGCATGGTTTCGTTCACCGTGTTGGCGATCTGCTTGGTCATGAGCTCCGCCTCGGGGGTATTCATGTCCCGCAGCTGCTCGCCGTCCTCGAAGGTCTCGGCCTCCTCGCTGTCGAACTCGGTGGTGGTGGGTGCACGCCGACCCATCGCCACGAGATAATTCTTGGCGGTGTTGATGCCGATGCGATAGAGCCAGGTGTAGAAGGCGCTCTCGCCGCGGAAGGATGGGAGTGCCCGGTAGGCCTTGATGAAGGCCTCCTGGGCGACGTCCTCGACTTCCGCCGCGTCGCGAATGAAGCGGGACAGCAGGCGGCCGAGCTTGCGCTGGTATTTGACCACCAGCAGCTCGAAGGCTTTCTTGTCGCCGCGCTGCGCGCGTTCGACCAGTTGCTGGTCGATCTCCCGATCACTCATGGCCCCGCCAGGGGCCTGGGAAGGTTGCACAGGCCCGACGCGCTCTCCGTTTGAAGAAGCCGTCGAGTATATCCGTGGGACAGGGTCCCGGGGTACCAGGGCATGTACGCTCATGGAAGCACTGACAACGCCGGACGGCCCGAGTTTCACGCCGGCGCATCGGGATGCCCGGAATCGTGCTCGACTCTGCGGCGCCACCCCGCCCAACGGACGCAGACTCGCAGGCGGCGATACTGCCCGGCCGGACAACCGTCCGCCCACACCATCGCGACAACCCGCCGTCCTGCCGCGGTCCGGAACACCATCAGCGTCACCAGCCGGTTGGTGAACGGCACGTCCTGCAGCGTGCCGTCCAGACCGCCACCCTCCCGGAGTTGCAGACGCGCCCGGCCGTCGGCCATGAGGTCCAGACTGACGAGGCGATCGCACCGCGTCCATCCCGCGTGCACCGCGACCTGCCACCCGCCCCAGCCCAGCACGCCGACGCTCAGAGCGACCGCGACCGATGGCTGAAGGCCGAGGGCAAATGGCACCAGCGCGGCAGTCCCATGAACCAGCGCCATGAGCCCAACGAAGCGTCCGGACACCCCGGGTTCGACCCTGCAGACCGGCGCACTCATCGACGCCTCCGGCCTCCGGCCCCGGGGCCGGCGCTTCTTCGCCCCTGCGCACCCGGCGTGTTTCTATAATCGGCTGCTCGTTCACGCTTCATGGCACCGCAATGCTCGCATCCCCTGCGCCTCCCGAAAAGACCGGCTCCGCCACCACGACACCGCTCTCCGGCGCCCGCCTCCGACCCGGGCTCAGCTGCATTCCAGTCTCCGGCGCGGACGCCACGGCCTTCCTGAACGGCCAGTTCACCTGCGACCTCGCATCGCTGCCGGACGGCGCGTGGACCTGGGCCGGCTACTGCTCGCCCAAGGGCAGGTTGGTGGCGACGGTGCGCGCGGGCCGTCTGGGCACCGACTGGGCCCTGCAGGCGCCTGCGTCCATCGTCTCGGGCCTGACGGAGCGGCTCCGCCGCTTCGTTCTGCGCGCGAAGGTGACATTGGCGACCATTCCGCCCGAATACGCCTGCATCGAGTACCCGTCGGGTGGATGGCCGTCGGACACGCCTGCCGCAATCCGGTCGGGCGGATTCGCCACCGGCACCAGCCGCACCTTTTTCGCTCTGGCGGACGGCAGCCTGCTCGTCCACGGGAAGCCGGATGCGGATTGCGCGCCCGCAGCGGCCGAGTGGCTGCCCGACGTGCTCGCCGGCGCACCCTGGATCCTGCCCGGCGCCGAGGAGTCCTTCGTGCCCCAGATGGTCGATCTGGAGCGCATCGGCGGCGTGAGTTTCACCAAGGGCTGCTATCCCGGGCAGGAGGTGGTGGCGCGCTCCCAGCACCTCGGCGAAGTACGACGCCGGCTCCATCGCGTCCGAATCGGTGACGGGTTGCCCCCAGCGCCGGGTCAGGCGGTGCGCACCCGCGCCGGTGATGCCGCCGCCGGCAGCGTGCTGTACGCGGCCGTTCCTCCCTCTGGCGGACTCATCGCCCTCGCCGTGCTGGATGTCTCGCTCGCGGCACAGGGCTCCCTCTGTCTGGACGACGGCCGGGTGCTCGCGGAGATCGAGCGCCTGCATCCGGCGGGCTGAGATGGCGGCCCACTATTACGTCTACTACCGCATCGACCCCACACAGGGCGGGGCAATCGCGGCGTCGGTGGCGCGAGCCCAGGAGGACCTCTGTCGGCGCACCGGGGTGACCGGGCGCCGCCTGCGGCGCGCCGACGACGCCACGACGTGGATGGAGATCTACGAGCACGTCACTGACCGCGACACCTTCGAGGCCTGCCTCGCAGCCGTCGTGCGCCAGCATGACCTCGAGCGCTGGCTGGCGCCCGAGACCCGGCGCCACCTCGAATGTTTCGAGGACTGAGCAGCCGTGTGCCTCGTGATGCTCGCCCTGGGACAGCACCCGCGCTACCCGCTGATCCTGGCTGCCAACCGCGACGAGTTCCACGCCCGCCCCAGTGCCGCGCTGCACGCCTGGCCCGACAAGCCCGGCATCCTCGGCGGCCGTGACCTCGAGAAGGGTGGGTCCTGGCTGGCCGCATCGGGGCGCGGTGCTCTGGCCGTGGTCACCAACGTCCGGGACCCCGCCCGACGCGTCAGCGGCGGCCCGTCGCGGGGCGACCTCGTAAGCGATTTCCTCGACGACAATGCCGCTCTCGCCGCCCACTACGTGCCCTCTCGCTGCGCCCCGGGACTCGGCTACGACGGCTTCAACCTCATCGCGGTCGATCACAGCGGCGCCTGGTACGGATCCAACCGGGGTCCGGTGCGTCCACTGCATGCGGGTGTGCACGGCCTCAGCAACCACCTGCTCGACACCGACTGGCCCAAGGTCCGGCGGTTGCGGATGGCGATGCACCGAGTGCTCGACGCGGGTGATCCATCACCGGCCGGAGCGCTGATCCGTGCACTGGCCGACCGCACGGCCGTGCCCGACGAGGCGCTGCCGGAAACCGGCGTGCCGCTCGAATGGGAACGGCGCCTGGCCCCGCCCTTCATCGTCTCCGCGGACTACGGCACCCGTTGCAGCAGCATCGTCCTGATCGATCACGACGGCCTGCTCACGCTGATCGAGCACAGCTTCGATCCGCAGGGAATCCTCACGGCGACCAGGGAACTGTCCATCCAGCTTGAACGGGCACCCGGGCCATGGACGACGGCGACATGAATCACGGCATGGCGCCGATGTGCGGGCGCGCCCGGTCCCGGTGCAGCGGAATACCGCAACGTCTGGCCGAGGACTGGCTCTCATGCCCGCAACCCCAGACTCATCGCCCGGTGCGGAATGCCGGCGTCGTCGAACACGGGGCCGTGCGCGAGGAAACCCAGCCTGGCGTAGAACCGGAGCACCGCCACCTGCGCATTGAGGTGCACCACGACATGCCCCTGGCGCCGCGCCTCCGCCACCAGACGCCTCACCAGGGAACTGCCCACCCCGGCGCGACGCCACGACGGCAGCACTGCCACACGGCCGATGTGACCATCAGTCAGCAGGCGGGCGGTGCCGACCGGCCGCCCCTCGCCATCGCTGGCGACTGCGTGCAGACTGGAGGCGTCTTCCGCATCCCACTCGAGGTTCTCGGGCACACCCTGCTCCTCGATGAAGACGCGGCGGCGAACCAGCACGGCACCGGGCAAGGCCCAGGCCCAGTCCCCGACACCCACCGCAAAACCCTCTCCTGATCGCATGGCAAGCCTCCTCGCATCCGACCCGGCCACCCACGGCGATCCGCCGGGATCCTGGGACGACCTGGCAGCCGCCGACTGTACCTCCGAACTGGAGCTTCGCGTCCTGGTGTCGCGCTGGATCGGTGCCGACCCCGCCATGGCATTGCACGGCGGTGGCAACACCTCGCTCAAGTCGCTCTGGGATGACGGCAGGCCCTGCCTGCACGTCAAGGGCAGCGGCGCCGATCTCGCGGACGTCACGGCACGGGACTTCGCCACCGTCGACCTGACGGGAGCGCGGACCGTGCTGGATGCGGGCACCGACCTCGACAACGAGGCGCTGGCGCAGGCGCTCTCACCGCTGGTGCTGGAGGCGACCTCGCCCCGCCCGTCGATCGAGACCCTGATGCACGCCGCCCTGCCCCACCGCCACGTGGAGCACACGCACGCCGACGACGTGCTGGCGGTGATCAATACTTCCGATGGCGGGCGACTGGCGCGCGAGGTGTTCGGCGACGTCGCCCCGCTGGTGCCCTTCCGGCACTCCGGTTTCGCACTCGCCGCGGCCTGCGCGGACGTGTGGCGACGCCAGCATTCCGATCACACCATCGGCCTGCTGCTCGCCTTCCACGGGGTGGTGGCCTTCGGAGACACTGCCCGGCAGTCCTTCGAGCGGCTCTACCGGCTGGCCGGGATGGCCCGCGAGTACCTGCGTGATCATGGCGCCTGGGACCTGCCCCGCGCCGAGCCGCCGCCACGCACGTGGCCGCAGGCCCTGCGCCTGCTGGCGCTGCGCCAGGCGCTGTCCCGCGAGGCCGGATTCCCCATGGTGCTGCATGTCGACGGCAGCCCGGAATCCCTCGCCTTCTGCCAGCGCCCCGATCTCGACGTCATCGCCCTGCAGGGGCCGCCCACACCGCAGCACGCGGTGTTCACCAAGCGTCTCCCGGCACTCGGGCTCGACGCTGCCGGGTACGCCCGCACCTACCGCCGCTATGTCGCAGCCGATGGCGCGGGCCTGGAGGCCGGGCGC
>JBEICA010000413.1:0-2262 GCA_040373665.1 Burkholderiales bacterium | reverse complement strand
TCTGGGTGGCGATGCCGGCGTGGTCCGTGCCAGGGAGCCAGAGGGTGTTGAAACCGCGCATCCGGTGGTATCGGGTGAGCGCGTCCATGATGGTCTGGTTGAACTCGTGCCCCATGTGCAGCGTCCCCGTGACATTGGGTGGCGGCAGCTGGACGGCGAAGCCGGGCTTGCCGGCGTCGTAGGTGGCGCGGAAGTAACCCCGGGATTCCCATACGGGATACCAGCGGCTTTCGATGTCGGCGGGTTCGAAACTCTTGGGCAGATCCATCGCTCGGCGTCACAGGAGAAGGACCCGGGATTATCCCGAAATCCATCCTCCGGCGTCAGTACGGCGTGAGCGGTGCGGTGTCGCCCGAGAGCACGGTCAGCCCTGAGGGGATGATTGCCCCGGGTCGGCGTCGACCCGCGCGTCAGTCTCGGCCTCGTCCAGGGTCTCCCGCAGGATGCGTCCCATGCGGGCCTGGAGTTCCAGCGAGACCTCGGCCAGCGCCTGATCGACCAGCTCGCTCAACTCGGCGCGCAGCCGTCTTTCCAGGATGGCACGGACGTGGCCCGGACGGGTTTGCAGCGGCGCCGGCGGCATGGCCACCGGCGGGACGGCTTTCCCAATGGCAGGTTCTGCCTTCGTGACGGTGGCTTCGGGTGCGCTGGCGCGCATGTCCGCCTCCTCCTCCGGAGCGGGGGGGGCAGCGGGCGGGATGTCCACCTGGGGCAGCGCGTCCATGCGCGGGGCCACCCACAGCGGGGGGGCGGGCTCGATCGGCAGGCCTAGCGGGTCCTCGGCCGGATCCGGGATGGTGGGCAGGGGCTCGTCGAGCACGAAATCGACACCCGACACGGCTTCGTGGGCGGGTGGAGCGAGGGTCGGGTCGAAGATGTCCGGCAGCGTGTGTTCCGGCATTCCGGCCGCTGGCATCGACAGCCCGGCGCCCGGCGTGTCCACTGGTGCGGTGGCGGCCGCCGGCGGCACAGGCAGTTGTGGCGGGGCAAACGCGGTCCGGTACCCGAGGCGGACGAGATCCGTCAGCGTGGGGATGAAATCATCCTCGGGCGGCCCGTGCTCGTCGGCCTGGCCCGGCCCGGTGGGCCCCTGGTGGCGCCGCATCAGGTAGTCGGCGCGCAGCAGGGCGCTTTCCTCGTCGTCCTGCATGCCGTCCCGGTCGGTGGGAGTCACGCCGGGCTCTTGCTCGGCCGCCTGCCGACCGGCGGGCGGTGGCTGGCGTCGCGGGGCGCAACGAGGGTACCGCCAGCCGCAGCGGGTGCGCCAGCCGTCCCCTCGGCGGGGCGGGGCCGGTGAACGATCCCTGTGGCCGGCGTCATGGCTCAGGCCTTCCCGAGGTCGTGGGACTGCAAGTCGTAGCCGCGATCCCGGTAGAAGCGGTAGCGCGCCCGCCCCGCCGCAATCGCGGCGGCATCGGTGGACACGATCTCCACCAATCGCTGGAAGCGGCTGAACACCTCCGGCGGCTCGGGTCGCAGATTGATCAGCAGTTCGTCGCGGTCGATGGCGTTGAGCTCGTGGTCCAGCACCACCGGGGTGACCCCCGCCAGCCGGTGCCCTGCCCGAACGTGGGGCAGGAAGCCAGTGGGGGCGTGGGTCCAGAGCTGCCGGTCCACCATCTCGGTCATGGCCGGCCCCTCCGTGGCGATCAGCACCCGCATGCCCCGGTCGAGCGCCTTGGCGCACAGTTGCGACAGCGTGCGCATCGTGTCGGGCACGTTGGCGTAGAAGTCGATCCGGGTCATGCGGCAGATCCGTCGTCAGCGCGCCGCCCGGCGCATCAGATAGGAGGTGAGCAGCGGCACGGGCCGGCCGGTCGACCCCTTGTCGCGGCCGGATTTCCAGGCGGTGCCGGCGATGTCGAAGTGGGCCCAGGCGTACTTGGAGGCGAAACGCGACAGGAAGCAGGCTGCGGTCACGCTGCCGGCTGGTCGGCCGCCGATGTTGGCCATGTCGGCGAACGGGCTCTTGATCTGCTCCTGGTAGTCCTCCAGCAGCGGCATGCGCCACACCCGGTCCCACACGGCGCTGCCAGCGTCCTCGAGCTCGCGCGCAAGTTCGTCGCGGTTGGCATACATGCCGGTCACCACGTGACCGAGGGCGATGACGCAGGCACCGGTGAGGGTGGCGATGTCGATCACCGCTGCCGGGTTGTAGCGCTCGGCGTAGGTCAGTGCATCGCACAGGATGAGGCGACCTTCGGCATCGGTGTTGAGGATCTCGATGGTCTGCCCGGACATGGAGGTGACGATGTCCCCCGG
>JBEICA010000244.1:0-5480 GCA_040373665.1 Burkholderiales bacterium | reverse complement strand
GTCCGGCAGGCCCGACGCCGTAATGGCGGTGATCCTCAGGAGATCCGGCGGGTAGTTCCACACCTGGCTGCTGGTCGCGCTGCACCCGTTGGTGAAGCCCGTGACGCTGCCCGAGCCCAGCGTGTAGAGGTACCCCGCACCCCAGTGATGGTTGGTGGTGACGTCCCAGTTGGTGGCGGTCACAGATCCGCTGCCAAATATCTCCGCGTGCGAGAAGCCGATCGCGGAGTTGGTGCCGTTCCAGCAGTAGTACTGGGGGAAGTACGCCACATTCACGGACTGGCTGAACGTGTGCGTTGCGAGCGCATTGAGGTTCATGTCGCCGTCGTGGTACTCGAGCGCGCACAGGTACGAAGTGCCGTTCGAGGCCGACGCTGCGCCGTACCAGGTCGAGGTCATGACCGTCTGGTCACTGGGACACGAGCTGGTGGACTTCGACGAGACCGTCGCCCCGGTCGCGGCTGTGGCGGCGACTCCCAGAGCAGCGACAGCTACTGCTGCGGTAACGAGCTTCACGAGTGCAGTTCCTCTGTGGGGGTGGTTTGGCCCCTTCGGGCGTGAGTTCCAACGGCACTATTCCATCACGGTGCGGGTGACCATCAGGTTCTGCGGGAGCCTCAGGCAGGAGGTCACCGAGGCAGCCGTGGTGGTTCCGGTGTTGGTAGTGCGGATGCCAAGGCGCATCGCCTGACCACTGATGAGCCGGGTGCGGATTGGCAGCACCGTGGCCGTGAGCGTCGTGGTGGTGGTCAACTCCGCCCGGGGCTGAGGGGCATCATCGCCTGATCATCGCCTGGTCCTCACGCTGATCGGGACGGTGCGCCTCATCACGGCCCCGGCTGCGTCGCGCGCCTCAACGGTCATGCTCCACGCGCCGGCCCTCATTCGCCTCGCGTTCGCCGGGGTGTGCAGGACGCGCACCCGGGAGTCGCCGGCCAGCGCACCGAGTCGGCCCGCGGGAATGCGGCGCACGACGCGGTCGCGTCCGCGCCCCGCGCCACGGGTGAACGTGATGGTGATCGCCGCGGGCCTGGCCAGCGTGTACGTGAGACGGCCACCAAGGCCCGGCACCAGCGTGCGGGGCCTGAGGGCGACACCCGCGAGAAGCGGGCGCTGGGCGGCGGCGGCCGCGCCCGGCTGCGGCAAGGCGGGAACGGTGGTCGGGGAGGCAATCCCGAACGGCCCCGCCGCGGCCCCGGTCGCGGCGCGGGCCTTCTTCTGCGGCGTGACCGCGTCGCTCAGAGGCGAAGGGGCTCCGGCGCCAAGCGTGTTGACGGCGACCACGCTCACCCGATGCGCGGTGCCGGCTGCAAGACCGCGGATCACGCACTCGGTGGCCCCCGTCGTCTCGCACTGGGCGCCTCCGGGCGTGGCTGTTGCGACGTAGCCGGTGACAGGGGTTCCGCCATCGGAAACGGGCGCGGACCATGCGGCGCGCGCGCCACCCTGCAGCGATTCCACCGAGGGGCGACCCGGTGCGCCGGGCACGGTCATGGCGGTAGTGACTGCCGACGCGGGCTCTGAGCCGGGGCCCGTGCCCGCCTCGTTGGTGGCGGTCACGGTCACCGCGTAGCGCGTGCCGCTCGCCAGGCCCTCGATAGTGCACCCCTTCTCGCCGGTGGTGGTGCACGTGGCACCGCCGGGTGACGCGGTGGCGGTGTAGCCGGTGATCGGCCGGCCGCCATCTGATTCAGGAGCCGACCAGTTGACCTCGATGCGCGTGAATGATTCGCGCACCAGCGGAGAGCGCGGGGCGGAGGGCACCAGCACTGGCGTGCTCCGCGTGATCGCCGCCGATGGCGGTCCGGTGCCAAGCTCGTTGGTCGCCGTCACGGTCACGGTGTACTCGGCGCCATTCTCGAGGCCGTCGATGTCGCATGCCAGGCGATCGAGCGTGGTGCAGGTGGCACCACCCGGCTGC
The DNA here is from genome assembly GCA_040373665.1 of Burkholderiales bacterium. Classification (GTDB taxonomy): domain Bacteria; phylum Pseudomonadota; class Gammaproteobacteria; order Burkholderiales. The sequence goes on along the minus strand of JBEICA010000244.1, from coordinate 3,559 downwards.
GCCGTGGCGGTGTACCCGGTGATTCGGCTGAACCCATCGGACTCCGGACGCGACCACTTAATGCGAAGGCGACCCGGGTGCGCCTCGACGCCGACGATTGCCGGTGCGCCCGGACGGGCCCTTCCGCCCGGGAACGTCGGCGCTGAGGGTGGTGAGGAGTTGAGGTCCTCCCGTTGATTCCGATCATTGGTGTGGGTGCCCGCGACTGTCACGGTGTGCTTCACACCCGGATCCAGCCCGGTGATCGTGCAGGTGGTGGCTTCGAGGTTGAGCGCATTCCCCGTCGTGGCATCCACGGTGCACGAGCGCCCGCCGGGCGATGCCGTAGCCGTGTAGCTCCATCTCATTCTGTTCGCATTCCAGCCCTGGCGCCACCATCGTGCAAGCGGAGTGTTCCAACGCACCTTGAGGGCCGCCGTGGCCGGCGTGACCGTCGGGGCATCAAGCCCGAGCTCGTGGCGTCTCCCCATCGTGGGACCCGCAACGCCGCGAATATTCACCGCCCGGACCGTGAAAACCCGGCCGCGAAGGCCGGCTGGGGGTTGGAGGTTGACGTTGCGAATCGTGCACTCGGTGTCGCGGGTATCGCAACCTCCGAAATCGCGCTCAAGGGGACGGTGAGCTTGCTGCCTCATTTCGCACTGATTCGTGAAGCAATATTCGATGTTGAACGCGTCGAACCCGCCCCGCGGAGATGAACCCACCTCGTAGCGTTGGATCGAGAACGAGCCCGACGTCGCGGGGGCACGCCAACGCACACGCACTGATCCATTTTGGGCATCGCATGGATTAACGCACTCCACGCTGAGGTCGCGAACGGCACCCGGGGGGCCCGGCCCGCCGGGCAGCCGCGAGCCGGTCGGCGCCGGACCGCCGGGTGACAGCCCCGGGACATACGCACCCACGGCATTGCTGGTGTAGAGCGGACCCACGACGAAATCGCCCGCCACGCCGTTGTTGGCGGTCCAGTTGGGTGCCTCGGAGCTGATGCCGAGCTCGCGGAATCCTGACCTCTCTTGAGACCTGATCGACAGCGGTGGACGGCTTTCTGAAGGTTCCCAGTACCTCGTCAGGGCGCTGATGCGCTCCTGCAGCCGTCCGCCGGCACACGGCATGTTGACGTTCCTGTCGGGTGGGCCAACGCCAACCCGATTCCCTTCGGTCTGCCGGAAGGGGAACTGCCTGAGTCCCGGGGAGCAGAGCTTCCCGTTAGGCCGAGGGTTCCACGAAGGGGCCAGCGAGGCCGCGTGCTGGGAGTAGTTCACCGAGCCACTCGGCATGGGCTGCCAGCCCCAATTCGGGCAGTACATACCCATTGAGCGCGATGGCGCGTCGAGCCACGGGAGGCTGGAGGTCACCCTGAGAGGTGGCGCATTTCCCCCAGGCTGTGTGGCCACCTGTCCCTCGGGGTTCGCCGACACGCAGTTCCAACCATCCCGGTCAGATGCATTCGGGGTGAGGTCGATGACCGGACACTGCATGCCGACGGCGGTCACGAGTGGGGTGACGGGGGCGGCACCACCGCTTGCGGTGGTTTCCCGCGGAATCACCTGGCTCGTGCCGATCTCCCAGGGTCGGCAGCTGTCACTGCCGACTGAGACCTGGAGGTTGGGCAGCATCCCCATGGCGCGGCCATAAGCTACGACCAACTGATTGGGCCGGACTGCGTCACCCGGCTCGCAGAGTTCCCCACCGCCCAAAAACCAAATTCTGCCGCTGGCGCTACGGGTTTGTTGGTGCACGTGGCAAAGGGCGGCAGACCGAAGGAACGGCATGGTGCGGGTCATTTCGGCAGCCGGAGGCCGAGCCGCCGGCTGCCAGCCCGCCGCAGCGGGGGCACCGGGAACAGGTGCCGGTGGCTCCACGAGCTGGGCCTGGGTGCACGCTACCCAGCCGGGGATGGCCCCCAGGCTCTGCCGAGGGAAGGGGTTTGAAGGGGCATCTGCGAAACCGCTACCGCTGGGCAGGTAAAAGGATGCACTGAACTGCCGAAATCCCCCGAAAGGCAGAACTTCTTCCTCGCCCTGGCTAAAGCGGTGGAGGACGGGGCGGAGGGTCCCTCCCCTGCAGTCCCCGGGAGCCCTGTAGGTGCCGATGCCATAGAGCGTGCCCGCATCTGCACCGTCCGGGCGCATCGCGAGAACCTGGTTAGGCGGGATGCGCGCGCCGAAATAGGTGCCGGTTCCATCAGCATCGACCTCCGCCAGGACATCCTGGAACATGGCGGAGGTGGCCTCGGTTGTGGCTGTATCCCGATCGGAGATACGGCGCTGCAGTGCGAATGCCGACGACGCGTTCGCCGAGAAGATGTTTTGCGCGAGCTCGCCGAGCCACCAGTCACCCGCCGCGTCGACCGTGCCCTGGGTCTGGCCGGCGGCCACGACCCCGACCCGCCTCGCAGTGGCGCGCTGGGCGTACTGCATCAGTCCCCCCGACGGCAGTCCCCCACGGGTGCAGACAGCGCCAGGATGGAGGGGCAGCACAGCGCTTGGCAGTGGACCGATGAGCGCCGGAAAGTTCGGGCATCCACTGTTGATTGCGAAGCGTCGCTCGAGGGCGTTCTCCAGTGCCTGCCGGGTGTCATCGGGCAGCGGCCTTCCCTGGGCTCGGAGACCGGCGGCCACGCGAGTGGCCGTGATGAGGACCTCAACCGCACGCTGCTCTGGCCCATAGTTGAGCGCCAGCGTCGTACCGGAAAGAAGGACCAATTCCCTCTCGATGCGGCCTAAATTCTCTTCTATGGTCGTAAGCTGGACTTGAAGGTTGGTGATGCCCTGCTCGATGCGGTTGAACTGCTCCAGGACTTCAGGAGGCAGTCGCACCGGCGGAGGCGTTTGGTTGGGGCACAGTGCGGCAATGCCGATCTCGCAGAACAGCAGCCTCCCGCCGTGCTCGGCCAGCGGTCCGAGCGCGCTCGACACCAGCGACCCAAGAATGTTCTCCTGCTTGGCGAGTGCCCCCCTCCTCAGCGGCAGGTCATCGGGCGGAAGCGGGGCCGCATAGGTGGGCAGCGCGGTTCCACGGGCGATGCGCTGCGCAGCCCAATCTGCGTAGGCATCGATGCCGCCGCGGCCCTTGGCCGCCCGTGCGAAGGCCTCACCGGAAAACGCCACGCGCGAGTACCGGCCGGCCTCATCGAGGGGGATGCCCGGGGCCAGGCCGAGGCGCCGGGCGACGGTCTTCTCGGAGTTCGCGAGGGTGGCTCCGGGGCGAATATCGAGGTAGGCGGCCTGGATGGTGGTTGCCGGGTTGACGTTCACCTCGATCGCCGCATCGGCAGCAGCCCGCTGCACGGTGGCGGCCAGGGCGTCGTCGGTGCGCGACAGCTTCCCGACAGATCCCGAGGTGCCGCCGGTGGCGGTGATGGTGATGCGGCGCTTCGACTGCATCGGCCGCATGCGGAGAACCGCGTAGCCCAGTGAGCCGGTGGTGGTGGTCTTCGACACCACGCGGCCCGTGAGGTCGTCACGAGCCACGACGGTGGCACCCGACACAGGGTCGTTCGCGCCAAGCGTGACGTTCACCACGACATCGGACGCCGGGATGGACCCGCCACTGG
>JBEICA010000385.1:0-2649 GCA_040373665.1 Burkholderiales bacterium | reverse complement strand
GGCACCTCGGCCAAGTACATCGACGCCCTCAACAAGCTCAAGCTGCGGCCCGCCGATTCGCACGATCTGTCGGCCCTGCGCACCATGACGTCCACCGGCAGCCCGTTGGTGGCCGAGGGCTACGACTACGTCTACAGCCATATCAAGCAGGATCTTCTGCTCTCGTCCATCTCCGGCGGCACCGACATCGTCTCGTGTTTCGTCCTCGGCAGCCCCTGGGTGCCGGTCTGGCGCGGTGAAATCCAGTGCCGCGGCCTGGGCATGAAGGTCGAGGTCTACGACGACGAGGGCCAGCCCGTCACCGGGGTCAAGGGCGAACTGGTGTGCTCCGCGCCGTTTCCCTCGATGCCGGTCGGTTTCTGGAACGACCCGGACGGAGCGCGTTACCGCGCCGCCTATTTCGAACGCTTCCCGAACGTCTGGTGCCATGGCGACTACATGGAGCTGACCAGCCGCGGGACCGCCATCATCTACGGGCGATCGGACGCGGTCCTCAACCCTGGCGGTGTGCGCATCGGCACGGCCGAGATCTATCGTCAGGTCGAACAGCTCGACGAGGTGGTGGAAAGCCTGGTCATCGGTCAGGACTGGAACAACGATGTGCGCGTGGTGCTGTTCGTGCGCCTGCGCGAGGGGGCGGCACTGGACGACGCCCTGGTCAAGCGCATCAAGGAACGCATCCGGACCAACACCACCCCGCGCCACGTCCCCGACAGGATCCTCGCGGTGGCCGACATTCCCCGGACCAAGAGCGGGAAGATCGTCGAACTGGCCGTGCGCGACGTTGTGCACGGCCGGCCGGTGAAGAACCGGGAGGCGCTGGCCAACCCCGAGGCCCTGGACCTGTTCCGCGACCTGCCGGAACTGGCGCGCTGAGTCAGGCCGGCTGCGCGCAGGTCACGCCCTCCCGCCCCCGTTCGCCCGCATTCCCCCCACCGGAGCCCCTGACTGTCGGGTCGCCTGACAGCACGGGCATCATGGTCGGAATCGGCACGTCGGAGGTGGCTGTGCGGGAACGCGGCGGACGGGTCATCAGCCAGCGGCGTGGCGCCGGCAGGATGGGCGTGGCGTCTTGCTCCCCCGGCAGGCGCTCCGGCGGGCGGATGGAGGACCGTGACCGCCCCGGACCGGTCCCCACGGAACAGCGCCCGCGATCGGTGGTCCGAGCGCGACACCGCTGACCGGGGAACCTGCCAGCGGATACCGCCACCATTTCCAGGCCGCTGGCGGTGACTTTCCCAACCCCATGACATCACAGGAAAAAACCGAATGGCTCTGACCACCCTGAAGATCGATGGCATGACCTGCGGCGGTTGCGTCGCCAGCGTCACGCGTGTCCTGCAGCAGCTGCCCGGCGTGAGCCGGGTCGAGGTTTCCCTGCAATCGGGGTCAGCCGAGGTCACCCATGAGCCCGGCCTGAGCGCCGTCGAAGCGCTCATCGGCGCGGTCGAGTCTGCCGGTTTCGGCGCCCGCCCCGGCTGAACCACTCCCCTGCGCGCTTTCGGCGGCGACGTCACCCGACGCCGGTGCCGGCGACGAAACGGCTGCAGCACTGTCGGCCGCCTTGTCATCGCGGCACGGCGGCCTCATTCTTGCTCAGCATCCTGTCGTTTTGAGAGATTTCGATTCCGGCGGTGCCGGATCGTCAGCGGAGCAAGGGTAGCGGCGGGTCGCAAGGGATGAATGCACTGGAGGTTTTTCGCAAGGCGCTGCGTGAGCTGTCCGAGAGACACGCTCAGGAACTGCCGCGCAAGCTCGCGGAGATCGACGGCGCCTGGGACGCGGCCGTGCGCAGCGGCGGCGCCCGGGAGGATCTGGTGGCGGTCCAGCGCCTCGCCCACGCCCTGGACGTGGCCTCCAGCATGCTCGGACTGCCGGCCCTGTCCTCGCCATCGCGACGCATCTCCCGCGAGCTGTCCATCCTCACCGCCAGCCCCATGCCGCTGACCACGCTCGACGTGGAGCGGGTCAACGATCTGATGGAAAAGCTGCGCCAGGCCGCCGGGGAAGTCATCCGCGTGGGGGCGCTCCCGGATCAGGACGGCCCGGCGCCGACCGAAGTCTCACGCGGCGCCCCCGAGGATCCGGCACCGCGGTTGTCCCCAGCCTTCGAGCTGCCGATGGAACGGCCGCCACGGCTGTCCGTGGTGACGGCGCCGGCGCCCGCCGCGTTGCCGCCCACGCAACAGGTCCCGGCGGAGGTACCCACCCTTTCCACACCGGCGGCCATCCCGTCGTCCCCGCTGCCGGAGGTGGAGCCTGAAAGCCGGCGCCTGCTCTACATCCTCGACGGCGACGAGATCGACCAGTCCTCGCTCACCAGCCAGATCAGCCGGTTCGGCTACGACGTCCGACTGCTGCGTACGCGCGCCGAACTGCGTGTGGCAGTCGAACAGCAGCAGCCCTATGCCCTGCTGATCGACGTCGACGCGGCAGCCGAGGACCTGCCGGTCACGGCGGCGTTGGCGGCCCTCGGCCCGGAAGTGCTGGCCCGCATTCCCTTCATCTGCCTGTCCGAACACGGCGACATGCATGCCCGCCTGGAGAGCGTGCGGGCCGGGGCGGCCGCCTACTTCCTGAAGCCAGCGCGCGTCGCGGACATCGTGGACAAGCTCGACGCGCTGGCGATGCGCGAGGCGCCTGAACCCT
>JBEICA010000448.1:0-1544 GCA_040373665.1 Burkholderiales bacterium | reverse complement strand
GAGGTCCTTGATGGGAAACGCGTGATACGAGTAGATGCCCAGGTGGTAGGCCATGCCCGCAAAGCAGTAGCGCACGCCGCTCGCTGCCTGGCGCTGCGCCTCCACCACCACCGTGTCCGGCGTGCAAAATACCAAGTTGCTGAACGAGCCGCCGTGCAGGCCGACTATGGCGTCGGCGTGGCGGAACAGCTGCGCGTCGCGCTCGATGACGGCGCTGGTGTCGATGAGGCTGCCATCGAGCCGCCCGGCGAGGGCGGCCTTGGCCAGCCCGGGCCCGATCGAGCGCGCCACATCGGCCACGCTGACCGCGCCGGAAAACTGGCGCACGGTTCCGTCGGGCAGGGTGATGTTGATCATGCAAAGACTCCTGGGAACAGGGCCCGTCGACCCCGGGGCATGGACGAACCGACAGGCGCGGGCAAAAAAACGCGGCCGGTGGCCGCGCGTTTCAGCTGTGCAGACAGCCGGCGACGACCTACGGGGAAGGCTCCGGCCGGGTAGTCAGCGGTGTCATAACCATGGCGGTTGGGGGTGTTGGCTTCAAGGAGGCGACGTCGCCTGCCCGACAGCCGCGGATGATGCGGCAGGCTCGGGATCGAGGTCAAGCGACGCGCACGACACCCAAGGCCCGGCCGCAGGGCCGAGGCCGGGCGATGCCGCTTCGCCTCAGCGAAACCGGTAAACCACTCCGAGCGTTGCGGCGCTCGCGCTGCCGGTCTCGACCACCGGCCCCGCGGAGAGCGCTCCGGAGACACGACGCCACTCCACCGAGGCCACCCACGACCAGGGGTCGCTGACATCCCACCGCAGCGCCAGCCCGAAGACGGCATCGCGCCCCCCCGATGCGAACGACGCCGCGGACAGACCGCTCGCCGTCGCGCTCGAAGCCGGCAGCCCGAAGCCCAGGGTGCGTGCGGTCGCATCCGACCAGGTGGTCTGCACATACCCCTGCAGACGCAACTGTTGGCCATCGAACAGCCCGGCTGCCAGCCGCAGATCCGAGGACGCACCGTGCTCCCGCTGCAACGACTGGCGCCAGCGCCAGGTCAGCCGCGCCGGTACCGGACCGACGGCGAAGTTCGCCTCGACGATCGGCCCCAGCGCCGGGCCGCCATCGAGGTCGGGCACGGAGCGCCCCGCGAACGCCGCCACGTCGGCCGAGCGCCGTCTCTCGTCCAGGGTCAGGGCCAGTCCGGCCTTGACGCCGCGCACGGGCTCGAAAACCACCGCCGCCTCGGGCACGCCCTGTGTGGTGCGCACGATCCAGGGTCCGCGTTCGATGGCGAGGATGGGAACCGCTCTCGTCTCGCGATGCGACGCCCCCGCGTGAGCGGGCCCGATGCGCAGACCGACGCCCACGAGGTCATCGGTGTGGAGGGCCGGCGCGGCAAGGGCGGGCACGGGCGCGAGCAGCGCCAGAGTCAGGCGGAATCGGATCATGGTTGCAGGACTCCAGGGAGACGGTCGGGCGCCGCTCCGGTTCGGGATGGTCGAAAAGTGGGCACCGCGCCGCGCTGTCCGGGGAATGAACGGGGAACGCCAGG
>JBEICA010000333.1:0-3631 GCA_040373665.1 Burkholderiales bacterium | reverse complement strand
GGCAGCTTCTTCAGGTAGTCGAAGGTCGACAGTCCGGTGCCGAAGTCGTCCAGCGCGACGCGGAAACCGAGGCGGCGCAGCCGCGCCAGCGATTCGGCCGCGAGCGCCGGGTTGACCAGCTGGCTGCTCTCCGTGATCTCGAAGGCCAGACGGTCCGCGGCGAGGCCGCGCGCGGCCATGGCCGATTCCACGAAGCGGGGGAAATCCGGGTCCGCCAGACTGGTGGCGCTGAGATTGATGGCGCACTTGGCGGTGTGCGCCAGCACCTGCGGCCGATCGCGGAACCAGTCGAACACCCGCGCCACCACGGCCCGGTCCAGGGCCACCGCCAGGTCGGCCGAAGCCACGATGGGCAGGAATTCCGCCGGCGTGATCAGGGCGCCCTCGGGGTCGAGCAGACGGACCAGCACCTCCACGTCGTGTCCGGCCGCAACCTGGGCCGGCGCGTTGGCCACGATCGGCTGGGCCAGCAACACCAGCCGCTGCGAGGCGATGGCTTCGCGCACCCGCTCCGTCGCCGACAGGCGGTCGAGGTGGGCCGCCATGCCGACATCGTCCAGCAGCCCCAGGTGCAGGGGGCGCTCGACATGCAGACCCGCCGCGTTCTCGGCGTCGCGCAGGGCGACGCGGATGGCGTCCGGGCCCAGACCCGCACGCCGCTCCACCCACAGCGCCCCGACCGTCGGGGACAGGCGCAGCACCGCGCTCCGGGCCGATACGCGGACCTCCTCCAGTTCCGACAGCAGCCCGGCCGCGGCATGCTCGACGCCCGCCGGATCCGGCGCGCGCAGGATCACCATGAAGCGGGAGGACTCGGGCCGGGCCACGGCCGCCACCCCGGGGCGATCGCCCAGCGTCCGGGTCAGGATGCCCAGCAGACGAGCGCCCGCTGCGGCGTCGAGCAGCTCCAGCGCCACTTCGAGATTGCGCAGGCGGATGCCCACGACCGCGAATCCGGGGCCGCCGCCAGTGGCGATCTCCTGGGCCAGCGCCTCTTCGATACCGCGGCTGTTGAGCACGCCGGTCGCGGGATCCTGGCGCGCCACCATCTCCACCGCCCGCAGGGCAGCGCTGCGATCCGCGGACACCGCCTGCAGCACGTGGGCCAGACCGGTGGCGAGGAAGATCACCAGCACCTGCTCGAACAGGGCGCGTTCGCGGGCAGCAGCCTCCATCACGCCCTGGCTGGACATCGCGTGCGCGGTGAGGAACAGGGCGGCACACGCGAGCAACGTCCAGTGATTGGTCCGGGCGGTACAGCGCACGCCGCAGAAGGCCGCGAGCGGAAGAAAGAAGTAGCCCTGCAGGGCGGAGTACCCGGTCGCGCCGTAGCGCTCCATGGCCGCGCACAGGACGGACAAGCCGAGCGCCGCTGTGAAGGTCGGCAGATCGACACGCGGCAGGCGCTGCCCTGCATCGCCGCGCAGCAGCACCCCGACCGCCGGTCCGAACAGTATCAGGCCCAGGCTCTCGACCAGCCAGAAGGCGATGAGCATGTTGACGAACGAGGAACCGCCCTGCAGTTCGGCGACGGCCAGACCGCTGGCGCCGACGAGGGCGGCCACGGGCGCACCGACCAGGATGGCCGACAGGTAGAAGGTCAGCAGGCGTCTGAGGTTCGTCAGGGGGTGGCCGATGGCCGAGGCGCGGGCGATCAGCCGCCGCTGGACGTCGACCCCCACCAGGGGGCCCAGCACGCCGGCGACCACGGCGAAGGGCACCAGCACCGGCGTGTCGGCATACGTCACGGCCACCCAGACCCCCAGGCCCAGGGCCACCGGCACCGCGGCGACCAGTCCGAGCGACTCCAGGGCGGCAAAGGCGATGCCGGCCGGCGGCCAGATCAGGGAGAACTCGTTGGCCGAGAAGGCGGCCGCCCGCGACAGGGTCGCCCCGATGACCACGAGGGCGAACAGCAGCAGGTGGGTGTGGAGCGTGTGCCGCCTGTCCACGGCCGTGGCGGCGCCCCCGACTCCGCTCGCGGCGAGCACCGCAGCGTCGGAAGGTGTCACCGGATGGGCTCCCCCGAGGCGGCGACGAGCCCGGTGCCATGCGACCCGAGGCGATGTTCGAATGCAATGGACATCATGTCGTTTTCCCTGGCAAAACAACCGGGGTAACGACGCAGGCGGTCATTCCTTGAGCATCGGCCGCCCCTCGCCCGGCGCCGGATGCTCCCGCGACCGTTGCCGATGCGCACCCGAAGGTGTCTACTCGGGAGACCCTGCCCACCGCCCGAGGTCGTCATGCGCTGGACCCTGCTGTTGCTTCAGATGGTGCTCTGGATGACCGCTTCGGCGGCGCAGCCTGCCGGCCCCTACGGCCCGGAGCTGGAGGGTTTCGACTACCCCTTTCCGGTCCAGCGCCACAGCCTCGACTCCCAGGGACAGGTCCTGTCGATGGCCTTCATGGACGTGGCGCCGGCGGTGCCCAACGGCCGCACCGTGGTGCTGCTGCACGGCAAGAACTTCTGCGCCGCCACCTGGGGCGTCACCATCGCACGCCTCGCCGCCGCGGGCTTCCGCGTGATCGCACCGGACCAGATCGGGTTCTGCAAGTCTTCCAAGCCAGAGCGCTACCAGTTCACGTTCCACCAGCTCGCCACCAACACCCGCGCCCTGCTCGAGTCGCGCGGCGTGGGACGCGCCATCGTAGTCGGCCACTCCATGGGCGGCATGCTGGCCGCGCGCCACGCTCTCCTGTTCCCGGATGGCGTGGAGCAGCTCGTCATGGTGAATCCGCTCGGACTGGAGGACTGGCTGGCCGAGGGCGTGCCCTACGCCAGCGTCGACCAGTCCTACCGCAATGAACTGCGCACAACCGCCGAGACCATCCGCAACTATCAGCTCAAGTACTACTACAACGGGCGCTGGAAGCCGGAATACGACCAGTGGGTGGAGATGGCCGCCGGCCTGTACGCCGGCAGCGGACGCGAGCGCGTCGCCTGGAACCAGGCCCTCACCATGGAGATGATCTTCACGCAGCCGGTGCTGTACGAATTCCCGCGTCTGCGCGTCCCCACCGTGCTGTTCATCGGCGGCATGGACCGCACCGCGCCCGGTGCCGCCCGCGCACCGGCCGAGGTCGCGCAACGGCTCGGCGACTACCCCGTGCTCGGGCGCCGTGCCGCCGCGGCCATTCCCCGTGCGAAACTGGTGGAATTCGCTGATCTCGGGCACTCGCCCCAGGTGGAGGCGCCCGACCGCTTCCACGACGCCCTGCTCGAAGCGCTGCAAGCAGCACGATGACCGGTACGCGGGCCCTGCCCACCCGTCTCGGGACGCCAGCGCCGGCCGACGACGGCTGTGATGACCGCCTCGTTCCCTTCGACTGTTGTCCACGCCCGCGCCACGAAACCGGAAAGCAGGGGTGCGCCCCGCCGGGCCGGCCGATGACCCGGCGGGTGGCCACCCGATTTCGGCGCCGCTCACACGCGGCGTCCGCCGACCCCACCTGAATCAACCCTCAAGGGAGCCCCCGATGACCCGACCCGAAATCCAGTTCCTCAACCCGCCCGGCATCGCCCGCGACGGCCCCATCTACCAGGTGGCCGTGTCCCAGGGCGGCCGGCTGGTGCACGTCACCGGCCAGCTCGCCTGGAACGAGAAGCTCGATCTGGTCGCCCCCGGCG
>JBEICA010000036.1:0-19010 GCA_040373665.1 Burkholderiales bacterium | reverse complement strand
CGCCGGGGGGCCGCGGTGGTTCCCGCGCAGGTCGATCGCGCGGCCCACATGCGCACCGCCCCCGCGGGGCTGGTGGGGTTTTTCGTGGTGCCGCGCGTGGTGGCGTGACCGGCCGTTCGGGGCCGCGCGGCCACGGTCCCCTGATCGACACTGCCCTGTCCCGAGGATCCGCCTTGACCCAGTTGCATCTCGCCTCCGTGGCCGAACTCAGCCGTCTCCTGACCCGGGGGGAGGTCTCGTCGGTCGAACTTACTCGCGTGTTCCTCGAGCGGATCGACCGGCACCGCGACCTCAATGCCTTCCTTGACGTCCGCCCCGAGCAGAGCCTGCGGCAGGCGGCCGAGGCCGACCGGCGGCGTGCGCAGGGGGAGGCCGGGCCTCTGCTCGGCGTTCCCCTGGCGCACAAAGACATCTTCGTGACGCGAGACTGGGCCAGCACGGCCTCGAGCCGCATGCTCGCCGGCTACATGAGCCCGTTCGATGCCGCCGTGGTCGAGAACCTTGCCCGCGCGGGCATGGTGTGCCTGGGAAAGCTCAATTGCGACGAGTTCGCCATGGGCTCGTCGAACGAGAACAGCGCCTACGGGCCTGTCCTCAACCCCTGGGACAAGGCTTCCGTGCCGGGCGGCAGTTCGGGCGGGTCCTCCGCGGCGGTCGCAGCCCGCATCACCCCGGTGGCGACGGCCACCGACACCGGCGGTTCCATCCGGGAACCAGCCGCCTTTGCCGGAGTGACCGGTACCAAACCCACCTATGGCCGTCCGTCTCGCTGGGGCATGATCGCCTTCGCCTCGAGCCTGGACACGGCCGGGCTGATGACGGTTTCGGCGGAAGATGCCGCCGTGGTCCTCTCGGCCATGCTGGCCTTCGACCCGAGGGATTCCACCAGTATCGACCGGCCTGCCGAGGACTGTGCGCGCGAGCTCGGCCAGCCCGTGTCCGGGCTGCGCATCGGCATCCCGCGGGAGTTCTTCGGTACCGGCCTGAGGCCGGACGTGGAGGCGCCGATCCGCGCCGCGCTCGAGGTGTATCGCGGTCTCGGGGCGGAGCTGGTCGACATCTCCCTGCCGAACGCCCACCTCGGAATCCCCGTCTATTACGTGGTGGCGCCTGCCGAATGCTCCAGCAACCTCAGCCGGTTCGACGGTGTGCGCTATGGTCACCGGGCGGCTGACTACGCCGACCTCACGGACATGATCAAGCGTTCCCGCGCGGAGGGACTCGGGCCCGAACCGAAGCGCCGCATCCTGATCGGCACCTACGTGCTGTCCCATGGCTACTACGACGCGTATTACATCAAGGCGCAGCAGGTACGGCGACTGATCGCCCAGGACTTCCAGGCCGCGTTCCAGCGGTGCGATGTGATCGCAGGCCCGGTGACCACCTCGGTCGCCTTCGGCTTCGGCGAGAAGGCGGCGGATCCGGTCTCCATGTACCTCGCCGATCTGTACACCGTACCGGGAAGCCTGGCCGGCATTCCCAGCATGAGCATTCCCTGCGGCTTCGGCGACAAGGGGCGCCCTGTGGGTCTGCAGTTGATGGCAAACCACTTCGAAGAGGCCCGGATGCTGCGTGTCGCCCATCAGTACCAGCAGGCGACGGACTGGCACCTCCGCGTGCCCGTCGGATTTGGTGAGAACTGATATGAACGCCCATTGGGAAGTCGTCATCGGCCTGGAGACCCACGCCCAGCTCTCGACCGAGTCCAAGATCTTTTCCGGTGCGGCCACCGCATTCGGCGCCGACCCCAATGCCCAGGCCTGTGCAGTGGATCTTGCCCTTCCCGGTGTTCTGCCGGTGCTCAACCGCGGTGCGGTCGAGCGGGCGATCCGGTTCGGGCTCGCGGTGGGTGCCTCGATCAACCGGCGCTCGATCTTCGCGCGCAAGAATTACTTCTACCCCGATCTGCCCAAGGGCTACCAGATCAGCCAGTACGAGGTCCCGGTGGTCCTGGGCGGCTCCTTGCGCATACGCGTCGATGATGCCGAAAAGGTGGTGCGTCTGACGCGGGCCCACCTGGAGGAGGATGCAGGAAAGTCGCTGCACGAGGACTTCCAAGGCATGAGCGGCATCGACCTCAATCGAGCCGGCACCCCCCTGCTCGAGATCGTCTCCGAGCCGGACATGCGCTCGGCGGCCGAGGCGGTCGCCTACGCCCGCATGCTGCACTCTCTGGTGCGCTGGATCGGCATATGCGATGGCAACATGCAGGAGGGCTCCTTCCGCTGCGACGCCAATGTCTCGGTCAGGAGGCGGGGCGAACGGAAGTTCGGCACGCGCTGCGAGATCAAGAACCTCAATTCGTTCAGATTCCTGGAGCAGGCCATAGAGTTCGAGATGGCACGCCAGATCGAGATCCTGGAGGACGGTGGCAGCATCGTGCAGGAGACCCGCCTCTACGATCCGGATCGTGGCGAGACCCGGGCGATGCGTTCCAAGGAAGACGCGCAGGACTACCGGTATTTTCCCGACCCGGACCTGCTGCCGCTGGAGATCAGGGAGTCCTGGATCGAGGACGTGCGTGCCGGCATGCCTGAGCTGCCCGAAGCGAGGCGGCAGCGCTTCGTCTCGACACTCGGGCTGTCCGACTACGATGCCGCAACCCTGACCGCGAGCCGGGAGACGGCGGATTGGTACGAGGCACTGATACGGGCACTGCCGGCCGAGCCCAAGCTCTGTGCGAACTGGCTCATGGGAGAGGTGTCCGCGCGACTGAATCGGGAACAGCGGGACCTGTCTGCAGCCCCGGTCTCCGCGGTATCCCTGGCAGCGTTGCTCACCCGAATCGCCGACGGCACCCTGTCGGGCAAGCTCGCGAAGGAAGTGTTCGACGCCATGTGGTCCGGCGAGGGGGAGGCGGACGACATCATCGAGCGCCGCGGCCTGCGGCAGATTTCCGACGTCGGGGAACTGGAACGGATCGTGGATGAGGTGCTTGCGGCCAATCCGAAGTCCGTCGAGGAGTTCCGGGCGGGCAAGGAGAAGGCCTTCAATGCCTTGGTAGGGCAGGCCATGAAAGCCACCCGTGGCAAGGCCAATCCCCAGCAGGTCAACGACTTGCTCCGCCGCAAGCTAGGCTGACGCGCTGTTCCTTCGACGCCGGACTCCACCACGGCAGGCCGGTCTCCGTGGCTGGCATTGACCGAGCCACGTTCGCACTGGTCACTCTGCCAGCAAGGCGGTTCACCTTGCTGGGTTGGAAGTCAACTCCACGAACCGCGTTCGGTCCTCGGTGTAACGCTGCTCGATGCGGGCGATCTCGGCATCCCGTTGAGCCAGTTCCCGCTCGAGGCGTGCCAGATCCCGCTCCGACTCCTCGACGTCCTCTGCAAGCGCGTGAGGAGCAGGTTTGCCGCCGCGGGTGGCCTGTTCCAGTTGTTTCCGTAGTGCATCGGACCGGGACTTCGATGACTTGACCCGTGTCTCCACGACCTGCCGGGCCTGATTCGCGGCGAGAATCGCGCGTTTCCTGGCGTCCTCTATTTCGTCGGCGGTCGTGTAGGTGTTCAGCAGCGCATTGTCGCGGCGGCGCTGTTGCTCCAGTTCGCGCTCCTCGGACTTCCGGCGCAGCTTCTCCTCCTCCCGCGCCCGGATCTGCTCCGGGCCAGGCGCGGCGGTGTTTTGCTTCAACACACGCCCCCGCCCGTCCAGTTCGGTGGAACTGCGGTCCTTCTGCTCCGCCGGCATGCTCTCCGAGTAGTGGGTGACGCCTTTGTCGTCGACCCACTTGTAGAGCTTTCCGGCCCAGGCGGCCTGGGAGGTCGACGCGATGAAAAGCGCTGCTGCGAACCGTAAGCCTTTGATGCGTCTCATGTCATGCCGATTCCGTATCGTTGTCGATAAGCCCTGACGGCCTCCAGCGAGGCGGTCAGCCCGGGCTCGTCCTCCAGATAGGCCAGCACGTCATCGAGGGTGCAGATGCTCAGCACCGGGGCGTCGAACAGCGCCCGGACCTCCTGCGCTGCCGACAACGCACCCTGGCCGCGCTCCTGACGGTCCAGGGCGATGACAACACCGGCCAGTTCCGCTCCTGCCGTGCGGATGATGTCTGCCGACTCGCGCACCGACGTGCCTGCCGAGATCACGTCATCGACCACCATGACCCTGCCCTTTAGGGGTGCCCCAACCACGATCCCGCCTTCGCCGTGGTCCTTGGCTTCCTTGCGGTTGAACGAGAACGGTACGTTCCGCCCGTCCTCGGCCAGCGCGGCGGCGGTCGCCGCGACCAGGGGAATGCCCTTGTATGCCGGGCCGAAAAGGACGTCGAAGGGAACACCCGCCGCCTGCAGGGTCATGGCGTAGAATCGACCGAGCTGTCTCAGGCTCTCGCCATCGTTGAACAGCCCGGCGTTGAAGAAATAGGGCGAGAGGCGCCCCGCCTTGGTCTTGAACTCGCCAAACAGCAGCACCCCCTTCGCCACGGCGAAGCGTACGAATTCCCCCCGGAAATCCATGCCTGTTTTCATTCTGATGCCATGCTGAGAATAGTGACGCTCAATGTTAACGGCATCCGTTCCGCCACGAAGAAGGGTTTCCTGCAGTGGCTCGAGGCCCAGTCGCCCGACGTTGCCTGCGTCCAGGAGTTGAAGGCCACCGAGGAGGATCTGGGTCCCGAGATGCTTGCCCCCGCCGGATTGCGCGGCCACTTCCATCCCGCTCAGCGCAAGGGGTACAGTGGAGTGGCCATCTACAGCCGGCAGGCGCCCGATCGCGTGATCCATGGTGTCGGCATCGCGGACATCGACGCCGAGGGGCGTTACCTGCAGGCCGATTTTGGCGATCTTTCGGTTGTTTCGCTTTACGTTCCCTCGGGTTCCAGCTCGGACGAAAGGCTGGCGGCCAAGTTTGCCTTCATGGAGCGTTTCAACAGCCGCCTGGAGGCGCTGGCCCGCAGCGGACGCCACGTGGTCATCTGTGGGGATTGGAACGTTGCCCACAAGGAGATCGACCTGAGGAACTGGCGCTCCAATCAGAAGAACTCGGGCTTCCTGCCCGAGGAGCGTGCCTGGTTGTCCGGTGTGATCGACGAGATGGGCTTCGTGGATGTGTTCAGGCGTCTCGATCCGCGTCCCGAGCAGTACACCTGGTGGTCCAACCGGGGTCAGGCCTGGGCCAAGAACGTGGGCTGGCGTCTCGACTACCACCTCGCGACACCGGAACTGGCCGGGCGTGCGGCCCGGGCCGAGATCTACAAGACCGAGCGCTTTTCCGATCATGCCCCCCTTACCATCGACTACGACTGGTGAGGGTGAGGTGCGGGGTGGCGCGTTGCCTTCGTGCGAAGGCGGCAGCGGGATCGCTCCGGCAAGCCCAGGCCAGGCCGGGGCGAGCACCGGATGAGGTGACTGCAGTTCCCTTGGCTTCTCAGCGTGCCTTCGAAATCCGGAGGCGGGCTTTTTCAAATCCGGGATGGGAACTCAGGCGGGTGGCGACAGCCTCCGCCTCCGTCCTGACGTGCATCCCGCGCACCACAACGCCGTACACCGGGTCACTGCGTCCGTCTGACGGTGAGATGATGGCAGGGTATCCGGCGTCCCGGAGGCGATCATAAGCAGCCAGGGCTTTCCATTCGCTGCGCGTCTCCAGGACGGTCACTCGCCATCGTCCGCCAGGCACCAGCGTGCCGTCGCCGGGCCTGAATCCGGTTTCCTCCAGCAGACGGACTTGCGCTGATGTCGCCTCCTGGGCAATCGTCGCGGTCTGGTTCCCGGGAGCCAGCTCCAGCCGCTCTGCCGTGCGTTCCATGTTCAGCACCACACCCATGTCGGTCCGTACGACCGCGCTGCCCCGGCGGAGGACGAGGTGTTGACGTGATTCCGTGACCTGACCCAGAAGGTCGGCGTCCGCCACGCTGGCTGACAACCCAGGAAGGCGGAGCAGCCAGCCGACTCCGGACGGCGTTGCCTGGCCCGAGATGCGGAAGGCACCCGCGAGGATCCGGAGGGTGGCGGTTCCGGAGTCGACCGCGAACGCTCTGGCATGGGCGCCCAGATGCAGGCGACCGAACCCGCCAAGGTTCGCCTCGAGGCGTCCACCGGCGCCGGGGTGGAGGATTTCTCCAGGCTGCAAGGCGGTCTCCGGGGCAAGAGGTGTTCGCGCCCCGTTGCGCACCACCCACGCCGGTGGCGTCACCCTCGTGATGACCAGGTTCGCCTGCTCCACCGGGCGCTCTGCCTGGGCCGGGCCGCCCGCACACAGGACGACAATGCCGGTGAGCAGAGCACGCATCGTCCTGGAGGTCATTGCGAAACGCAGGAGCATCCCGGGCCGGCGGGTGGAATGGGAATGCCGGAGGTTCGCCAATTCCGCGCCTGTGACCGGGTATGACGGCAAGCCATCGAGAGTTGGCACCTCATCCATCGGATGTCGCATCGGTGCGCATCGGCATTTCCGGCTTCTTGGTTGGTCCCGTGGTCACAGGGTGCGTCCGGTTGTGACGGGCCATCTCGACAGGCACGGTCGCAGCATCGCGTTTTTTTCGAGGGTGGACAAGCGCGTGGTCGCACACGGTGCAGGCCGGACTCCGATCCGCACTGCGCTGACAGACCCTCCCCGGGCCGCCTTCTCTATAATCATCGGCTTTTCCCAGCCGGACAACAGCCCACCCGGGTCCCATGATGGATTCCCAATATCGTCCTTCCGAAGTGGAGCGCGCCGCCCAGCAGGCGTGGAACGAAACCAACGCCTTCCGCGCCACCGAGGTCCCCGGAAAGCCAAAATACTACTGCCTCTCGATGTTTCCTTATCCCTCCGGGAAACTGCACATGGGGCATGTGCGCAACTACACCATCGGCGACGTGCTCAGCCGTTACCACAGGATGCGCGGGTACAACGTGCTCCAGCCGATGGGCTGGGACGCCTTCGGGCTGCCGGCGGAGAATGCCGCCATGGCCAACGGCGTGCCGCCGGCGAAGTGGACCTACGACAACATTGCCTACATGAAGCAGCAACTCCGGTCCCTCGGCTTCGCCATCGACTGGGAGCGCGAACTTGCCACCTGCAGGCCGGAGTACTACCGCTGGAACCAGTGGCTGTTTCTGCGCATGCTCGAGAAGGGCATCGTCTACCAGAAGACCGGCGTGGTGAACTGGGATCCCGTCGACCAGACCGTGCTGGCCAACGAGCAGGTCATCGACGGGCGGGGTTGGCGCACCGGGGCGGTCGTGGAGAAGCGCGAGATCCCCATGTATTACATGCGCATCACCGCGTACGCCCAGGAACTGCTCGGCTCGCTGGATGCGATGCCGGGCTGGCCGGAGCGGGTCCGCCTGATGCAGGCAAACTGGATCGGACGGAGCGAGGGGGTGAGGTTCGCCTTTCCCTATGAACTCGACGGGCAGCAGGAAAAGCTCTGGGTCTTCACCACACGCGCCGACACCATCATGGGGGTCACCTTCTGCGCCGTCGCGGCCGAGCATCCTCTGGCGGCGCGCGCCGCGCGCGACAACCCGGAACTGGCGGCCTTCATCGAGGAATGCAAGCGCGGTTCGGTCATGGAGGCCGACATGGCCACCATGGAGAAGAAGGGCATGCCCACCGGCATCTCGGTCTCGCATCCCCTGAGCGGCGAGCGTGTCGAGGTATGGGTCGGCAACTATGTGCTCATGGGCTATGGCGAGGGCGCGGTGATGGCGGTGCCCGGCCATGACGAACGGGATTTCCACTTCGCCCGGAAGTACGGTCTGCCCATCAGGCAGGCGGTGGCCGCGGAGGGGCGCGAGTTCTCCACCGACAACTGGCAGGAGTGGTATGCGGACAAGGAGGCCGGTCGCTGCATCAACTCCGGGCGTTACGACGGCCTCGGCCATGCCGCCGCCGTGGATGCGATCGCCGCCGATCTTGCTTCCCGCGACCTGGGCGGCAAGCAGACCACCTGGCGCCTGCGCGACTGGGGCATTTCGCGGCAGCGCTATTGGGGCACCCCGATCCCGCTCATCCACTGCCAGTCCTGCGGCACCGTGCCCGTGCCGGATGACCAACTGCCGGTCGTGCTGCCCGAGGATTGCGTGCCGGATGGGTCCGGCAACCCGCTGAACCGGCGCACAGACTTCCTGGACGTCGCCTGCCCGCGCTGCGGTGCGGCCGCCAGGCGCGAGACCGACACCATGGACACCTTCGTGGACTCGTCCTGGTATTACCTGCGCTACGCGTGTCCCGACAATGCGTCGGCCATGGTCGACGACAGAGTGCGTTACTGGCTGCCGGTCGATCAGTACATCGGGGGCATCGAACACGCCATATTGCACCTGCTGTACTCGCGATTCTGGACCAAGGTGATGCGTGATCTCGGTCTGCTGCAGCTGGACGAACCGTTCTCCAACCTGCTGACCCAGGGCATGGTGCTGAACGAGATCTTCTTCCGCAAGTCCGGTGCCGGCCGCATCCAGTACTTCAATCCCGCCGACGTGGACATCCGCACAGACGACAAGGGGCAGCGGCTCGGGGTGGTACTGCGGTCCGATGGTGAGCCGGTGGAATCCGGTGGCATTGGCACCATGTCCAAATCCAAGAACAACGGCGTCGATCCCCAGGCGCTGATCGAGCGCTACGGCGCCGACACCGCCCGCTTCTTCATGATGTTCACCAGCCCGCCGGAGCAGACGCTCGAATGGTCGGATTCCGGAGTCGAGGGTTCCTACCGATACATGAAGCGGCTCTGGGCGTTCGCCTGCCGTTATGCGGATTCGGCGCGGCAGAAGCTGGTGGCGGGGAGGACCCTGACGGGCGTGCGACTGCCGGCGGGGCTGGCCGATGCCAGGCGGGAGATCCACAACAACCTGAGGCAGGCGACCTTCGATCTTCAGCGCAACCAGTTCAACACGGTGGCTTCGGCATGCATGAAGATCCTCAATGCTCTGGAGCGCGCGCCCGACGACGATGGCGAGGCCCATGCGCAGGTGCTGGAGGAGGGGTTGTCGATGCTGTTGCGGCTGCAGTCCCCCATCACCCCTCACCTCGCCTATCACCTCTGGCGGGAGCTGGGTTTCGGCGACGATGTCCTCACCGCACCCTGGCCCGAGCCTCTCGAGGAGGCGCTTGCCCAGGACGAGGTGGAACTGGTGCTGCAGGTCAACGGCAAGCTGCGCGGCAGCATGCGCGTGGCCCGCGATGCCAGCCGCGACCAGATCGAGGCGTTGGCCCTGGCGCATCCCCATGTCCTCAAATTCACCGAAGGTCAGGCGCCCAGGAAGGTGGTGGTGGTGCCAGGACGTCTGGTGAATGTGGTGGTCTGAAAGGTGCAGGCCGCCACGAACCGCATGTGTCCCGGTCGCCGGCGACTGGTGCTGGCGGGGCTGATCGCGAGCCTGCCCTGGGGCTGCGGTTTCCAGTTGCGCGGACGGATGGACCTGCCGTTCGAGACCATGTACGTTGAGGGCATGACCTATTCCGCCTTCACCAGCCAGCTCAAGCGCAACATCGCCGCAGGCGGAAGCACCCGGCTGGTCGAACGGCCGGCCGATGCCGCGGCGGTGGTCTACCTCATCGGTGATTCCCAGGAGCGCGGCATCCTGGCGGTCTCCGGTGCGGGACGGGTGCGGGAGTTGCAGCTGCGCTACCGGGTCTCCTTCCGGGTTGCGACCGCCACCGGCAGGGAGTGGTTGCCGGTCAACGAGGTGCTGGTGGTGCGCGACCTGACGTATGACGACACGCAGATTCTCGCCAAGGAGGGCGAGGCGCAGATGCTGTTCCGGGACATGCAGTCTGATGCCGTCCAGCAGGTGTTGCGGCGCATCCAGGCCATCCGTGCCTCCAGTGGCGGGACGGCCTCGTGAGCATCGAGATGCGGGCGCCAGGGTCGGTGGGCGTGGTGCGGCCCCAGGACATGGAGTTCGATCAGCCGTTGGCCTTGAAGAGCGGCGCCGTCATGCCGGGCTACCGGCTGCGCTACGAGACCTACGGCACACTGAATGCCGATCGGTCCAATGCGGTGCTGGTGTGTCATGCGCTGAATGCCTCCCACCACGTCGCCGGCTGGTATGAGGATGATCCCAGGAATGTCGGCTGGTGGGACAACCTCATCGGGCCGGGTCGACCCGTGGACACGGATCGCTTCTTCGTCATCGGTGTCAATAATCTCGGCGGCTGCCATGGCTCGACGGGGCCTGCGTCCATCAATCCGGCGACCGGGCGCCCCTGGGGCTCCGCCTTCCCGCTGGTCACGGTCGAGGACTGGGTCGAGGCACAGGCTCGCCTCGCCGATCGCCTCGGCATCAGCAGCTTCGCCGCCGTCATCGGCGGCAGCCTCGGGGCCATGCAGGCGCTCCAGTGGAGCATCAGCCATCCTGATCGGGTCCGGCACTGTCTCGTGATTGCGGCCGCGCCCCGCCTGTCGGCGCAGAACATCGCCTTCAACGAGGTCGCGCGACAGGCCATCACCACCGACCCGGATTTCCACGGCGGCGATTTTTACGAGCACGGCGTCGTGCCCCGGCGCGGACTGAGGCTGGCGCGCATGCTCGGACACATCACCTATCTGTCCGATGACGCGATGGCCGAGAAATTCGGCCGCGATTTGCGGGAGGGCGAGTACAAGTTCGGCTTCGACGTGGAATTCGAGATCGAGTCCTACCTGCGCTACCAGGGCGACAAGTTCTCCACCTATTTCGACGCCAACACCTATCTGCGCATCACCAAGGCACTGGATTACTTCGATCCGTCGCTGCGGCATGGTGGTAGCCTGGCGGCCGCTCTCGCGGGCGCGTGTGCACGCTTTCTGGTCATCTCGTTCACTTCGGACTGGCGGTTCTCGCCGGCGCGGTCGCGGGAGATCGTCAAGGCGCTGCTGGATAACCGGCTGGACGTGAGCTACGCGGAAATCGACGCGCCGCACGGCCACGACGCCTTCCTGATGGACGACGCGCGCTATCACCGGCTGATCGCCGCTTACATGGCCAACATCACACTGTGACCACCCTCCAGGGCTCCCCCAAGGCTGCCGGCCTTCCCCGGCGCCCCGACTTCGATGCCATCGCCCAGTGGGTGCCCCAGGGTGCGCGCATCCTCGACCTCGGCTGTGGGGACGGATCGCTCCTGCGCTTCCTGAAGGAGACGCGCAACGTCTCCGGCTACGGCGTGGAGATCTCCGACGAGAACGTCGCAGCCTGCGTCGCCAACGGCGTCAACGTCCTGCAGAGCGACCTCGAGGCCGGGTTGTCCGGATTCGAGTCAGGCTCCTTCGATCAGGTGGTGCTGTCGCAGACCCTGCAGGCCATGAAGCATACGGAGCGGTTGTTGAAGGAAATCCTGCGCGTCGGGCGGGAGGGCATCGTGAGCTTTCCCAATTTCGGCTACTGGAGGGTGCGGGCGCAACTGGCCATGGGGCGGATGCCGGTGTCGCGTGAACTGCCCTACCAGTGGTACGACACACCCAACATCCATCTCTTCACGCTGGCCGATTTCGAGTCCTTCTGCCGGGGACGCGCCATCCGCATCCTCGAACGTCTCGTGTTGACGGACGGGCAGCCGGTGCAGATGTGGCCCAACTTCTTCGGCGCGACCGCGGTCTACCGGCTGGACCACGCAGCCGGTGCCGGACCTGTTTCCGGCTGAGGCGCCCTCGCGCGCATGAGCGAGCGTCCGTCCCTGTGGGCGACCCTGTTCACCCGGCGGATGCTGGCGTGCGTCTTCACGGGCTTCAGTTCGGGTCTGCCGCTCTACCTGTTGCTGAACCTCGTGCCGGCCTGGCTGCGCACCGAAGGCATCAGCCTCAAGACCATCGGCGCCATGGCGCTGATCCAGTTTCCCTACACCTGGAAGTTCCTGTGGGCGCCCCTGCTGGACCGCTATGCCCTCCCCGGCCTGGGACGACGGCGCGGGTGGATGTTGTTCACCCAGCTGGGCCTGCTTCTCCTGGTGGGAAGCATGGGCTTTCTGTCGCCGGCCGCAGACCTGCCCCTCATCGTCTACGTCACGGCGGGCGTCGCAATGCTCAGTGCCACACTGGACATCGCGCTCGATGCCTATCGTCGTGAACTCCTGGCGGATGGGGAACTCGGTCTTGGCAATGCCGTTCACGTCAATGCCTATCGCATCGCCGGGCTGGTCCCAGGCTCGCTGTCGCTCATCCTTGCGGACCACCTGCCCTGGACCACGGTGTTCCTGGTGACGGCGGGTTTCATCGCTCCCGGAATCATCCTGGCCCTCGTGGTTGCCGAGCCCGCCGCCGCCAGCGTCCCGCGGTCGCTGCGGGAGGCCGTGGCGGAGCCGTTCCGGGAGTTCTGGCATCGACGCGGCGGGCATGAGGCCCTGCTGGTGCTCTGCTTCATCTTCCTCTACAAGCTCGGCGACAGCATGTGCACCGCGCTGGCGACGCCCTTCTATCTGGACATGGGTTATTCCAAGTCCGACATCGGTCTGATCGCGAAGAATGCCGGTCTGTGGCCCAGCGTAGTCGGTGGATTGCTGGGCGGATTGTGGCTCGTGAAGTTGGGGGTCAACCGCGGGTTGTGGGTGTTCGGGGTGGTCCAGGTCGTCACCATCCTGGGATTCGCATGGCTTGCCCGGCTCGGGCCGTTTCCCGTCATCGGTGCATTCGAGCGCCTGTCCCTGGCGGCGGTCATCGGTGGCGAGGCCCTTGGCGTCGGGCTCGGCACGGCAGCCTTCGTCGCTTTCATTGCAAGGACGACCCACCCGTCCTACACCGCCACCCAGTTCGCCCTGTTCACGAGCCTTGCCGCCGTGCCACGCACCTTCGTCAACGCCATCACGGGCTGGCTGGTGGAGGGGCTGGGCTGGTTCGGTTTCTTCTGGCTCTGCGTGCTCCTGGCGTTGCCGGGGATGGCGCTGCTCTGGCGGGTCGCGCCCTGGAATCCGCGGAACGGCGAGGACACGCCGATGACGGCAGCCCGATGAGCCACTGCAGCCTGTACCGGGGGGGCGTCGCCCCCGTCCTGAACCAGGTCCTGAAAGGGCCGACCATCGTGCGCGATCCGGCGCGGGGATCGGGCCGTTCCAGGATCGCCCTGTGGAGAGCACACGACCATGCCTGAAGCCTTCATCTGCGCCGCCTTGCGCACCCCGATCGGACGTTATGGGGGCGCCCTGTCGTCCGTGCGCCCTGACGACCTAGCGGCGATCCCGCTGCGTGCCTTGCGGGAACGCCATCCGGGTGTGGACTGGGCTGTCGTGGACGACGTGGTGTTCGGGTGCGCCAATCAGGCGGGCGAGGACAACAGGAACGTCGCACGGATGGCCTGGCTGCTCGCCGGGCTGCCCAAGGACGTTCCGGCCAGCACCATCAACCGGCTCTGCGGTTCGGGCATGGATGCGGTCGGTATCGTCGCCCGGGCGATCCGTGCCGGGGAGATCGACATCGGCGTGGCTGGAGGCGTGGAGAGCATGTCCCGCGCGCCATTCGTCATGCCCAAGGCTGATGCGGCTTTTTCCCGCACCAATGCCGTCTACGACACCACCATCGGCTGGCGTTTCGTCAATCCTCTGATGAAACAGTTGTACGGCACGGATTCGATGCCGGAGACCGCCGAAAACGTGGCCGCCGAGTACCGCATTTCGCGCGAGGATCAGGACGCCTTCGGTTTGCGCTCCCAGACCCGGGCCCTGGAGGCCCAGGCTGGCGGGCGGCTGGCCCGGGAGATTGTGCCGGTGGAGATTCCTTCCCGGAAGGGCGATCCGGTGATCGTCGAGCGGGATGAGCACCCCAGGCAGACCACGCTCGAGGCGCTCGCGAAGCTCAAGCCCATCGTCAGGGCGGATGGCACCGTGACGGCGGGCAACGCGTCGGGTGTGAACGACGGCGCCTGTGCCCTCATCCTGGCGAGCGAGTCGGCCGCACGACGTCACGGGCTCACACCCATGGCGCGGGTGGTGGGTGTGGCGACGGCAGGCTGTGCGCCGCGCGTCATGGGCATCGGCCCGGTACCGGCGTCGCGCAAGCTGCTGGAGCGCACGGGGTTGGACATCGGCCGAATGGATGTGATCGAGCTCAACGAGGCCTTTGCGGCCCAGGGCCTCGCCGTGCTGCGGGAACTCGGCATCGCCGACGATGATCCGCGTGTCAATCCCAACGGTGGGGCAATCGCCCTGGGACACCCTCTGGGCATGAGCGGTGCCCGGCTGGTGTGCACGGCGACGCACGAATTGCAGGAACGCAACGGCAGATTCGCCTTGACCACCATGTGCATCGGCGTCGGCCAGGGAATCTCGGCCATGTTCGAGCGCGTCTGATGGAGAGGCGGTTCGGCGGAGGGGGCGTCAGGCGGACTCCCGATGTCGTTTCGCGCCGACGGGTTTCGTTCCAGGCGTGTCGCCGCACGGGCTGCCCGCAGCGCCGGCATGGCACGTCCGGCGAACTCGTTGGGCCGGGCTGTTTCCGGTGCCGATCTGCCGACGCCCGGGCTAGAATTCCGCTTTCAACTCTGGCGGGAATACACTCATGCAGTTCGGATGCATTGGCGTCGTCGGCGCCGGCACTATGGGTAACGGCATCGCGCAGACACTCGCGGTGGCCGGGCATACGGTCATTCTGACCGACGTTGCGCAGGGCGCCCTGGATCGGGCCCTCAAGACCATCGATACCAGTCTGGACCGACTGGTCAAGAAGGACAAGATGGCCGCTGAGGCCAAGGCACAGGCCTTGTCCCTCATCAAGTCGTCGACCGACCTGGCCAGCCTCGGCAGCGTTGATCTCGTGGTGGAGGCGGCGACCGAGAATCTCGCGCTCAAGCTCGACCTGTTCGCGCGCCTCGACGGGATCCTGAAGGCCGAGGCGATCATCGCGTCCAACACCTCCTCGATCTCGATCACGAAGCTGGCGGCGGCAACCGGGCGCCCGGGGCAGGTGATCGGCATGCATTTCTTCAATCCTGTGCCGGTCATGCAACTGGTTGAACTGATCCGGGGCCTGCAGACCACCGATGCCACCTACGCAGCCGCAGAGAGTCTGGCGCGGGCCATCGGCAAGTCGCCGGTCCAGGTCCGCAACTCACCGGGCTTCGTCGTCAACCGCCTGCTCTGTCCCATGATCAACGAGGCCATCTTTGCGCTGGGTGAGGGTCTGGCCTCGGCCCAGGAGATCGATGACGCCATGCGCATGGGCTGCAATCATCCCATCGGCCCTCTGGCGCTGTGCGACCTGATCGGGCTCGACGTCCAGCTGGCGGTGATGCAGGTGCTGTTCGAGGGCTTCAAGGATCCCAAGTACAGACCGGCGCCGTTGCTCGTGGAGATGGTCGAGGCTGGTTACCTCGGGCGCAAGAGCGGGCGGGGCTTCCATCGGTATGGCTGACAGCGGCATGAACGTGTTCCGCTTGGCGGTGGCGAGAAATCGGCGTCAACCGCTGGCGCGGGGCTGCCGTTCATGTCACCTGGAAGCGTGACTCCGCAAGCGAACCTGGACCCTGTCAGTCACGGTTTCGGTGCCTGGCGGATTGCGTACCCCGGGGGAAAGTCCCTAGAATCGGCCCATCAGGCCAGTACGACCTTTCAAGGAGAAAAGATGAAACTCTCACATCTGCTCGCCGCCGTCGCGGTCGCCGGTGTCTCTTTCACGGGTGGAGTGCAGGCGGCCGATGCCGCCAAGGCTCAGTCCCTCATCAAGGGCAGCGACTGTGCCGCCTGCCACGCAGCCGAGATGAAGCTGGTCGGTCCGTCCTACAAGGATGTGGCCAAGAAGTACAAAGGCAACGCCGGTGCGGTCGACATGCTCGTCAAGAAAGTGAAGGCGGGTGGGTCCGGCAACTGGGGTGCCATCCCCATGACGCCGCACCCGAACATGAAGGACGAGGATGTGAAGGTCATCGTCGAATGGATTCTGTCCATGTAAGGATGCACGGCGGCGAAAAAAAAACCGGTCCCAGGACCGGTTTTTTTTTGCCTGTTGCGCGCGTGGTCGCTGCAACTGCGCGAATTGACTGCATTTTCGCGACAGGGAATAATCTTCGACCACTCTTCGGGCCCGTGCATCGCCCCGATCCGCCCACCCGTACACCCCCGTCATCCCAGGAGCCGTCATGCCCATGCCAAGGAACGCGATGCGCCGGTATCTCCCGCTCATGTGCGCGGTCGTCGTCGGGTTGTCATTGGGTGCATGTGGCGGGAAGGAAGATCCGCCTGCGGCGGGAGCCGGGCCGGCTGCGGCTGGTGGGGGCGATCAGACCAAGGTCAGGATCGGCCACGCGGCACCGCTGACCGGTGCGATTGCCCACCTCGGCAAGGACAACGAAAGCGGTGTTGAGCTGGCGGTGGCCGAGGCGAATGCCCGCGGCCTCACGATCGGTGGCAGGAAGGTCGTCTTCGAGATGATGAGCGAGGACGACGAGGGCAAGCCCGACAAGGGCCCCATCGTGGGTCAGAAGTTCGCCGATGCGGGAGTCGCCGGTGTCGTGGGCCACCTCAATTCTGGTGTGGCGATCCCTGCCTCCTCGATCTACCAGCAGGCTGGTATCCCCGTGATCAGTGGTTCTGCGACCAATCCGCAACTCACGGAACAGGGTTTCCAGGTCACGTTCCGGACCGTCGGGCGGGATGATCAGCAGGGCCCCGCAGTGGCCGACTATCTTCTTGCCCGATACCAGCCGAAACTGGCGGCAGTCATCGACGATGCCAGCTCATACGGTGAGGGACTCGCCAACGAGGTCGAGAAGACGCTCAAGGCGAAGGGTGTCACCGTTCTGCCGCGCGAGAAGGGTACCGACAAACAGACAGACTGGAAGGCGGTGCTCACCAAGCTTCGGGGCAGGAAGCCCGAGGCTGTGTTCTTTGGTGGCATGGACGCCGCCGCCGGACCGCTGCTCAAGCAGGCACGTGAACTCGGCCTCAGTGCGGTATTCGCATTCGGCGATGGAGCCTGTACCGACAAGATGCACGAACTCGCTGGCGGAGCGGCGGAGGGGCTGGTCTGTTCCCAAGCTGGAATTCCCGTCAGTTCGTCGAGCCGGCCTTTCCTCGATGCGTACAAGGCGAAGTTCGGGCGGGAGCCACTGATCTACGCCCCCTTCACCTATGACGCCACCAATCTCCTGATCGAGGCCATGATTGCTGCCGATTCGGTCGACCCCGCCAAGTTCCTGCCATCGCTCAAGCGCATCGCCCATGTCGGCGCGACCGGGCGCATCGAGTTCGATGACAAAGGTGACCGCAAGGACGCGGAAATGACGATCTTCACCGTGCAGGAAGGCAAGGTGCTGCCGGTCGCCATCGTCAAGAGCGGGAAGATCATCGATTACAAGGACTTCGCAGGCGCCTCCGGCGCGGTAGAAAAATGAGCCGGGCAGGCTCGGTGACGGACGCGGTATGAGTCCACCGGGCTTGACGAGCCCGATGAATCGCCACGGGTACGGTCCGGACGCATAGCCTTGGATATCTTCCTCCAGCAGATCATCAACGGCCTGACCCTGGGCAGCGTCTACGCCATCGTTGCCCTCGGGTACACCATGGTCTACGGCATCGTGCAGCTGATCAACTTTGCCCACGGGGAAGTGGTGATGATCGGTGCCATGGTCGCCTTGTCCGTGATCGCCGCCATGGCCGGCAGTGGTACGACGGTGCCACCGGTGCTGATCATTGTGGCCGGTACCCTGTGCGCGATCCCGGTGTGCATGGGAGTGGGGTTTGCGATGGAACGTGTGGCCTATCGGCCGTTGCGAGGTGCCCCCCGTCTGGCGCCGCTGATCACCGCCATCGGCATTTCGATCATCCTGCAGCATCTCGCCATGCTGATCTGGAGCCGGAACCCGCTGTCCTTCCCGCAGATCGTGGCCAACCCGGTGTTCGAATTCGCCGGAGCCACCATCAGTGCGATCCAGATAGCGATCATCTTGCTGTCCCTGGCCGTCATGGCCGGTCTCAGCCTGCTGGTCTATCGAACGCGGCTGGGTATCGCCATGCGAGCCACGTCCGAGAATCCCCAGGTGGCAGGGCTCATGGGGATCGACATCAACCGTGTCATCTCGTTGACCTTCGTCATCGGCGCTGCGCTCGGGGCGGTCGCCGGTGTGATGGTGGGCACCTACTACGGGGTGGCCCATTACACCATGGGGGCATTGCTTGGGCTCAAGGCGTTTTCCGCTGCAGTGCTAGGGGGCATAGGAAATCTGGCCGGAGCGATGCTCGGCGGCATGCTTCTCGGTGTCGTCGAGGCCCTCGGCACCGGCTACATCGGCGATGCGACCGACCTGTGTCGCGTCGACTGGATCTCGTCCGCGATTGCCGAACGGTGCGCTTCGGATGGTCATTTCATTCTCCTAGGCAGCAACTACCAGGACGTGTTCGCGTTCGTCGTGCTGATCTTGGTCCTGGTGTTCCGGCCGTCCGGGCTGCTGGGTGAACGGGTCAGTGATCGGGCCTGAGGTCTGGAGACGCCGCATCGTCGCAGCCATGACGGATACACGAATAGTCAGAGGAAAACCGGCGGTTTGGGCCGGGATCGCAGTCATCGCGGTAGTGCTGCTGGTGCTGCCGTTCGTGCTCGCATCGGTCGGAACGGCCTGGGTGCGGGTGACGAATCTGGCGATTCTTTTCATCCTGCTGTCCCTCGGGCTGAACATCGTCGTCGGCTTTGCAGGCCTGCTGGACCTCGGATACATCGCCTTCTACGGTGTTGGCGCCTACACCTATGCGCTGCTTGCTTCCCCGCACTTCGGCCTGCACCTGCCGTTCTGGGTCATCATCCCCATCGGCGCCTTCCTCGCCTGTGTCTTCGGCATGCTGCTCGGTGCCCCGACGCTGAAATTGCGGGGGGACTACCTCGCCATCGTCACCCTGGGGTTCGGCGAGATCGTGCGCATCTTCCTGAACAACCTTTCCCAGCCGGTCAACGTCACCAACGGTCCGCAGGGCATCTCGCGCATCGACCCATTCCGCATCGGAGGGCAGAGCCTCGGGTCCGCGGATGTGATCGGTTCGCTCACGGTGAGTGGACCCATCAAGTACTACTACCTGCTGCTCCTGGTGCTGCTGGCGGTGATCGTCGTCAACGTGCGGTTGCTGGATTCCAGGCTCGGTCGTGCCTGGGTGGCCAGCCGGGAGGATGAAGTGGCAGCCCAGGCGATGGG
>JBEICA010000334.1:0-3629 GCA_040373665.1 Burkholderiales bacterium | reverse complement strand
TTCGATTCCGCACCACAACGGTGCGGAGGGGACGCTGCTGGCACAGTGACCGGCGCCCGGGGCCTGTGCGATAATTGGGGCGCTTTCGCAGTTGCAGCACCCCTGTCCACACGCCTCGAGGACCCCGCCGCCGCATGGTGGTGCGCGGTCCGCCCAGCCCCGACTCGCCCATGGCTGAAGACGAATACCTCGACTCAGACGAAGAATATGGTTGCCGGCAGGTATTGCGCGTGACCGGCCCCGCGCCGGATCTGGCCAAGTTCCGCCGGGATCTCGAGGAAAGCGAACGCTGGGGCAACGAGCTGGACTGGTTCCTCCGCTTCGGAGACTTCGATCCCGTGCCGGAACCGCTGTTCGGCGACTCCGCACGCACCATGGGCAGGCTCTGTGCGTACCTCAGGGAACGCTGGGGTGATTACGCAGACTCCAGCCATCCCGTCGGCATACTGTCGCAATCGGATGACGCAGTGGCCTACGAGTTCTTCACGGCCCGCACGCCCCTCCTGGCTCTGACGCGCATGCTGTCAGGCGAATACGCGACGCTGCGCTTCTCCCTCGAGTACGCGTATCCGGACGGCACCGGCTACGACGGCGAGGTCGTCTACGAGCGAGGCGTGATGTCCGATGGTCTCGAGGAAACCTATGAGTACATGTCCCACTCCGATTTCGAGGAGTTCGCCGGATTCGAGGTTGGCGACGGACACGTCAAGCTCGTCCCGACGTCCGGAAATGCGGAGGCGGTGGAGATCCACGACCTGAAGACCGGACGATGGGACCTGTCCTTCGCGGTGGAGACCGCTCTGAAGTGGGGGCAGGCGGCGGTAAGCTTCTTCGTGTTCCACCACGAGGCCTACACCTGCGACATCGAGTCCTATCGCGGTATGGACTCTTTCGTGGTCAGCGTCGGCTTCGAGCGTACCGAGCTCGGCGAACCTGCCCGGCCGGTGGTCGTGGGGGTCCTGGAAGCCTCACAGGCATCGCGGGCCCCGGACTTTCACCAGGCCTCGCGCGGCACGGAACACCAGTCGCGGCGCATCCTGCTGGTGCCCGGCGGGTTCATGGCTGAACTGGCACGCTGCGACCGCCTTGCCGACCCCTATTGGCACATCGACCAGCTCAAGTTGCGGTGCTACAGGGACGCCTCCCGAAAGATCATCGCCATCGTGTTCGACGCGGCTGCTGACACCGCATCGCGTCCCACACATACCCCCCAGCCACGCATGAAGGGGGGCAAGGTGTACATGTTTCCCGACTCCAAGACACGTCACTAGGTCAGGGCACACACTGCGGCGGGTCATGACGGCCTGACCGTACCGCAGCACCCGCCTTCTTTTGCCGCCCGGCCCGCAGATTCAGCCGAGCCGGCGCAGGAACACACCCATCTCGCGCGCCGCCTGCTTGTCTCCGTTGCGCTCCGCCACGGCGATGCCCTCCCGCCATGCCTGGGCTGCGGCATCCAGGCAACCCGAGGCCTCCCACGCTTTTCCCAGCAGCTTCCAGCCAGCCGAGTAGCGCGGGTCCAGTTCCACCGCCTTGCGCAGGTGCGTGGTTGCCGAAACCGGATCGCCCCTCTTGAGCAGTTCGTTGCCCAGGCTGAAGCGCAGCAGCGCGCTGTCCCTGCCGGAAGCCAGCATCTGCTCGAGCTTCTCCAGCATCACCTTCCTCCTTGGTGGCCCGCGGTCAGATCTCGATCTGGGTGCCCAGCTCCACGACACGGTTCGTCGGAATCCGGAAGAAATCCGTGGCACTGCCCGCGTTGCGCGACATCGCCGCAAACAGCTTCTCACGCCACAAGGCCATCCCCTGCGCCACCGTGGGCACGATGGTCTGGCGCGACAGGAAGAACGACGTGGTCATCATATCGAACTGCAGACCCGCGCCGTTGGGCAGCTGGAGGGCGGCGGGAAGATCGGGGGCATCCTTGAAGCCGAAGTGCACCGTCATGCGGAAGAAGTCGTTGCCCAGCGCTTCGATGTCCAGCCTCTGCGCGTCCGGCACGAAGGGCACGTCGGCGGTCGTCACCGTGAGAAGGACCACGCGCTCGTGCAGCACCTTGTTGTGGTTGAGGTTGTGCAGCAGCGCGTGGGGCACACCCTCCCTGCCGGCGGTGAGGAACACGGCTGTGCCCTCCACCCGAGGGGGCGGGCTGATGGCCAGGGACTGGATGAACGGCTCCAGCGGTATCGCCCCCGGCCGGAGCCTGTCGAGCAGGATCTCGCGGCCGCGTCGCCACGTGGCGATCAGGATGAAGACCACGGCGGCGATCGCCACCGGGAACCATCCCCCCTGCAGCAGCTTGACCGAGTTGGCACCGAAGAACGCCAGATCGATCGCCAGGAATAGTCCCGCGACGCCGAGTGAAAGTACACGGTTCCAATGCCACAAGCGTGAAAAAACGAAGAAGAGGAGCACGGAATCGATCGCCATGGTGCCGGTCACCGCGATGCCGTAGGCGGAGGCCAGAGCGCTGGAAGATCGGAAACCCAGCACCAGGGCAAGCACAGCGACCAGCAGAACTCCGTTGATCCAGGGCATGTAAACCTGGCCCATCTCCTTCTCGGAGGTATGGCGGACGGCCAGTCGCGGGCAGTACCCCAGCTGGATGGCCTGACGCGTCAGCGAGTAGGCACCCGAGATGACCGCCTGTGAGGCGATCACGGTAGCCAGCGTCGCCAGAACCACCATCGGGATCAGGGCCCACGGCGGCACCATGCGGAAGAAAGGGTGCTCGACCGCGGTGGGGTCGCGCAGCAGCAGCGCTCCCTGGCCGAAGTAATTGAGCACCAGTGCCGGGGCAACGAAACAGAACCACGCAAGCCGGATCGGCCGACGCCCGAAGTGCCCCATGTCCGCGTAGAGCGCCTCGGCACCCGTGACCGCGAGTATCACGGTACCCAGTGCGAGGAAACCGGCCATGCGGTTGTCGGCGAAGAAACCTGCCGCGTAAGCAGGGTTCAGCGCGAGCAGCACATGGGGATTGGCCAGCACCTGGCGAACGCCCAGAAGAGCCAGTACGAGGAACCACACCGCGGTGATCGGCCCGAAGAAGGCGCCCATGGTGCCGGTGCCTTTCGACTGGACGAGGAACAGTGCGATGATGACGACGATGGTGATCGGCAGGACATAGGGCACGAACACCGGCGTCGCCAGTTCCAACCCTTCGACTGCTGACAACACCGAGATCGCCGGCGTGATCATGCTGTCCCCATAGAACAGCGCCGCGCCGAACATACCCAGGGTCATGAGCAGCCAGCGGCTTCGGGACCCCACCGCGGTCGTGCCGACCACAAGCGACATGAGCGCCATGATGCCCCCCTCGCCGCGGTTGTCCGCCCGCATGATCATCGCCACATACTTCAGACTGACAATGATCGCCAGGGCCCAGAACACCAGGGATAGGACACCCCAGGACGTTGTCGTGGTTGAGGGCGACGGCGTGCGACCCGCCGAAGGCCTCGCGCATGGCGTAGAGCGGACTGGTTCCGATGTCCCCGAACACCACGCCAACGGCACCGAGTGCGAGAGTGAACAGGCGACTGCGCGGATGACCGGTACCATCGCCACCGGGCCCGGCGCCGACGGTGACCGCAGGGCCATGACCATGGTCCGGCAGGGAAGGCGGAACGTCC
>JBEICA010000053.1:0-16148 GCA_040373665.1 Burkholderiales bacterium | reverse complement strand
GCCCGAACGCTTGCGAAGTGCGTACAGCGCATCATGCGACATCTGGTGCACCGCCTGCCCATCCACTTCGACCGCTCCGCGTTTAGGTTTGAGCTGCCCGCCAATGAGCCGCAGCAGGGTGGTTTTGCCGCAACCGCTGCCGCCCATGATCGCCACCACCTTGCCGCGGGGAAACCGCATGCTGATGGATTTCAGGATGGGGCGGGCGTCGTAGGCGAAATCGACGTCGTCCAGCTCGACGAGCGCGTTGGAGGTCACGGGGATGCGAAAAGAGGCGTTGGGGCCATTGTAATGGAAGCGACCCGGGCCACACCGCCCCGGACCACGGGCCGCCGACCTCTTCGCCCGCAGCCTTGTCCACCGATTTCGATTCGGTTAACTTGGGCTGGTTCCAAGGAGGAAGACACGGTCTTGGTCGATGCCCAGTCGATGGCGGGCCGCAGCGCTCTGGAATTCAGCGGCGTCCGCAAGCGTCACGGACGCGTCACGTCGCTCGACGGCGTATCGCTGCGCGTTCGTTCCGGGGCCTTCTTCGGCCTGGTCGGCGTCAACGGGGCCGGCAAGACGACACTGCTCAAGTGTCTGCTCGACGCCGACCGCGCGGACGACGGAACCATCACCATCTTCGGCCGGCCCAGCACGCTTGTCGGGGCACGGGCAGGCATCGCCTACCTGCCGGAGCGTTTCAGCGCCCCGTTCTACCTGCGGGGGCACGAGTTCCTGCGCATCATGGCCACCTTCCACGGGCATGCGCACGACGAGGACCAGGTGGCCGCCACGCTCGCCGCGCTGGACCTCGATACGGGCGCCCTGTCCCGCCCGGTGCGCGACTACTCCAAGGGCATGACCCAGAAGCTCGGGTTGGCCGCCTGCCTTCTGTCCGGTCGCCCGCTGCTGGTGCTGGACGAGCCCGCCAGCGGCCTGGACCCCAGGGCGCGGGCGCTGCTGAAGGCCGCCCTGCGGGCCCGGCACGCGCAGGGCACCACGGTATTCTTCACCTCCCATGCTCTGGCCGACGTGCAGGAGATGTGCGACGAGATGGCCATCCTGCACGCCGGCCACCTGCGGTTCACGGGCTCCCCCGTCGGACTGCTGCACGACACCGGCGGACAGGACCTCGAGGCGGCCTTCCTCGCCTGCATCCGCTGACCCGGCCTGGACAACGGCCACGCGCCCGTCAGGGGCATGTCTGGCACAATCCATGGCCCGAAGACGCCCACAGGACGCCGCCCGGTGAACACCTCTGCCGGAGACAAGCCGGATCTGCTCATCGTCGACGACGACCCACTGATCACCGACACGCTCGAATTCGTCCTGGGTCGGGATTTCCGCGTCTGTCTGGCCGACTCCCGGCGTCAGGTGAAGACACAGCTGGACCGCATCGGCCGCATCCCCGAACTGGCGCTCGTGGACCTCGGCCTGCCGCCCACACCGCACCGCCCGGACGAGGGTTTCCGGCTCATCGCGGAGCTGCTCGCGGCCGCCCCGGGCATGAAGATCATCGTGCTCTCCGGTCAGAATGACGAGGCAAATGCGCGGCGCGCCCGCACGCTCGGGGCGATCGACTTCGTCGCCAAACCCTGCGAACCGGATCTGCTGCGCGACATGCTGCTGCGCGCCCGCCGACTTGGCGCAGCCGAGGAGGAGGCAGCAGCCGACGGCTTGGGCATCATCGGCACCAGCCCCGCCATCGGCAAGCTGCGAGAGCAGGTGCGGCAGTACGCCGGCTCGCCCTTTCCGGTTCTGATCGAGGGGGAATCGGGTACCGGCAAGGAACTCGTCGCCAGAGCCCTGCATGACGGATCGGCCCGGGCGCGCCAGCCCTATCTCGCCCTCAACTGTGCCGCGATCTCCCCGACCCTGGTCGAACCCACTCTGTTCGGTTACGCCAAGGGCGCCTTCACCGGCGCCACCGCGCCGCGGGCCGGCTACTTCGAGGACGCCGCGGAGGGCACGCTGTTCCTCGACGAGATCGGCGAACTCCCGGCCGAGCTCCAGGCCAAGCTGCTGCGGGTGCTGGAGAACGGCGAATACCAGCGCGTCGGCGAGACCCAGCTCAGGGTGAGCCGGGCCCGGGTGGTGGCGGCGACCAACCGCGATCTGCGCCAGGAAACCCGGGCCGGCCGTTTCCGCGTCGACCTCTACCACCGCCTGTCCGTCTTCACCATACAGATGCCACCCCTGCGCGATCTGGGCGAGGACAGGATGCGGCTGTTCCACCATTTTTCCGCCTTCTACGCTGCGCAGGCCGGCGTTGCGCCATGCTCGCTCGACGCGGGTGCGCAGGCCTTGTGGAACCGCTACGCCTTTCCTGGGAATGTCCGGGAGCTGCGCAACATCACCATCCGGCTGGTGACCAAGCGCCCGGGGGCGTCGATAGACGAGGCGGCGCTGCAGGAGGAACTCGACCTGGGCGCCGAGCTCGCGACGGACCTCCCGCAGGCCCACGGCTTCGATGCCTCCCCCGAGGCAGCGGCCGCAGTACTGGCCGAGCGTCAGGGGATCGACCTCAATCAGGCGCTGCGCGCCTGGGAGCGCTGTTTCGTGGATGCCGCCATGAAGCTCGCCCACGGCAACCTCAGCGCCGCCGCCCGGCTGCTGGGCATGCACCGGACCACGCTTTACAGCCGCATCCAGGCCCTGGAGGCCGACACCGACAAGGCGGGACGGCTGCGCCCCCCCGGCGCGGAACGCCCGTGAGACAGCCGGATCAGGCGCCACCGCCCCACACCGGTGCATCGCGTCCGGTGCGGGTGGAGCGATGCACAGTCACCGCGGCAGCATGCGATGGCGAGACGCTGACCCGGACCGGCGCGGGCGCAACCGCCCGCCCGACCTGACGGCCGACGGCACGCATGTACTACGACTACTTCGGGCTGGAACGGCCACCCTTCAAGATCACACCCGACACCGCCTTCTTCTTCGAAGGTGGCAATCGCGGTGCGACCCTCGACGCCCTGCTCTACGCCATCGCCCAGGGGGAGGGCATCATCAAGGTCACCGGCGAGGTGGGCAGCGGCAAGACCATGCTCTGCCGCGTCGTGCTCAACCGGCTCGACCAGAACGTCGATGTCGTCTACCTGGCCAACCCGAGCGTGGCGCCGGACGAGATCCTCCACGCCATCGCCTTCGAACTGGCCATCCGCCTGCCGGGCGACACCAGCCGCGTCGAAGTGCTGCACGCCCTGCAGAGCTACCTCGTGTCGCGCCACGCCAAAGGCCATCAGGTGGTGCTCTTCGTCGAGGAGGCGCAGCGCATGCCGCTGGAGACGCTCGAGGAGATCCGGCTGCTCTCCAACCTGGAGACGGGTGAGCACAAGCTGCTCCAGATCGTCCTGTTCGGACAGCCTGAGCTCGACGTGAACCTGAGACAACCGCACATCCGCCAGCTGCGCGAGCGCATCACCTGCAGCTTCGACCTCAGCCCGCTGAGCGCGCCCGAAATCGCCGAGTACCTCGCGTTCCGACTCCGGGCCGCCGGCTACCACGGCCCGGCGCTGTTCTCGCGGCCGGTCGTGGATCTCATCGCCCAGGCGAGCAAGGGCCTGACCCGGCGGGTCAACATCATCGCCGACAAGGCGCTGCTGGCAGCCTTTGCCGATGGCACCCACACGGTCACCGCCAGACATGTGCGCAGCGCCATCGCCGACAGCGAATTCAGCCGCGGCGGCCCGTCGCTTGCCGCGACCGCACGCGGGCTGCCGCAGGCGTGGCGCATCGCGGGCGGCATCGTGCTGCTGCTCGCGGTGGC
Organism: Burkholderiales bacterium; assembly: GCA_040373665.1. Lineage (GTDB taxonomy): Bacteria > Pseudomonadota > Gammaproteobacteria > Burkholderiales. The sequence goes on along the minus strand of JBEICA010000053.1, from coordinate 12,397 downwards.
TGCGGCAGCGGCATGGCTCGCATGGCCGCAGAGACAGCCGGCCCCCGAAGCCACGGCGGAATCCGAAACGGTCGCGCCGCCGCCACCCGCCGCGCAACCCTCGCCCCCGCCAGCCGCAGCCCCGGAACCGGCTGGCGTGGCACCACAGGGCGCGGCTGCGGCCGGCCGGTCGCAGCCGGCCAGCCGCGAGGCCGTCGTCCCGACCACACCCGGGAACGCGTTCCCCAGGGGCACATCCGGAAGAGCGCGCTCACTCGCACAGTGGATATCGATGGGAGCCCAGCGGCTGCGCGACGCGCCGACGGACGGATACACCATCCAGCTCATGGCCGGCGCCGACGCCGATTACCTTCAAACCTACCTTTCCGCCCTGACCGATTCGGTTGAAAGCGACATGCTTATTGTGTACCGTAGTTTGGAGAGTGCGAGCGGGCTTCACTCGGTGGTCTACGGCACGTTCACCGGCTTCAGCGAGGCGGTGCGGGCGCTGGACTCCCTGCCACCCGAACTGTCCCGATATCGCCCATATGTGAGGAGCCTGCGGGTCGTGCGTGCCGAGTCCGAGGCCGCTGCCGGCGTTGGCGTGGATTGATTCGTGTCTGGTGTGCGCAGCCCCGGTCTTCGGGCGGGGCATGCGACTGGAGCGGCAGCCGTTTGCCACCATGCAGGCCAACAACGCCAGGGAGCACAGCCCGTCGATGACAGCCCCATCTCCAGAAGCCCGCCCGAACTGGCACACAGGCCCCTCGCCGTCGCCTGACGAGGGCCGTTGCGGGGTGCGCCCGGTGGCGGCCCTGATTCTGGTCGCGGCATTCGCGACCGCCTGCTCCTACCCCTACCCTTCGCCCAAGCTCCCGGTCTCCGACCAGCACCTCACGGCGGGACGCGCAGCGGCAGCCGACGACATCCTGCCGCCGGTGGTGACGCCGAGCCTGCCGCCGCCGAGGCCGCAACAGAAGCTGCCGACCTACAGCGTGGTGGTCAACGAAGTTCCGCTGAAGGACCTGCTGTTCGCCCTGGCCCGCGACACCAAGCAGAACATCGACATCCACCCGGCCCTGACCGGTCTGGTGAGTCTGAACGCCATCGACGAGACCCTGCCCTCCATCCTCGAGCGCATCTCCCGTCAGGTGAACATCCGCTGGAAGCAGGAGGGGCGCACCCTGACCGTCATGCCGGACACGCCGTACGTGAAGGCGTACCGGGTCAATTACGTCAACGTCACCCGCGAGACCGACTCCACCGTCTCGGTGTCCGGGCAGATCGGCACCACCACCGGGGCGGCAGGTGCGGGTGGTGCCGGCGCAGCAGCGGGTGGCGCCGGGGCTGGGGGCGCGGGGGGCAACACCTCCTCGGCGACCGTGACCACGCGCTCGCTCAACGATTTCTGGGAGACCCTCGAGCGCAACGTCAAGAGCATGCTCATGGCGACCCGCGCGCAGTCCATGTCCGCTGACGAGCGTGCCTCCCGGGCCGAGGCCGCCAAGGCCCTGCGCGAGGAACGCATCGCCCAGGCGGAGGCGGTGGCCCGTGCCGGCGACAAGGCCAAGGACCTTTTCGCCAGCGTGTTCGAGGGCCAGCAGCAGGGTACCGCCCTGCCCGGAGACGTCACCAACGAGGTGGTGGTGAACCCGATCTCCGGGACGGTCTCGGTGCTGGCGACCGAACGCCAGCACCGTCTGGTGCAGGAGTACCTGGATTCCGTCAGCGTGGCATCCCAGCGCCAGGTCCTGATCGAGGCCACCATCGTCGAGGTGGAGCTGTCACGCACGTATCAGGCGGGAGTCGACTGGGGCCGCGTGGCCGCCAGCCCTGGGGCGGGGATCGAGTTCTCCCAGAACCTGCTGGGTGCGACACGGCTTGCCACCGCCCCGGTCACGGCGCTCACCTACGGCAGCCGCAATCAGAGCGGTGTGTTCGCCGCCATCAAGATGCTCGAGCAGTTCGGCACCACCCGGGTGCTGTCCAGCCCGAAGGTGATGGCGCTCAACAACCAGACGGCACTGCTCAAGGTGGTGCGCAATCTGGTTTATTTCCAGGTGCAGCAACAGATCTCCCAGGCGACCTCCATCGGCGGGCAGAACCTCCAGGCCACCACCACCACGGCGCGCACCGTGCCCATCGGTCTGGTCATGTCGCTCACGCCGCAGATCAACGAGGCCGGGGCGGTCAGCCTCACCGTGCGGCCGACGGTCACCAGCCAGGTCGGCACCGCGATCGATCCGAACCCCGCCCTCACCACCGTGCGCAACGAGATTCCCGTGGTCGAGATCCGCGAGATCGAATCGGTACTGCAGCTGTCCAGCGGGCAGACCGCCATTCTGGGCGGCCTCATCCGTGACGAGGTGCGCCGCAACCGCGACCAGATCCCCGGGGTGGGCAACACGCGGGTCGGCGACCTGTTCGCCTACCGCAACGAATCGGCGGTCAAGACCGAACTGGTCATCTTCCTGCGCCCCACCGTGGTGAAGACGCCATCCGTGGAAGCCGGCGACCTGCGTTTCCTCCGCTCGCAACTGCCCGCGCCCGAGCAGTTCGACGCCACCGGGCCCGCCTCGAGGGCGCCGTGAGCCTGTTGCTCAAAGCCCTGCAACGCGCCTCCCGCTCTCGCGAGGCGTCTGTCGCCGGGATGGCGCGGGGACCGGGCCGTGGGGATGAGAGTGGGCGTGCGACATCGCGCGACGCCGACCCGGCAGCGAAATCCCTGACCACCAGCCTGTTCGCCCGCGCCGGCGCGGCTCCTGACCTCTCGGAGGCGGCCAGCGCGGCAGCAGTGGATGCCGTGGCCCTGCGCGGCGGCGCGGATGGCGGCGGTGCCCTCGAGTGGGTTCGCGACAATCCGGTGTACGGCTTCGCCATCGCCGTCCTGGCTTTCCTGGTGCTGTACTTCGCCTACGTCTACGTGGCCATCAATCACCCCGGGCTGCTGACCGGCGGGTCGCCGGGCTTCCAGGCACCACCGGCGCCCACGACGCGGCCGATCGAGCGCAACCCCGTGGCACCCGATGCGACTACGGGTACTGCCGGCAGCGTTGCCAGCGCTCCCCCGCCGCCGCCCATGCCCGCGCTTACCCTGCCGTCGCGCAGCGAGGCCGGGGGCGGAGCCCCCGCGCAGCTCACCATGGCCCCGCCCCTGGGTACCCTGCCTCCCCTGCAGCGGGAGCCCGCGCGGGAGACCACGCCATTGCCCGTGGCGGATCCGGGGACTGGCACCGTCGTACCATCCACGCCCACTCGGGAGCCCGCCCGCCCGGGCGCCGCGCCGTCGCGCGCCGAGATCGCGCCTGCGCAGACGCCACGGCGCCGTGCGGGCCAGAGCGGCATGGAAGATCAGGTGAGCGTGCAGACCTCCGATGCGAGCGGAGTGGTTGCGCTGCGCCTGACCGAGGGCTACGACTCGCTGCAGCGCGGCGAGGTCTCGCGGGCACTCGCCCTGTATCAGTCCGTGCTCGAACGCGACCGCCGCAACGTCGACGCCCTCCTTGGCGCCGCCTCCGCCTACTGGCGCAAGGGCGATTCCGAGAAAGCGAGCGAGCACTACTACCGCGTGCTCGAACTCGAGCCCCAGAACGCCGCGGCCCAAGCCGGACTCATCGGCATGGTCGGCCGCGTCGACCCCCTCGCCAGCGAGACGCGCCTCAAGCAGCTCATCTCTCGCGAACCCTCGGGCTTCCTGTATGCGTCCCTGGGTAATCTCCACGCGGAACAGAACCAGTGGGCGGCCGCGCAGCAAGCCTACTTCCAGGCCTTCCAGATGGAGCCCTCGAACCCGGACTACGCCTTCAACCTCGCGGTCGGGCTGGAGCACCTGGGGCAGCGCGGCATCGCCGCCGGCTACTACCGGCAGGCGCTGGAGCTGGCCCGATTGCGCGGTCACGCCGGCTTCGACCAGGTGCAGGTCGCCGGCCGTCTTGCCAGACTGGAAGCCACCGGGCGATGAACGACATGGGCTCAGCCACCTCGGTCAAACCCGCCAGCTCGGCCGCCGAATCCAGGCGCCGCGCCGCGCGCCTGGGCGAGAACCTGGTGCAGCAGGGCCTGATCACCTCTGACCAGTTGCGCATCGCGCTCACCGAACAGCGCGCCCAGAAGATGCCTCTCGGGCGCCTGCTGGTGCGGCTGGGCTTCGTCACCGAGGGGGTGATCCGGGACATCATGGCCCGGACCATCGGCCAGGAGGCCATCGACCTGTCCCAGGTGGTGGTCGACGCCGAGGCACTGAAGCTGGTGCCGCAGGAGTTCGCGCGCCGCCACCGGGTGCTGCCCATCGCTTTCGACCCGCACACGCGGACACTGGTGGTGGCTGTCACCGACATGGTCAACGTGGTGGTGACCGACCAGCTGCGCGCGTCGCTGCCGCCAGACGTCCAGCTGCGCACCCTGCTGGCGGCCGAAGCCCAGCTCGAGGAGTCGATAGACCACTTCTACGGTTTCGAGCTGTCGGTCGACGGCATCCTGCGCGAGATCGAGACCGGCGAGCTCGACTGGCAGAGCCTCCAGGCCGGCGGCGACGAGTACACCCAGCCCATCGTGCGTCTGGTGGGTGCCCTTCTGGTGGATGCCGTGAAGCGCGGCGCCTCGGACGTGCACTTCGAGCCCGAAGCCGCATTCCTGCGGGTGCGCTACCGCATCGACGGCGTGCTCGAACAGGTGCGCAGCCTGCACAAGAGCTACTGGCCCGGCATCGCCGTGCGGCTGAAGGTGATGAGCGGCATGAACATCGCCGAGACCCGCGCCCCCCAGGACGGGCGCATGTCGCTCAACCTCAACGGCCGGCCGATCGACTTCCGGGTATCGAGCCACCCGACCATCTATGGCGAGAACATCGTCCTCCGGGTGCTGGACCGCGAGAAGTCCATCATCAGCCTGGAGCACATGCGCCTGCCCCGGCCCACGGTGGCCAAGCTGCACCTCATGCTGGCGCGGCCGGAGGGCATCCTGATCATCACCGGGCCGACCGGCAGCGGCAAAACGACGACGCTGTACTCGCTGCTGTCCCAGGTGAACGTCGAGGGCGTGAACATCATGACGCTGGAGGACCCGGTGGAGTACCCGGTGCCCCTGATGCGCCAGACCTCGGTGGGCGAGGCCGTGAAGCTCGACTTCGCCAACGGCATCCGCTCCATCATGCGCCAGGACCCGGACATCATTCTGGTGGGCGAGATCCGCGACAAGGACACGGCCGACATGGCCTTCCGCGCGGCCATGACGGGCCACCAGGTGTTCTCCACGCTGCACACCAATTCCGCGATCGGCGCCTTTCCGCGTCTGCTCGACATCGGCATCCTGCCGGATATCATCGCCGGCAACGTCATCGGCGTCATTGCGCAACGGCTCGTACGGATGTTGTGTCAGCACTGCCGCGTGGAGTACCGCCCTTCGCTCGAGGAGAAACACATCCTCGGGCTGCCACCCGACAGCGCCAACACGCTGTTCCGCCATCGCGACGGCGGCTGCCGGCAGTGCAACCACCGCGGCTTCCGGGGACGCACCGCCGTCATGGAGATCCTGCCCATGGACGCGGATCTCGACGAACTGGTCGCCCGCCGCGCCACCGCCCGGGAGATCCGGCGCGTGGCCGCCGAGAAGGGCTTCCGCTCACTGGCCGAAGAGGGGGTCGAACGGGTGCTCGACGGCACCACCAGCATCGCCGAACTGTCGCGCTCCGTGGACCTCACGGGCCGGCTGCTCTAGCGCGCCGACCGCTTCCGCCCGCCCGGCACCGGATCTCCGCCCCGACCAGCGATGCCGTCCTTCCGCTACAAGGCCATGGACTCGGCCGGCGCCATCTCCCGCGGGAAGATCGATGCCATCAACGACATCGACCTCGAGCTGCGGCTGCGCCGCATGGGGCTGGACCTCATCACCTTTCGCGAGACCCGCACCAGCGTCTCGTTCGGCGGTGGCGGCATCGACCGCAAGGACCTCATCAACTTCTGCTTCGACATGGAGCAGATCACCCGCGCAGGCATCCCCATCATCGACGGCCTTCGCGACCTGCGCGACGGCATGGACCGGCCGCGGTTCAAGCAGGTGGTCTCGTCACTGGTGGAGGATATCGAGGCCGGCAAGCTGATGTCCCAGGCCATGTCCCAGTTCCCGCGCGTCTTCGACTCCGTGTTCGTGAGCCTGGTCCGCGCCGGCGAGCAGACCGGCAAGCTCACCGACGTGTTCGAGAATCTCTCGCGCTCGCTGCGCTGGCAGGACGAACTCGCCTCCGAGACCAAGAAGCTGCTCATCTACCCGGTGATGCTGCTAGTGCTTGTGGTGGCGGTGTCGCTGTTCCTGCTGATCTACCTGGTGCCGCAGCTGGTGGGCGTGCTCAAGACCATGCGGGTGGACCTGCCCATCCAGACGCGGATCCTCATTGCCGTCTCGGACTTCGCCCTGCACTACTGGTGGTTGCTGATCGCGCTGCGGGTGGCCGCGTTCATCGGCCTGTCCGCATGGGTGCGCACCGACCCGCGTGCGCGCTACCTGCTCGACCTCGCCAAGCTGCGTGTGCCGGTCGTCGGGCCGCTGCTGCAGAAGATCATCCTGGCGCGCTTCGCCAACTTTTTCGGCCTCATGTACCAGTCCGGCATCTCCATCCTCGACGCCATACGCACCAGCGAAGGCATCGTCGGCAATGCCGTCATCGCCGAAGGTCTGCGCCGCGCCTGGCAGCAGATCAATTCCGGGGACGCGCTGTCGGACAGCTTCCAGAAACTCGGACTGTTCCCGCCGCTCGTCATCCGCATGTTCCGTGTCGGCGAGACCACCGGTGCCCTCGACACCGCGCTGTTCAACATCAACTATTTCTACGGTCGCGACGTGCGCGAGGGCGTGGACAAGGCGCTCAAGGTGATGGGCCCCGCCCTCAACGTCATGCTCGGGGTCCTGATGGCCCTGATCCTGTTCTCCATCCTCACCCCGATCTACGAAATGATCGGCAAGCTCAAGTTCTGACCATGGGTCCGCGCCTGCTCGTCTGCATCTCCTCCGCCGGCGCCTCGGTTGCGCTTTGGCGCGGCCGGCTGGTGCAGACCCGCCGCTACGAGCTGGGCGAGGAGGGAGAGGCCGCCTTCGCGCAGCTGCTGGCGACGGTGCGTGACGTGCCGGTGGTCTTCATGGTCGACTCGGTCGACGAGGACTACCGCTTCGAGACCCTCCCCCACACCCTTGGTCGGGACCGGCAGGAGCTGCTGGGCCGCAAGCTCAAGCAGCTCTACCGCAACACGCCGTTCGTGAGCGCCCGCCTGCAGGAACGCGAACGCGACAACCGTCGCGACGACCGCTTCCTGTTCATGGCCGTGACTGACCTCGACATCATCGAACCCTGGGTGAGCCCGGTCATCGCGCAGGGTCTGCCCATCGTCGGCCTGTTCGCCCTGCCCACCGTCACACCGGCCGCCATCGCCGCACTGAAGCTCAAGGTCCCGGATCTGCTCGTGGTGTCCCGCCACGTGTCCGGGCTGCGGCAGACCTTCATCAAGGACGGGCGTTTCCGCTTCTCGCGGCTGACGCCGCTGCGCGGCCTGCCCGAGGACAACCTCGACCTCGCCTTCGCCACCGAGATCACCAACACGCGCCTCTACCTCAACGCCCTGCAGGCCGCGACCGTGGATTCGGCGGTGGACGTGGTGTTGCTGGACCAGGACGACTCGATGCGCGGCCTGCAGGCCAGACTGCTGCAGAGCCCGGGCATCCTGCGCCCGCAGCGCGTGTCGCGGGCGCAGTTGCGCGCCCTGCTCAAGATCGCGCCGGAGGTGCTGGACGCGACACCCGACGCGCTGCACCTGCAGCTGCTGGGGATGGCCACTCCCGCCGAGAATCTCGCTCCGGCGGAGCTGCTGGAGGGCTTCCGCGTCCACCGGGCGGGCGGTGCCCTGTATGCCGCCGCGGGCATCATCGCCGCCGTTGGGGTGTTGTGGTTTGCCATCGACATCAACCGTGTGCGCAACCTGGAGGAGGAAACCGCCTCTGCGGCCCAGCAGACCCGGCGCTACGACGACCTCTATGCCGAGCTCACGCGGTCGTTCCCCGATTCTCCGGTGTCGGCCGCGACACTGCGTCAGACAGTCGACGCCTTCGAGCGCCTGCGCACCCGGGCCGGTACCCCAGAGCCGCTTTATGCGGTGCTCGGCGATGCGCTCGCGAGCCACCCCGCGGTCAGCCTGCGCGGGCTGTCGTGGCGGCATGGCCCGTTCACCGACGCGGCCGGCGTCGCGTCCAAGGGTCTCACCCCGGGCGCCGGTGCCGCGTTGCACCAGGGCGGGCATCTGCAGGCCGAGATCCAGCCTTTCTCTGGCGACTACCGCTCGGCGGTGAACGAGATACGGGAGTTCGCCGATACCCTTCGCGCCCACCCGCGGGTGCAGGAGGTGAAGCTGCTCAAGCTGCCCCTGGATGACAGCTCGCGGCAGAGCCTCAGCGGCAGCACCAGCGCACAGGCCGAGGCGCAGGTCGGCGCCGGCTTCGAGCTGGTGCTTTTGCTCAAGGACGCGGAGGGCGGGCGATGACGCGGCTCAATCTGCGCCTGCTGCTGGCCCCGCTGGCGGCGCTCGCAGCAGTCGTGGTCCTTTCCCTGGCGGGGGTGCTCTATGCCGACAACCTCGTGGGTGCCGCCGAGGAAAGGCTCGCTGCCCAGAGCCGCCAGCTGTCCCAGTCGCGCCAGCGGCACGCCAACGCCGGCCTGGAGAAAGACATCCTGCAACGCTTCCGCGAGACCTACGACGCCCTGGGCCGCATCGGCTTCGTCGGCCCGGAGCAGCGCCTGAACTGGGTGGATGGCCTGCGCGAGGTCAACCGCGAGGCCAGGTTGTTCGGCATCGACTACCAGATCGGCCAGCAGGAGACCTACCCCGGCGCTGCCGGCCTCGGCGTGGCCGAGCTGCCCATGCGGCAGTCCATCATGCGTGTGCGCATGCCGTTGCTGCACGAGGGCGACCTGATGAGCTTCTTCCGCCTGCTCGCTGCCCGCGGCGACGGCGTGTTCACCCTGAACGCCTGCGACCTGCGGCGTGCCGAGCGCAGCCCGGGCAGCGGCATCGAGCCCACGCTGCTCGCCGAGTGCGAGCTGGCGTGGATCACCGTGGCCGAACCCGAGCCGGGGGCGAAATGACGCCTGCGCGAATCCTGATCGCCGCCCTGCTCGGCCTGTTGGTCGACATCGGCATTGCCCGGGCTGAGCAGCCGCTCGGCCGTCTGTTCTTCACCCCTGAAGAACGGGTACGTCTGGATGCCTCGCGCAAGGACGCCCTTGCGAATGCCGCAAAACCCAGGGCGGCCGCCCCGGTCGAGGCGACCCGGCCGGCACCATCGGCGCGCGTGCTTACGCTCAATGGCATCGTGCGCCGCAGCGACGGCGAGACCATCGTCTGGGTCAACGGCAAACCCGTCCCTCAACGGGGTGGCGCCGCCAGGGTGGCGCCCGGCAGCGTGGGGGCCGACACGGCGGGCCTCGTGCTCCCGGAGAGCGGCCGCCGCGTACGCCTCAAGGTCGGCCAGTCGGTGGAGGCCAACTCGGCCGTGGTGGAGGAAGGCTACCAGCGCCGCCGCACCCTGCCGACCGCGGTGGCTGCGCCGCCCCCGGCGGCTGCCGAACCGGCCGGCCAGACCCCGCCGGAGGAGGCGGGCACGGATGGGTCGCGGCGCTGATGCCCACCGGCAGCGCGGGGCCGCCCTGCTGCTGCTGCTGGCCCTGAGCGGGGTGCTGGCGGTCGTCGTCGTGCTCAACCTGCTCTCCGCCGGTGCCCCCAGCGCCCAGGAGCGCGAGCGCGTGACCCAGGAGGCCCTGGGTCGGGCGAAGCAAGCGTTGATCGCGTATGTGGTGTCGGAACTGGACCGCAATCCGTCGCTGGCACCCGGGTTGCTGCCCTGCCCGGCCCGGACCTCGCTGTCCGTGGACAACGACGAAGGATATGCGGTGCTGGGCGACTGTGGTATCCAGGACGAAAGCCAGGTGGGTCGCCTGCCCTGGAAGACGCTGGACGTCGAGCCGCTGCGGGACGGATACGGTGAATGCCTGTGGTACGCCGTTTCGGGTAATTTCAAGCGCGGCAACGCGGCGGGCGGCAAGCTGGTGAATTGGGACACCACTGGCCAGCTCGAGGTGCTTGGCGAGGGCGGCAGCGGACTGCTCGCAGGCGCGACGGCGGAGACACGGGCAGCAGCTGTCGTCATCGCGCCCGGGCCTTCATTGCAGCAGTCCCGCGCTCCGGCAGCCCACACCCCCAACTGTCCTGGCAATCACGACCCTGCCCAGTACCTGGAGGCCATTTCGAGTCTCGGTGCGGACAACACCCTGGCCACCCCTCCCTCCACACCGCCGGCAGGAACACTCAGTGGCGGCCTGTCGCGGTTGATCAACGGCTACACCGACCCCGCCACGGGGCGTTCCCTGGTGAACGACCGGCTGATCGTCGTCACCCCGAAGGAAATTTTCGACGCCATCGAGAAACGTCGCGCGCTGGTGGGGCCGCCCGAGCCAGTGGGGACTGAGCCAACCACCCTGCTTCGCAGGCTCACGAAACGCGTTGCCCAGTGTCTGGCCGAGTTCCCCTATGACCGGCTGCCCGACGAGAGCGTCCGCAAGGACCGGCGACTGCCCTGGGCAGCCGGGCTGGCACCTGCCAACTACGCGCTGGATGTCAGCTACGCCGAAGTGAACGAACTCCCGACCGGCCGGGTGCCCGCCTACCTCGGAGTGAGTGCTGCGCTCCCGCCGGCGCCACCACCCACATACGTCGCACTCGACCCGCGCTACCTGGAACTGCACTGCTCGCACTGGCCGGAGATCCGCCACTGGTTCCAGCACTGGAAGGATCACCTGTTCTACGCCGTCTCCGCCGACTTCGACCAGCGCAGTGGCTCGCCCTCGGACACCCTGTGCGCCGGCTCGTGTCTGACGGTCGACGGCCAGCCGACGCCGTATCCGGCCGTGGTCATGTTCGCAGGCAGACCCCTGCCGGGCCAGCGGCGCACCTTGTCCTCGGAACGCAATGCGCCAGGGAACTACCTCGAGGGACGCAACCTGCTCCGCGCGCTGGACCCAGCCTCGGGCCGTGATCACGAGAGTGCCTCCGCCTCCGCGAGCTTCAATGATGTGCTCTACTGCATCCGCTTCACGTCGGGGACGATGTGGAATGATGCCAACGGCAACAAGAAAGTGGACGCGGGAGAGGAGGCCCCCAGCACCCGCATCCCAAGGGTTGATCTATGCTTACCGCCGTGAGGAAAGACGCTTTTGCAGAGGAGGTCCTCGGCGTCGTGCATCTGCGCCCCGAGGGTGGATCCATCCTGAAGACCAATCGACGCCAGGCCGGTTTTTCGCTGGTGGAACTGGCCCTCGGGCTGGTGATCGTCGCGACGCTGCTGTCGGCCCTGCTCGTGCCCCTGGCCACCCAGCTGGACCAGCGCCGCACGGCCGAGACCCAGCGTTTGCTCGAGGTCGCGCGCGAAGCGCTCTACGGTTTCGTGGTGGCACAGGATCGCTTTCCGTGCCCGGCAACGGCGGGCAGTAATGGCGCCGAAGCTTTCGCGACCAGCCCCTCCGCCGGCAACCCCAACAATGGCTTCTGCCTGAGCTTCCGTGGCTTTTTACCCGCGGCGACCCTGGGCCTGTCGCCGCTGGACCGCGAAGGCTTCCAGACCGACGCCTTCGGCGGTGACGCCAACCGCATCCGCTTCGCCGTGGCGGACGTCGATTTCGATCCCGGCAACAAGCTCTACACCGCCGCGGGGAAGATGCGCGCCCTTGGCATGACCGTCATATCCAGTGCGCCCAACCGCTTCTCGGTCTGCTCCACCGCCAACACCGTTGCCGCCAGCGGCTGCCCCGCCGGCGGCGTGACGCTCGCCAACGGCAACGCCATTGCCGTGGTCCTGTCCGTGGGCAGGAACCCCGAAGGCCGGGGCGACGACGAGAACGAGAACCTCGACCTGACCGCCGGCAATCAGGTGTTCGTCAGCCGCATCCAGAGCGATGCGGCGGTCAATCCCTTCGACGACATGCTGCTTTGGGTATCCCCCAACGTGCTCATCAGCCGCCTGGCAGCTGCGGGCAAGCTGCCCTGAAACACGACAGACACAGCATTCACGCCGGCGCCAGCACGAACTCCACCGCGCCCGGCGCATTGCCCGCCAGACTCAGCCGGTAACCCTGCCCGGCGGCGTGGCGGGCGGCTTGGTACAACCCCACGCCCAACCCGTTGTCCGAGGCCACCGGCTCGCGCAGCAGACGCGCCGCCAGACCCGGGGCAATGCCGTGACCGTCGTCGCGCACGGAGAGGCGGCAGCGGCCGGCGCCCTCGGGCTCGAGGGTGACGGTGATCCGGACCGCCTCGCCGCGGCGACGCTTCTCCACAGCATTCTGGATGAGGGTGTCGGCCACGCTGTCGAACAGTTCCGCCGGCAG
>JBEICA010000057.1:0-15818 GCA_040373665.1 Burkholderiales bacterium | reverse complement strand
TGGTCGCGGACTTCCACCGCACGTCGCCTGACGGGACGCATGCGCGCAGGCCGCGGTTTTCGACGGCCTGACCGCATCGTCACGATCAGGTCGCTTGCGGCGCGAGCGCGCTGTCGACTGTCGCCTCATCCCTGAGTGTCCGCCCGCGGTGCGGCCATTGACCTGACCGTCTGTGCTGATTGGCGATCGCCATCCGGTGGACGTCCTCGGGGAAGGTGGGGTCAGCGTTCTGTTCGATGACGACTCGTCACAAGCCGCCCTGTGCCACGAAGGGCGCCTGAAAGGGGTTCCTGACGGTCCGTTGTCCTTCGATCACCCGGCCGTCTTGCATGTCTTCCGGGAGAAGCGTGCTGCAGCCTGCACGCAAGGCCGCTGAGACGATCAGCGCATCGCAGATCGATGAGCCGTAGGGCTCGGCACTGTGCACTGCCTTGAACACGCATTCGCCATGAACATGGATCTCGATGTCGTCCCCAGGCTTCAGATCGACCGCTTCGACCACCGCCGCGGGAAGGCGCACCACCAGACTGTTGCGCCACTTCGCGACATGCATCACAGCCCCCAGACATACAAGCCGTTTCGTAGATCATTCGCCTGGGCAACCTCCGGAAAAAGCATCCCGGACCAGCAGTACATCAGGCGGTGCGAGTCCGGTTCGGCATGCCTCGGGAAACACGGCGCGGTCACCCAGAGCTGCCCGGGGCAGAGTGGCGGTTTTTCAGGGCCCAAAACAGGCTTCTAACGCTGGAAAACACCCCCTTCGGAGCCTTTTTTCCTTTACGGATCAAAGACCGGTTGAGGTCCGACCCCGTGTGGCGCCGTTTGCGTCTGCATCAGGAGGCGCGAAGCGTTCTTCGACCACTCGGTGTGAATGCAATTGACATTGAACCTCGTCGCTTGCGGCTTGCAAGTGAATGGTCTTAACATTGACGCATGTCACAACACTCTTCGTCCGGCCGTCCCAGGTCCAGGACAGGCGCAGCCGCTCCGGCAAAGCCATTCCATCACGGCAACCTGAGGCAGGCGTTGCTCGAGGCCGCACTTGCCGAGCCCGACATCGAGGGGCTTTCGCTCACTCAGCTGGCTGCCAGCGTCGGTGTCACACCCGCAGCCATCTATCGGCACTTTGCCAGCCGCGAGGACCTGCTCAGCGACGTCTCCCGCATCGGCTTCGACCAACTGGAAGCGCGTTTCGCCGACGCCTTCGACATCGCGAGCCCTCCGGCCGGCGCAGTGGAGGCGCGGACACGCCTCACCCGGCTCGCTTACGCCTACCTGGAGTTCGCCGACGATGAGCCGCCGCTCTGGCGTCTGATGTTCGGGGCGCAGGGGGCCGCCTATCGCGCTTCGGCGCGGCCTCTTTCCCGACAGAGCAGCTACGACTATCTGCCCGCCGCCCTGCTGGGGCTGCGCGTCACCGGCGTCATCGGGCGCACGCCCGACGACCGCGATGCGTTGTTCGCCTGGAGCGCGATCCATGGCGCGGCCACGCTGCGCCTGGGCCGTGTGCCAGCGGCGCTCGTGCCGCTGGCCGATCTGGCCGCCGACATGGCCGAGCGGATGATCCGGTCGATGACCTGACGGCGACGGAAAATGGCCGCGATACCCGCACCGGAAGCGCTCTTGTGGAAACGATCCACGCCTGTCCCGGCCACCGGTGCGGGCTCGCCCGCTGCACCGTCTGCCCGGTGGTTCCCGCGGACCGAGGGGGCCAGAGCCATGCGTCCGGCCGCGGCAGTGCGGACGCACATCCCTTTTTTCCAGGAGGCACCGACATGATTCTTCACGACCTCACCCCGGGCATGCATCCGCGCCGCGTGCGCATCTTCCTCGCCGAGAAGGGGGTGCGGATCGACCGCCGGGAAGTCGATGCCGCGTCGCATGCGAACGCCACACCCGCCTTCCTCGAACGCAACCCGCTCGGCAAGCTGCCGGTGCTCGAGCTCGACGACGGCAGCACGATCTGCGAATCCCTCGCGATCTGTCGCTATCTGGAGGCACTGCACCCCACCCCGCCGCTGATGGGTCGCTCGCCCCGCGAGGCAGCGCACATCGAGATGTGGACGGTGAGGATGGAGAACGAGTTGTCCCGGCCCATCGCCGCGGCGTTCCTCCACGGCGGCGAGTTCTACAAGGGACGCATCGAGCAGGTGCCGGAGATCGCGACGTGGTCCCGCGCGCAGGCACTGGCGACGATGCGCTGGCTCGATCGCGAGCTCGCCGGTCGAGCCTGCATCGCGGGCGAGGACTACACGATTGCCGACATCGTCGCGCAGTGCGCCTGCATCCTCGGCAAGGCAACGGGGGTACGCATACCGCCCGAGTTGACGCACCTGTCGAGGTGGTTTGCAGCGGTCTCGGCCCGTCCGACCGCAAGGGCCTGAGTCGCGAAGCGACGGGAGACCATGATGAAGACGGATGTGTGTTGTGTGGTTGGCGCAGGTGACGCCACGGGCTCCGCCATCGCCCGGCGGTTTGCACGGGAGGGTTATACCGTGTGCGTGGCGCGCAGGACGACGGCCGCGCTGCAGCCTCTGGTCGAGCAGATCGCGGCGGATGGCGGCAGGGCCGTCGCGTTCGGTCTGGACGCCCGCAGGGAAGACCAGGTGACCGGCTTTTTCGAACGGGTCGAGGCAGAGGTGGGCCCGGTCGGCGTGGTCGTCTTCAACGTCGGCGGCAACGTGCGCTTTCCGATCCTCGAGACCACGGCGCAAAAGTACTTCAAGGTGTGGGAGATGTGCGCCATGGCGGGCTTCCTCGTCGGCCGGGAGGCCGCACGGGTGATGCTGCCCAGAGGTCGCGGCACCCTCCTCTTCACCGGCGCCACGGCCAGCCTGCGCGGGGCGGCGGGCTTCGCGGCGTTCGCCGGCGGAAAGGCCGCCCTGCGGGCACTCGCGCAGTCGATGGCCCGCGAGCTGGGCCCCAAGGGACTGCACGTGGCACATGTGGTCATCGACGGCTTGATCGATACCGCCTTCGCGCGCGAGAACTTCGCCCAGCGGGTCGCCGCCGCGGGGCCCGACGGCATCCTCGACCCCGATCACATCGCCGAGGCTTACTGGTGGCTGCACCGGCAGCCTCGGGATGCATGGACCTTCGAGCTCGATCTGCGTCCGGCTGTGGAGACCTGGTGACCTCCATGGCCACACTTGTTGTCTCGGGTGCCACCGACCTTGCGGGCAGGCTCCCCGTCGGCGCGGCGCTGGTTCGGGATCACCACGCGGCAGCGCAAGAGTCCGCCCGCTCGACGGCGAGCATCAGCAATGGAGGCACGACATGAACCCCATTCCGTGCAGGAGAACCGACGACAGCCGCTTCGCGGCGCTACCGGGTCACCCCTGGGTACCGCGCTACCTGGATTCGCTGCCAGCGCTCGGCGGAATGCGTCTGCACTACGTCGACGAGGGGCCTCGAGAGGCATCCGTGACATGGCTTTGCCTGCACGGCAACCCGACGTGGAGCTATGTTTACCGGCGCATGATCCCGGTCTTCCTGGCCGCTGGTCATCGGGTGGTCGCACCCGACATGCCGGGCTTCGGCCGGAGCGACAAGCCCACCGATGTCGCGCAGCACTGCTTCAGTTGGCATCGCCAGGTGCTTCTGGAGTTCGTCCGCAGCCTCGATCTGCAGCGCATCAACCTCGTGGTCCAGGACTGGGGCGGGCTGCTGGGACTGACGCTCCCGCCGGTCGACCCGCTGCGCTACCGGGGATTGCTGGTGATGAACACCGTCCTCGCCACGGCCGAGGCGCCCCTGTCCGATGGATTCGTGCAATGGCGCGCCATGTGCCGCAACCGTCCCGATTTCAGCATCGGACGGCTGCTCATGCGGGGCAACCCGCACCTGTCCGAAGCCGAGTCTGCCGCCTACGATGCTCCGTTTCCCGATGTGAGCTTTCGCGCTGCAACGCGTGCCTTTCCCGAGATGGTGCCCGGCACGCCCGAGGCCGACGGCGTGGCCGTGTCGCGCGCGGCGGCCCGGTTCTGGGCCGAGGAGTGGTCGGGTAAGGCGATGATGGCGGTGGGCGTGCAGGATCCGGTCTTCTCGCCCGCGGTCATGGAGGCGCTGCGACTGAAGATCCGCAACTGCCCGCCGGCGATGCTCGTCGCGGAGGCGGGGCATTTCGTGCAGGAACATGGTGACCGCATCGCTGCGGAGGCTCTACGGCATCTGATCCGGCCCGAAGATCTCGCCCGGCCGCAGGATCACGGCGGCGCGCATCACGTGCCGTGAACGCAAGGCGAACGCGGGTGCTTCCGTCAGGGCACGGGATGACCGCAAGGCACTCACCAGCGCTCGTGGAGACCCGCCGCCCGCGCTGTTGACAGGGCGATTCGTCCGAAGTCCCCCTGGCGTCGAAGCGCAGCCCATTCCACCGGCGGGAAAGGCGAAACGTCCGCGCCGATCCAACGTGCGGCGGACATGCAGAGGGAAGGCAGCCTCGCGGTAGCATTCACGCTCCGGTGCCGACGGTGCCAGTCGACGGGGGAAATCCATGAAGGTCGCCACGATCGAGACGCTTGCCTGTGACGCGGGCTGGCGCAACTATCACTTCGTGAAGCTCGTGACGGATACGGGCATCGTCGGCTGGAGTGAGTTCGACGAGGGTTTCGGGGCCCCGGGCGTGGGCACCGTCATCCAGCGCCTGTCGTCGCGCGTGCTCGGGCGGGCCGTGAATGACCACGAACGCATCCGGGCGGAGTTGCTGTCCGCCACCCGGCCGGCCTCGGGGGGCGTGGTCGCCCTGGCGATGGGTGCCATCGAGAATGCCCTTCTGGATGCCAAAGCGAAGGGGCTTGGGGTGCCGGTGGTGGAACTGCTCGGGGGACGGGTTCGGGACCGCATCCCGGTTTACTGGTCGCACTGCGCCACCTGGCGGATCTTCCAGCCGGAGTTCTATCCACCGGCCATCACCGACCTGGGCGGCGTGCGGTCGATCGGCCGGGAGGTACGCGACTCCGGGTTCCGGGCACTCAAGACCAACGTCTTCACCTATGACGCCCAGGGACGCAACCCCCGCAGCTGGGCACCCGGGTTCGGCTACCCGTTCGAGCCCGCACGCAACGTCGAGCGATCGGTACTCAAGGACCTCCGGCGGCATCTCGAGGCCATCCGGGAGGGCGCCGGCCCGGACGTGGACATCCTGCTCGACCTCAATTTCAACGCGGCTACGGAGGGTTATCTGAAGATCCTGCGGGCGCTGGCCGATTTCGAGTTGTTCTGGGTGGAGATCGACAGCCGCAACCCGGAGGCACTGGCCTGGATCCGTCAGCACAGCCCCCATCCCATCAGTTCCTGTGAAACGCTGCTCGGTCTGCAGGAGTTCCTGCCCTACTTCCGCAGCCAGGCCATGGATGTCGCCATCGTCGACGTTCCCTGGAACGGCGCCTGGCAGTCGATGAAGATCGCCGCGGCCGCGGAGGCCCACGAGATCAACGTCGCGCCGCACAATTTCTACGGGCACCTGTGCACGATGATGAATGCGCATTTCGCAGCGGCCGTGCCGAATCTGCGCATCATGGAGACGGACATCGACCGGCTGGCGTGGGACCACGAACTGTTCACCCACATGCCCGAGTTCGAAGACGGTCACCTCAAGCTCCCGGACCGCCCGGGCTGGGGGATCGACCCCATCGAGGAAGCCCTGCGCGCCCGCCCGCCGGGGACGCGCACCGGCATCGTGAACGTGGACGCACGCAAAGGATGATCACCCGCTGCCTGCCAGCGTCAACTTCCCGTAGCCCATGCAGGAAGACCCCATGACCCGACTCATCGCCCTGGTGGCCGGCGCCCTGTGGGCACTTGCGGCCCACGCCGGTCCACGCGAGGACGCACTCGCCGCGTACGGGAAATTCTTCGAATACTTCCGCACGGACAACCAGGATCAGCTGGTCACGGTGTTCTCGCCGGACGTGCAGTTCATCGGAACGATCTCACCCGAACTGGTCACCGATCCGATCGGGGTGCGGGACTACTTCGTTCGCGCGCTGTCCAGTGAGCGCGGCGAGGTCCGGGCCAAGCTTTTCGCGACGACCGCCACCCAGATTTCAGAGGACGTGGTGCTCGTCACCGCCCACTGGCAGTCCGAGCGGACCAAAGACGGCACGATGACCACCAACGGACCGTCGCGCAATACCGCGGTGATGCAGAAGCGCGACGGGCGCTGGCTCATCGTCCAGTTCCACAACTCCTGGAAACCGAAGTAGCACACCCATTGGGGTCGGACCAACCCAACACCCTGTTTTTATGGATTTATGGAGCAAAAAACAGGCAGTTTTCGGGCTTAGAGGTCCATTTTTGGGGGTGTTTTGGGGGCGAGGTCTGGCAAGCGCGGTGTGGGACCAACCGGCAGCAGTCACAGAATCCTGTGCGTTTCGTCCTGCCAGAGACCCGCCGACGACGGGCAAGGCGGGGGGCGCCTCGCGGACCGCGAAAGAGCCAATCGAGTTGGTCTGGGCATGCCGCAGGTATCGCCTGCCTGTAGTGCTACGCGGCGGTCTGCGTCAACGGCATCACAGCTTGGGAGAGATCCGAACCAGACCCAGGGCAGAGCGACGGGTTTTCGGGGCCGAAAACAGCCTTCCAAGCCCGGAAAATGACGATTTCGAGCCTGTTTTTCCAAGTCAATCAAGGACTGCTCGAGGTCCGACCCCGGGAGCCCGGGGTCGGTTTGCCGCTGAAGCGATTACTGCTTGGAACTGGACATCACCGCTTCCATGACGCGGTCGAGGTTGAAGCTGCCGGGTTTCTGACGGGGCGGGAAATCCCTGAAGCTCTGCAGCCAACGGCCTACGTAGGCGCCGGCGGGCGCGATGGCGAACATGCGGTCGAGGTACCAGCGCTGATAACCCATGGCGTTCTCGTGCTCGGCGCGCTCGAACGGATCCATGCGCAGATTGGTCAGCGTCGGAGCGCGCAGCGCGGTGAAGGGCTGCTGCCAGACTTTGAGGCCCTCGGCTTCCTGCTTGAGGAAGGTGACCTTCCAGTTGTCGTAGCGCAGGGCGGCGACCTGGCCATCGTCGGTCCAGTAGATGAACTCGCGGCGTGGCCAGGCAGCCTCGCCCCGCAGTGCGGGCCCGAGGTCGTAGCCGTCAATGTGGACCTTGTAACTCCGACCGTCGATGGCGCGCCCCTTGAGCAGGTCCTGGCTGGCCGTGGTGTCACCGGCGGCCGCCAGAAGCGTGGGCAGCATGTCCTCATGGGCACCGATGTCGTTCACCACCGTCCCAGGCTTGATGACGCCAGGCCAGCGGATCAGGGTGGGAACGCGGTAACCGCCCTCCCACTGGGTGTTCTTCTCCCCCCGGAACATGGTCGTTCCGCCATCGGGCCAAGTGAAGGTCTCGGCGCCGTTGTCGGTGGAGTACATGACGATCGTGTTCTCGTCCAGGCCAAGTTCCTTGAGCTTGGCCAGAACCTGCCCGACGTGGCCATCGTGCTCGACCATGCCGTCCGCGTACACGCCCAGCCCGGTCTTGCCTTCGGAGGCCGGCTTCAGGTGGGTGAAGATGTGCATGCGGGTGGAGTTCCACCACATGAAGAAGGGCTTGTTGGACTTTTTCGCCCGTGTCATGAAGTCCAGCGCCTTCGCAGTGACCTCATCGTCGATGGTCTCCATGCGCTTGCGGGTCAGCGGCCCGGTGTCGGTGATGCGGCCGTCCGCGAAGCTGTGAATGACCCCGCGCGGCCCGAAGCGCTTCTTGAACTGCGGGTCTTTCGGGTAGTCGGGATTCTCCGGCTCTTCCTCGGCGTTGAGGTGATAGAGGTTGCCGAAGAACTCATCGAAGCCATGTGCCGTGGGCAGCATGTCGTCGCGATCGCCAAGGTGGTTTTTGCCGAACTGGCCCGTCATGTAGCCGCGCGCCCTGAGCAGAGTGGCGATGGTCGGGTCTTCCTTCTTCATCCCCTCCGGCGCGCCGGGCAGGCCGACCTTCGTCAGGCCGGTGCGGATGGGCGCCTGCCCGGTGATGAACGCGGCGCGGCCCGCGGTGCAACTCTGCTGACCGTACCAGTCGGTGAACAGGGCGCCGTCCTTCGCGAGTTTGTCGATGTTGGGGGTCTTGTAACCCATCATCCCGTTGTTGTAGGCGCTGATGTTGAACTGGCCGATGTCGTCACCCCAGATGACCAGGATGTTCGGTTGGCCCGTCGGGGCACTGTAGGCACTTGGCGCGGCGGCCAGGAGGCCGAGGGCTATGCCCAAGGTCAACGCAAGACGTTTCAATTTGTTCTCCGTGTCTGAGTCCGGTCATGAGCCGTGGACGCCACGAACTTGCCTGGCACCGTGACGCTCACTGAAGACTACCAGAGCCGGTGCACTGACGCATCACGCGAACGGGAGACAACCGCCCCGCCGGCAAAAGAGCCGCGGAACCGTAACCCATGGTTCTTAATGGCTTTTAAGAGCGAGTGTGTGAATCAGAGACGGGCCACCCGCCCACCGGAGATGCCTCACTCCCAGCACTTGATCGAGGCGCACGGCACACCCTGTGCACTCGGATAATTGTCTGCAAGTATTCGTCTGATACTCCACCACGCCCGCCGCCCTCACCGGATCAGTCAAGACCCTGAACCCACCGCCGTGTTCGACCTGTCTTGGAGGCAGCCCATACCGGCCGATCCGTCAATGCACCGCCTCGCTCTGGATGCCTGCAAACTGACGCGGCGGCATCACGAGAACCCCTCCCGGTGACCGCACCCACGGTGTCGGCCGTGCCAGTCGCAACCGCCCGGAGTCGCGGCTGGACGTGATGACGCTCCCGGTACCGACGATGGCATCGCGCAGAATCACCCCCCCTCCCACGACGGCGCCGGGCATCAGGATGCAGCGAACGAGATCGGCATGTTCGCCGACGCATGCCCCGCCGTAGACCACGCACTGGCGAAGTCTGGCCCCCTGAATCCGCGCGTCTGGGGCAACGATGCTGTGTTCGGGCAGAGTCGTCAGGCCGCGCAGTCCGACGTGCCTGATGGGCCAGCCCGGATCATCGAGGTGGAGGATGTCCTCGGGACCGAGCATGTCCCAGTGCGCCTGGGCGTAGCTGTCGACCGTTCCGACATCCCGCCAATAGGGCGCCGACACCTCGTCGACCTGCTGCGGAATGACATTGCCGTGAAAATCGTAGGCAAACACCCGGTGCGTTTCGACCAGCCTGGGCAACACATGCTGGCCGAAATCGTTCTCCCCGCGCTCGCGTGCCGCCTGGAGCGCTTCGCGCAGCACGCGCGGGCGAAACAGGTAGTTGCCCATGGAGGCGTAGGCGTGACGCGGGTCTCCCGGGATGGTCTCAGGGGCAGCCGGCTTCTCGCAAAATCCGCGGATGCGGCTGTCCGCATCGCAGGAAATGACACCGAATCCATGCGCACTCCCGACCGGAACAGGGACGGCAGCCACCGTGACGTCCGCGCCACTTGCGAGGTGTGCGTCGACCATCTGCCGGACGTCCATCCGGTACACGTGGTCAGCCGCGAACACTGCAATGACGTCCGGATCGGCGGCCTCCGCCGCCGTCAGGGACTTGCCCACCGCGTCCGCCGTGCCGTGGAACCGCGTCTCGAACGCCTCGTCCCCACGGAGCGCACGCACGAAATCGCCGCTCCCCCGGCGCACTCCCCGCCAGCAACCCGCCAGATACGCTTGGACGACATGTGGCTTGTGCTGCAGCAGCACCAGCGCACGAGACACCCCGGAGTTGTAGAGATTGCTGAGGGCGAAATCGATCAGTCGGTATCGCCCGCCGAACGGTAGCGCAGGCTTCGGGCAAGTCGTCGTCAGCGGGCGCAGACGCAGGCCCTCGCCGCCCGCCAGGACGAACGCGATCACGCGGGGATCCATACCCTAGACTCCCCAGGCGACCCTTACCCGCTCGGCGAGCGCCGGGGGCATGCCGCTCCCGACGCCTTTCGCTGGTAGCCGGACCTCTGCGCCATCGGCCAGGGCGCGAAGCCTCGCCGGATCGTGAATCTCCACCCATCTCGCGCGCACCTCGGCGATGCCCTCGCCGCCGAAGGCCCTGAACGCACGACTCAGGGTCTCCGGACGCAGACCGAGGTAGTTGCCGATGTCGGTCAGCCGCATCGGAAGACGGAACCGCCGCGGTGACTGGCCAAGACGCCACGACCTCTCTCCCTGGTAGACGAGAAAGGCTGCTGACCGTGCGGTCGAATGACGGCGACCGAACAACGCGACATGCTCCGCCTTGCGGGAGTTCTCGCGGGTCAGGAGCCACATGAGGACCTCCCTGACACCGCCCTCCCCGCCCTCCATCTGCAACAACTGCCCGTGCGGCACCACGACCACCTCGGCGTTGGTGAGAGCGATCGCATCCTCCGGATACACCTGAGTCTCGATGCCCCCGACGCCCACGGGATCACCAGGCACCGGGAAAGCCACCACCTGTTCATCGTCCCCGTTCAGGAACGAAGTCTTCAGATACCCATCGCGCACCACGTAGACGCCGCGGAATCGATCCCCATGACGGAACAACGACTCACCGCGGACCAGCGATTTCACGCGGAACGTCAGCGCTTCCAGGGATTCGTCCTTCAATGGGGGCATGCGCAGGAGATGGGAGAGGTCGGCAATGCTGAACGTCGTCTTCATGGAACCCTCGACAAGTGTTTCTCTTGTGCTGAGTCTCGTCGATGAAGCGATGCCCTGAAATACCGGCCACTACGTAAGCATTTCCACGTATCCGCCAGAATGCGACCCATCCGACCCGGCCGGCGCTGCGCCATCGCCGGCCTGCGTCATTCGTGGTCGTTCACCCGGCGGGTCATCACACCCAGTTAGAGCAGTCCGGATACACCGGTCTTCTGCAGGATGTTGCGTCGGTGTACCTCCGCCGTGCGCGGACTGATGCCGAGGGCGCTTGCGACTTCCTTGTTCGCCTTGCCGTCCAGCAGGTGAGCGAGCACCTGCGCCTCCCGCGCGGTCAGGCGCTGCAGGCGCTCGGCCGCCCGCGTGCGTTCGAGTTCACCGGCGGCACGAATGCCGTCGGCCCCGATGGCGGCGAACACCCTTGGTACGAGGACATCCGCCGATACCGGCTTCTGCAGAAAGTCGAAGGCCCCCGCCTTCATGGCCCGGACGGATTGCTGGACGTCACCGTGCCCGGTGAGGAAGATGATGGGCAGGCGCACACCCTTCGCGTGCAGTGCCCGCTGGGTCTGCAGGCCATCGAGGCCGGGCAGCCTCAGGTCCAGCACGATGCACCCTCTCCAGTTGGAGTCCCAGCCCGCCAACAACTCCTCGGCCGCGGCAAATGACCTTACAACGAGGCCGTCCGCCTCCAGGAGATCGGACACCGCCCGTCGCACGGCCTCGTCGTCGTCGACCAGATAGACGGCTGGAATCATGGCACCGTCGGCAGGGTGAACCGGACGCAGCCCTGCCCGGGCTCCACCCAGATTCTCCCGCCGTGCTCTTCGACGATGGACCGGGCGATCGACATGCCGAGGCCAATGCCGCCAGGCTTCGTGGTGTGGAAGGCCTCGAACGCCTGTGCCGTCCTGGCGGGATCGAATCCAGGGCCACTGTCAAGGACGGTGACCAGCACGCCGTCATCACTGTCCGCAGCCGTGACCACCTCGATGCTTCCCTTCCTTGCAGGTGTCTCGGCGATCGACTCGAGGGCGTTGTCGAGAAGGTTGAGCAGCACCTGCTCAATCTGTCCCCGGCGCATCATCACCGGTCGAAGCCCCTCACCCAACCGGGCATGGATCGCGACATCAGCCTCCACCGCGAGCATCCTCGTCAGCTCGAGCACCTGACGCACCACGTCGCTGATATCGCCAGGCAGCATGGGGGCGTGCGCCCCACCCAGAAATGCGCGCAGTTCGTGGATGGCATCGGCAGCGCGTCGCGCCTGCGCAGCGATGTCCCCCAACGCCTGCAGTACCTTGTCGGTCGAGGCCTCGCCGCGCGAGAGGCGCTTGGTCGTAGCCTCTGCGAAGCTGACGATGGCGGCAAGTGGCTGATTCAGGCGGTGAGCCAGCACCCCGGCCAGCTCTCCCGCGGTACGCCAGCGCTGCAGCGCGGCAGCCTCGGCGACACGCTCACGCAGTTGCGCGTCCAGACGCCTCTCGCGAGACACGTCTCGCAACAAGGCCACGACACGACCACGCGCATCGCCATCGATCCGCCGCAGGGAACACTCCAGGGTGATGTGCTGATCCTCACGATTGCAGTACGCGATGATGCAGGGCCCCGGGCGCGCGCACAGGTCCGAAAAGGACTCACGCCCGTTCAGCACCAGCGCGAATTCCCGGCCCACCATCTCTTGGTCCTGGTAACCCAGCATCCGTGAGGCGGCGGGATTGGCCGACACCACGACGCCGTCCGCCTCGCAGATCACGACCCCCTCGAAGGCGCTGTCGACGATCGCGCGCAACTCCGCCGTGCGCGCCACCACCTGACGCTGGAGCTCGTCGCTGAAGCGCTGGCTCCCGGCAGACCCGCGGCGCAGCGCCGGCTCGCTCGCGCCGCGCGCCGCGAGCTGGGTGAAGATGGAGAGCAGGTGTTCGCCGTGCCCGTGAGGGCTGACGCAGGCGAATTCACGGCCCCAGATCGCATGCCCTGCCTGATGAAGGTACAGCCGGTCCAAGCGCACGCTGCCGACATCTCCCGACAGCACCCTGTGGCGCCAGGCGAGGTCCTGATCGACTTCCCGGGGATGCAGCAGGTCGCGCCAGCGGCGACCGACCAATGCATCCCCAGCATAACCGAGCATCTCGCCGAGCGCACCATTGCATCGGACGATGCGCCCGTCGACGTCGTGCAACGCCATGGCAAGCGGGCATTGCTCGAACAGAATCGAGAACCGATCCACACCGGCGCGCGAGGCCGCCTCCACCACGGCCAACGCCCCGCTCCCCTCCATCGCTTCCTGCCGACCCGACACTGCGCTCTTCTCCAAAGGTTCCGCCAGGACAAGCATATTCTGAATGGGATTCCGCGCATCTCATTGATGGAGATCAATCAGACGGCAACACCTGCGCCGACGCCAGACCGAACCTCCTCCCGATGGTCGGGCGCGACGCCTCCACCCCGCGCCGACCTCGGCGCGCGCGGCGGCGGCCGTGCATCGCCGAGGGCCCCGGAGGGATGCTCCGTCCCCGCTCGGCCGCACGCTGACGCCTCACGTACACGCTTCCCAAGGACATTCCCTGCTGTTGCTTGCAATGTTTAGTTATCTTCCGTTACGCTAAACACGCGTCGTCGCGCCTTCCCAAGGGCGTGTTGCAACGCGTCACTGTCGGTATGTTTAGTATTTTTGCTGCACTGCACGGTAATGAGCGGTGCTGCAGAACGGTGACGGTGATGTCCAATCACGTGAAGGAGGAGCTAGACATGAAGAAGCTGAATGGCGTAGCCGGCGCTCTGGCCGCGGCCGCGATGTTCGCGGCTGCGTCACCGGCCCTTGCTGATTCGAAGACGATCACCCTGTGCTGGGCGGCGTGGGATCCGGCCAACGCGCTGGTCGAGCTGTCGAAGGACTTCACAGCGAAGAGCGGGATCCAGATGAAGTTCGAATTCGTCCCATGGCCGAACTTCGCAGACCGCATGCTCAACGAACTCAATTCCAAGGGCAAGCTGTGCGACCTGATGATCGGCGACAGCCAGTGGATCGGCGGCTCGGCGGAAAACGGGCACTACGTGAAGCTGAACGATTTCTTCGACAAGAACGGCATCAAGATGTCGGACTTCGCGCCGGCCACCGTGTATGCCTACTCCACCTGGCCGAAAGGCTCGCCCAACTTCTGGGCCCTGCCTGCGATGGGCGACGCCAACGGCTGGGTCTACCGCAAGGACTGGTTCGCCAAGCCCGAGCTGAAGGCGGAGTTCAAGAAGAAATACAACCGCGATCTCGCGGCTCCCAAGACCTGGAAGGAGATGAAGGACATCGCCGAGTTCTTCCAGGGCCGCACGGTCGACGGAAAGAAGGTCTACGGCGCGGCCATCTTCACGGAGCGGGGTTCCGAGGGGATCACCATGGGCGCCACCTCCGCGCTCTACTCCTGGGGATTCAAGTACGACGACCCCAAGAAGGCCTACTCGATGGAAGGCTTCGTCAACTCCAAGGACGCGGTCGAGGGCCTCGAGTTCTACAAGTCGCTGTACAAGTGCTGCACCCCGCCGGGCTACACCAACGCCTACATGCAGGAAGGGCTGGACGCCTTCAAGTCGGGTCAGGTGGCGATGATGATGAACTGGTTCGCGTTCTTCCCGGGCCTCTACAAGGACGAGAAGGTCGGCGGCGAGCGTATCGGCTTCTTCGTCAATCCCGGGCAGAAAGTCGAGGCCTCCACACTCGGCGGTCAGGGCATCTCCGTGGTGTCATACTCGCCGAACAAGGATGCGGCGTTGCAGTACATCAAGTGGTTCGCGCAGCCTGACATCCAGAAGAAGTGGTGGGCGCTCGGCGGCTATTCCTGCCACAAGGCAGTCCTGGGTGATCCCGGGTTCGCCAAGACCGCCCCGTTCGCGGCCGACTTCCTCAAGGCCATGAACGGTGTGCAGGACTTCTGGCAGGAGCCTGCCTACGCACAACTCCTGCAGGCGATGCAGAAGCGCCTCCACGACTACGTGGTGGCCGACAAGGGCACCGCGAAAGAGGCCCTCGACAGCCTGATCAAGGACTGGCAGAAGGTGTTCAAGGAAGAAGGCAAGCTGTAAGGCCATCGGCGGCGGGGCGCGTCAGGACGCAACCCGCCCCGCCGCCGCACCCCAGCCCGCAACATGAAGCAAGCCACCAAGCCGACACTCGCAGACAGCGCCGCCGCAGCCACGCCCGAACCGTTGGCGCGCGCGGTACGCGGCCTGTCGGACAAGGCGATAGCATGGCTGTTCATCTCGCCGGCGATCGTCCTGCTGCTCGCGATCAACATCTTTCCGCTGATCTGGACGATCCGTCTGTCCTTCACCAATTACCGGGCGAACAGACCGAACGCCGAGGTGATGGACGTGGGCATCCGCCACTTCGCCGACATCCTGACCGACCCGGATATCTGGGCGTCCATGCAGGCGACGGCGCACTTCGTGTTCTGGACCATCGTGCTCCAGACGCTGCTCGGCTTCGCGCTCGCGTGGCTGGTCGACCGCCGTTTCCGTGGCCACGGGTTCTGGACCACCGTCATCCTCATCCCCATGATGCTGTCCCCCGCGGTGGTGGGTAATTTCTGGGCCTTCCTCTACCAGCCGCAGATCGGCCTGTTCAACTACGTGGTGTCCTTCTTCACCGGCATGGAACCGTCATCCTTCGAAATGATCGGATCCGTGAAGCTGGCACCGTGGGCGATCGTCCTGGTCGATACATGGATGTGGACGCCCTACGTCATGCTCATCTGCCTCGCTGGCCTGCGGTCCATCCCCAATTACATCTACGAAGCGGCAGAGGTGGACCGCGCGTCCGAGTGGCGCCAGTTCTGGACCATCACGCTGCCCATGGCGCTGCCCTTCATCATGCTCGCGGTGCTGTTCCGCGGCATCGAGAATTTCAAGATGTTCGATCTGGTCAACCTGCTGACCAACGGCGGGCCGGGCTCCACGACCGAGGTGGCGTCCATCACCCTCAAGCGCGAAGCCTTCGAGAAGTGGCGCACCGGTTACTCGTCGGCATTCGCGATCATTCTTTTCGTGACGGTGTTCGGGCTGGCCAACATCTACGTCAAGGCCCTCAACCGGGTGAAGAACCGATGAGCCGCGGCATCAGTCACGCGCACTCCATCGTCGAGCCCGGCCCCAGGTCGCGGCGACTGGCGGCCTTCGTCGTGGTGCTCTACGCCATCATCACGATGGTGCCGCTGGCGTGGATCTT